>NZ_CP150145.1:5431200-5732933 GCF_037963835.1 Paenibacillus sp. FSL H8-0332
AGAGCTTACGATAATCAATGCCGCTGTCTCCCTTCGCAATCTTCCGTCTCATCTTATATAATGCTAAGGCAAGCTGTTCGGTCTGTAAACCATTAACTATCCAGGGAGGGATGAACCAAATGTGCGGAAGATATACGATCACCGTAACGCTGGAGGAGCTGATCGCCAAGTATTTCATCCGGGAGCACCCGCTCATCCAATATGCACCGAAGTATAACGCGGCTCCGATGCAGCATATTACCGCGGTCATTCATGACGGCACACAGAATAAGCTTGGCGAACTCCGCTGGGGACTGCTCCCTTCCTGGTCCAAGGAAGACAAGAACGCTGCCAAGCTAATCAATGCCCGCAGTGAGACCCTGCTGGAGAAGGCTTCGTTCAAAGGACTGGTGGCCTCCCGCCGCTGTGTGATTCCCGCAGACGGCTTCTATGACTGGAAAATCCAGGAAGGCGGCAAGCAGCCGATGCGGATTACGATGCGGGACGGGAAGCTGTTCTCTATGGCTGCTCTGTACGATATCTGGACCGGTCCGGACGGAGGAAGAATCTCCACCTGCACGATCATTACCACCGCCCCGAACCGTCTCATGAAAGACATCCATGACCGGATGCCGGTCATTCTGGATGCGGACGGGGAAGCGCAGTGGCTGGAGCGCAGCAACCGGAATATTCCCGCCCTGATGAAGCTGCTGCGGCCTTACGATGCGGAGCAGATGCTGGCCTATCCCGTCTCCGCAGCCGTGGGCGATGTCAGGAGTGACTACCCTGAGCTGATCCGCAGAGCCGGGCCGGAGCCGGTGCAGGGCACCCTATTTTGACTACGGCCCTGGAAGAAATATCTGCTGTTTGAAACCTCCGGTCCAAGGGTATTAACTAAGGCTCATACCTCATAATATCCATCTACAATACGTATCCCAGGAGGAATTTCATATGGCTCTCAGCAGACAAGCAGTGTCCCAACCCTCATCCGGCTCCTCCATCGCGCTTGAATGTCTCTATCATTCTTCGCAGGGGAGATGGGCATATGCCTATAACGAGGACACCTTCCACTTAAGAATCCGCAGCAAAAAAAATAATGTAGACCGGGTATTCGCGCTGACCGGCGATAAATACGACTGGGAGCAGCATCATCAGGAGCTGAGTATGCGCAAGGTGGCTACTGACAGCTTCTTCGATTACTGGGAAGCAGAGATCTTCCCCGAGTTCAAACGTTTCTCCTACGGCTTCCGGCTGGAAACCGATCAGGAAACGATATGGATGCTCGAATCCGGCTTCTTTACAGACGGGCTGCCTGCGCCTGCCGGAGGCTACTACGAAATGCCTTACCTCCATGAGGTTGACCTGCTCCAGGTTCCCGAATGGGCGAAATCTGCGGTCTTCTATCAGATCATGCCCGACCGGTTCGCTAACGGAGATCCGGCGAATGACCCCGAAGGGACGCTCGAATGGGGGGCACCGCCCACCTACGACAGCTATTTTGGCGGTGACCTGCAAGGGATGATTGATCATCTGGATTATATTGTGGAGCTTGGCGTAACGGCGCTGTATCTGACCCCGATCTTCCAGGCTCCCAGCAACCATAAATATGACACCGTTGACTATGGAACGGTCGATGCAAACTTCGGGGATCTCGATAAGCTCAAGCAGCTGGTGGACCTGGCCCATTCCAAAGGGCTTAAGGTGGTCCTCGATGCCGTCTTCAATCATACCAGCTCCGAGTTCGCACCGTTCAAGGATGTGCTGGAGCATGGAGCGGACTCCAAATATGCAGGCTGGTTCCATATCCATGATTATCCCGTTCAGGTGGTGGACGGCAGGGCCAACTATGATACCTTCGGCTTCTTCAGCGGAATGCCCAAGCTCAACACTGCCAACCCGGAAGCCAGGGATTATCTGCTGGATATCACCAAGTTCTGGCTCAAGGAGGTACACATCGACGGCTGGCGGCTGGATGTAGCCAATGAGGTGGACCATGTGTTCTGGCGGGATTTCCGCAAAGCGGTCAAGGAGATTAACCCGGAAGCGTTCATCATCGGTGAGGTGTGGAGCGACTCCCTCAGCTGGCTGCAGGGCGATCAGTTCGATTCGGTGATGAACTATCCCTTCTCTGACCGGCTGCTGAAGTTCTTCGGAGCGGACAACGACATGGATACGGACACCTTCGCCGCGCAGATCTACGGGTTGCTGATGCGGTACCCCTGGCAGGCGAATGAAGTGCTGTTCAATCTCCTGGCGAGCCATGATACCCCGAGAGTGCTCACCCGGCTGGGCGGGGACAAGCGGCGGCTGAAGCTGGCGATCACCTTCCTCTTCACGTTCACCGGTACGCCCTGTATTTTCTATGGAGATGAGATCGGAATGACCGGCGGAGATGACCCGGACTGCCGCAAATGCATGATCTGGGAAGAGGACCGGCAGGACCGGGAGCTGCTGCGCTTTTATCAGAGCCTCATTGCTCTGCGCAAGGAGCACGAGGTGCTGCGTACCGGCCAGTTCCGCTTCCTGCTGAGTGATCCGGGCAGCCCGGGCCTGGTGTATGAACGCTGGAATGAGCACACCCGCTTCACGGTCTGGATGAATAATTCCGCTGAACCGCTGACGCTGACGCAATCACTGAGCGGCGGTGCTTGGCGGGATGCCTTGAGCGGCGAGCCTGTGGAGCAGGATGGGCAGAAAATCCGCATGACGCTGGAGCCGCTGGAATATCGGATTTTGTATAGCGGACAAGCTGGCGGCGAAGCCTGATTACCTGCGCACCGGCACAATGTATGCTGTTTTTGGCATACATTCGGGCCAATCAAAGACAAGCCCCGAGAAGGGGCTTGTTTGTTTATAGCTGTTTGTTACACCGAACCGGGTTACCAGTAGTGATATACTTTTGTAAAAACAATCGTTCTTCACACACTATTCAATGACAGGAGAGCCGCCGCATGAACATTAGAACCGCAACCGAAGCCGATTATGATTACCTCGCAAGCCGTGACCGCCATATCCTGAACTCACTTCTTCTCTCGAAAATAAACCAGCAGGAGATTTACATTCTGAGCGAGGACGGGCTGGACATTGGCTGGCTGCGTTACGGCTATTTCTGGGACCAGATCCCTTTTATGAATCTGCTGTGGATTGATGAGCCTTATCGCGGATCAGGATTCGGCAGACAGGCGGTGCAGCACTGGGAACAGGCGATGCAGGCCATGGGCCATAAGCAGGTCATGACCTCCTCGATGGCGAGTGAAGAGGCCCAGCATTTCTACCGGAAACTGGGCTACCGCGACTCGGGCTGCCTGCTGCCGGACAACGAGCCGCTGGAGATTCTGTTCACCAAAGCGCTGTAGCTGATACTAACTGCTCAAATGCTGGTTCTTCAGACCGGCTCCCAGCTCCGCTGTATACCTGGTCAGCCGCAGGCTGATCTCGGTGCGCATCACATCCCGGGTAAGTCCGAAGCGTTCCTGATACCCCCGGCAAAAGATTTTGTAATACACCAGGAACTCCTCCTGCTCATCGGCCAGCACCCGGATATTATGCTGCTTCAGCTCCTTCTGCAGCTGGTAGGTATCCTGCATAATACGCTGCTGAATCGCCTGGCCGGCGATCATGAAAGCCCGCTTAAGGATGCTGCTCGACAGCTCAAGCTCCTTGAGGCTTTTACTCACCATCGTATCCAGGTAAGGAAGCAGAATGAGGTCACGCACCATCGTCCGCTCCTCTACCGTAATCATTTTCCTGCCCTCTGTCCCCTGCTTCTGTTCATACTGCTGGACATGCTCTGTCATTAACATTTTGGATTTCCACCGCTCATTTCCGTCTAGCTTGCTCATTTATAGTGCCCCCCAATCTGCTGCGCCCGTTCCAGAGCAACCCCAGACTCCAGCAAAGAAGACGCGCGGATCAGCGCCCCGCTTCCGTACCGGTTCTTGATCTGATCAATAGCCCGTTCTCTGTTACTGCTCCGCATCCGGTCGTCGAACAAGGTCAGCTGCATCACGCTGTCATCCGTCAGCTGGGATATAGAGATAGTCAACCGGCTTATCGGCAGGCCGCTCCAATGATCCACGAATAGCCGGTAGGCTGCCGCTGCCACCTCATGGGTTAACGACGAAGGCTCCGGCAGTGTCGTCTGCCGGCTGTAGGTATTCGAGCTGTTGCCGTCTGTCTCTACTACCGCAACGGACACCACCGCTCCCATGTACCGGTACTTCCGCGCCCGCCGGCAGACCTCGATCACCAGCTCCAGCAGCACCACCTCTATCTCCGGCAGGCGGGTATACAGATTCCAGCGCAGCGCCTTCCCGTGGCCGACAGACTTCATCTCCTGGCGTATCCCGGTCACCACCGGGCTGGGATCGATACCGCGTGCGGTCTGCCAATAATATTCCGCTTGAATATCGCTCTGCTTGCCCAGAGTGGTGCGCATTCTCCGCTTCAGCTCGCCCAGCTCCATCCGGGCAATATCTCCAATAGTCGTAATGCCCATACGGTAGAAATTCTTGGTCATCCGGCCCGCCACCATGAACATTTCATGCACCGGACGCGGCCATAGCTCGGTCTCCAGATTATCATAATCCAGCCGGAAGATTCCGCCCGCCTTCTTCTTGGCGAAGTTATTGGCCATTTTGGCGAGGATTTTGGACGGGCCGATGCCCACCCGGGTCCACACTCCGGTAGATAACAGAACATGCTGCTGGATCGAGTGAATCATCTCCGGCAAATCCCCTCCGAACACACGCAGAGAGCCGGTCACATCCAGGAACTGCTCGTCGATGCTGAACGCCTCCACCAGATCGGTATATACTTGGTAGATCTCGGAAATGAGGAGGGAGACCGTAATGTAGGTCCCCATCCGCGGACGGATGACTACGAGATCCCGGCATTTCGTCAGGGCTTCCCCCACGCGTGATGCGGTAGTTACGCCATAGGATTTCGCAAGCGGGCAAGCGGCCAGGACAATCCCATTCATCCGCGACGGATCACCCACAGCAACAGGCTGATCCGCATACTCGGGATGGGCGGCCTTCTCCACGCTGGCATAGAAAGACTGGCAGTCAGAGAGCAGAATGATCCGGTCCTTAGGCATACCTCCGCCCCCGTACCGGATGCCACGACAGGATGTTCGCGGTCAGGAATACGCGGGGCTGGCCGGTGCTCAGACAGGTGGCGCGAATCCGGCCGTCCCGGATCCCGCGCACCTCAATGGTCCGCTGCGTAATCTTGCCCGCTTGGTCCAGATAGATCATTTCTATAGTTTGGCCGATGCTCATCTTCATGATTAATCGCCTCCGGGCTCAAGTAGGAACATTTGTTTGTATTATAACCAGGATTAAGATTTTTAAGCAATGGTAAAATAGAACAGGTGTTCTCTTTAAGATAGGATATGCTGATGCGGGGGTAGTTAGAACCGGGAAGGAACATTTAGAGATAAAGAAAAGCTGGAACAAACAGGAATTTTACCGCATTCCCTAGCTGGAACTGAAACCCAAAAGGAGGTAATATTGAATAATGTCATACCCCTTCAAAGGAGAACGTCCATGCTTCTAAAAGCGAGTCTCCAATGGACTCTCATTTTCGTTTTTTTGTTAGGCCTGGCCGCCTGTAGCAAGGGGGATAATGTTTTTAAAGGGAAGGTACACACAGTAGATGTAGAGAATACAAGAATCTTGGTAATCGCTCAGTTGAAAGAAGAAGACTTGAGTAAGAATTACAAGGAAGTTCTAGAAACTAATATGTATTCTCAAGCCATTTGGGATTGTAAAATCAAAAATTGAGCAGTGAAGCCCCCAAGTAAGGGGCCCCAGCCGGCTTATTTGATTCCTTTGGTCACGCCGAAAGAAAGAGGCATTCATTATTAGAATGTCTCTTTTGGTTTTTTGTTCTTTTACCCAGTCGAAACGCCGGAGAAAGTCACAGGTCCTGTAACGCTGGCAGTATTGAGCAGAATATTGGTGCTGTTATTGGCTACACCTAAAGAATAGGCATGATAACCTGCCGGAACATTTAAATCCAAATATGAAATCGTAACCGGCTGTATTGCGAGTACGGCGAGTCCGCTTGCTCCTGCGTTAAAAATCGGCTGGCTATCCCGGTATAACGTAAAAACTACATTCGGGATGCCAATCGTAGTCTGAAAACCAATGGTTGCATTGAGCAATACATCCCCATTTGCCACGGTAGCTATTCCAAACTCGGCTAATATCAAATTTTGGGCCGGTGAGAGAATTGGAATGGACAGGGAAAGCTGAACGCAAAGCCACGCCTTGCTTGGACCGGTGAGGAGAGCTTATACTTCCTATGCCCCCCTGCAAGGGACACTACAATAACCGATAAAGAGAGGTCACACATCATGTTTCAAGGCAAAAAGAGCACCGCCGTCTGGATCGGCCTCTGGCTGTACATAGTCCTCACCTTATTTTTCTTGTTTGTCGGCTTCAACCGTTCATCGGCTCTGCCGGAGACGGGCCCCCGGTATCGCCTGGCCTTTGACGGAATTCCGTTGCAGTTTCCGGGCGACGGTTATTCGAATATTTGGGTCTTTAACCTAGGCAACTATCTGGCCTTCGTACCGTTCGGCCTCGTAATCCCGCTGCTGGTCCGCTGCCGCTTCCTGCCGTTCCTCTTAGTCTTCTTAGCAGCCATTACCGGGGTAGAGCTGATTCAGATGGTAACCCATTTGGGTGCGTTCGATATCAACGATATCGTCATTAATACGCTCGGTGCGGCTGTCGGCTACGGCGCCCAGCGGCTGATCCGCCGCGACCGGACAACGCCAAGAGGGCTACTCAAGCTCCTGTCGTCAGGCGCTATCTTGACGTTAATCGTCTACTCCGCCGTGAGCGGTATCAATTATTATCTGGATCATGGCCGCGGGGAGATCCGAGCGCTGGACCAGCTCCCTATTGAGCAGGGTGAAATACGGTGGGAAGAAACGCTCAGCAGCTTCACTGTAGCGCAGGAGCAGATTGAACCGGCGCTCAATCTCTATAGCCCTGATCATCCGGGACTCCACGAGTTCTCCCTGCGCCTGGATGGACAGTATAAGGAGTTAGCCGGGAATTTTGGCGTCCCTAACGATGCTATACCTGCTAAGGGCAGCGGCACCAGCAGCCTCATGATCAGCGCCGACGGAGAAGAGCTTTACTCCCTGGATGTGAATATCGCACCGGGCGAGAATCAGCCCCTGTCTTTTCAGGTGCCGCTTGAAGGCAAGCAAGAGCTGACCCTTACAGTCAAAACCGATGCTGCCGACCCGCGAACCCATGCGGTATTGTGGGACCTTACGCTCGTAGAGGCCAATGCCGGACAAAAGCTGGCAGCGCAGCTTCACCGGCTGCTGGGCGGGGAATAAAATAAATAGGCCCGCTAGCCGAATTGTTCCTGCAGATAGTTATCGGGTATACAAAGGGTTCCAAGCCGTGGATGGCCCGAGGGGGTCTTTTTCGCCTTGGGTATGGGATTATTTAAGAGCTTCGCTAAACGCACTTTCGATTTGTTCGGCATCCTTGGAGACCGTAAACAAAATATATCGGCCCTTGACCTTTAATACATGCTTTTCGACGAGGTAAAATTGCTCGGGACGGTAGTCTTTCAGCTTGACCTCTTGAGCCCCGATTCTTTTCATGATTTTTTCCTTAACGCTTTCCGCTTGATGCTCTTGTTTCACTTGGATCACAGCCAGTTCCTCCGCTTCCACGTTCGATTCTGCCGTATACAGCACAAAATCCTGAACCTCATCTGCATCGAGATGGTATAGCTTCTTAAGCCTGTTCATATCCCCTTTTTCCATATTTTCCATAGAAGCCGCTTGCTTGATGTGCTCCTCAATGGTATGGACGGGAACGTCTTTGGCGCCTTCCTTCTTACTGGAGCATCCGATCAGAATGCCACATAAGATCATGACGGCAGACAGGACAACCAGGTACTTCATTTTCAGTCCAGCAAGCATCGTTACTGACCTCCTATTTGCATTATTCTACAGAATCCGCTATTGATTTAATGGATGGATCTTCAAAAAATGTAATGATATTATACAAAATCAACATGTCGCGGATTTGCCGGTCTTCCGTAAGTTTCAGTACATCCCCCTCATAATATCTGAGATCTATCACATCAATTTCGCTAAAATGCGTGGTTAAAAAAGGGATCAGGCTGTTTGCATACGAATCCTTAACAATAAGCAGCCTTCTTCCATCTGGATTGCCGGTTGTTATGCGGATCAAGCCATGATTCCCATTAAAAAATACAGTGTATTTATCCTTCTTGGTGAGATTTTCCATCACGTACATCGAATCCGCACTTTGCTGTTCGTCGACATAATCCACGGAAATGTTCCCCGGTGTTTTTGGATCATATAGCTCAATGGAATCCGGCTGTAAGTGCCTAAACCCGCTTTTCGAATACAAAGATCCATAGAACTGACTGGTGACTTGATGAATGTTGAAATCGGCTTCGTGCTTGGGTGTAAAACCCATTGGCGCGCCCAGCTCCCGGTAGGCAAGGAAAGCGCCTTTGGTCGTCCAGTGATGGTCTGTTTTGTAATAGATCGGCTGCTCTTTGTTCGCCTCCAGCGCGGGGGAAACATCGATCCATTGAATGTCCCCGAGATCAGAAGCCTTTATCTTGTCCCAATAGACCCTCTCACCACCACCGGAAGCATAGGGCGGCAATTTATCCTCAAGCACGGCAGCGGCTGTCGGCACGAGCATCATATGTTTGCGTAGACCAGGCGTAGCCTGATCAAATGCTTGAACGGCTTTCATCTTGTCTTCCAAATCTCCTTTTTCGGGAGGAGAAAATTTTTGAATCAGGTACCCGTCCTTGCCGATGTATACCCCGTTGCTCTCTTTTTTCCCCAATCTCTGGTCCGCATCGGATTTTAGTCCAATCCAAAAGTCCCTCTCCATAAACTGATCCGCTATATACGCTTCAAATTCTAAAGCAAACTTGCCTGATCCTAAGGTTTGAAGCGAGAATGCCGGGAGCTGCTGCAGCATCCGGTTCTCTGATTCGGACAATACTTTACCCGGGGTCAGAGAGTTGATAACCAATACCGCTCCGGTAAACATCAGCAGTAGAATGGCAAGTGCGCGATAATAGACCTGATCGTACTTCTTCAAATAAAATCACCTCTATTAAAAACGAAAGTATAAGAATGGATTGTACGTTGCATTGACCAGATATGCTGTTGATGCCACTATGAAGAGGACGTAGACGGCGAAAGCGGCAAGCGTGCCGGATCGGGCAAACCTGGTTCTGATATGGGTCAGTGCTGTACGGGGATACGGCGTGGCACAAACCACCAAGAGCAGCAGCAGCAGGGCGTTCGTCGACAGATCATAGAGCGACCGGTTGTCCACGAACCCATGTGCTCCAGTGCCAAACATCGTTCCGATAAATGTCATGGCTGCAGGCAAATGTTCAAATTCGAAAAATACCCAGCCGATGATCACGATCATCAGGGTGTAGACATGGCTTACAAAGGCTGGAAAGCGCTGAAGCTGTTTCAAGAGAAACCACTTTTCGATGGTGACAAAAAGACCGAAATATAAGCCCCAAATGATAAAATTCCAGCTCGCTCCATGCCATAATCCGGTTATAAACCATACAACCGCCAAGTTTCTCAGCTGCTTCAGCATCCCCACCCGGTTCCCGCCGAGCGGGATGTAGATATACTCACGGAACCAGGCACCGAGCGAAATATGCCATCTCCGCCAAAATTCCGTGACGCTTCTGGAAATATAAGGATAGTCAAAGTTCTTCATAAATTCGAACCCGAACATTCTGCCCAGACCACGTGCCATATCCGAATACCCGCTAAAATCGAAATAGATTTGAAACGTGAAGGCGATTATGCCGAGCCATGCAGAAAGTACCGATAGTTCTCCCGCAGGCACCCCTTTGACACTTGTCCACAGCAAACCGATATTGTTGGCAAGCAATACTTTTTTCGCAAGTCCTCTGATAAACAGTTCCGCCCCTTCGCCAAAACGGTCCAACGTTACTTTACGGTGAACAAGCTGCCCCGCAATATCTTCGTATTTCACGATCGGTCCCGCTACAAGCTGCGGGAACATCGTCACGTAGGTGCCGAAGGAGATCAGGTTCTTCTGAACACTCACTTTCCCCCGATAAACGTCGTTAACGTAAGACATCGTCTGGAACGTGTAGAAGGATATTCCCACCGGAAGCGGAAGATCTGCTGCCTGCAAGTGCAGGTTGAACAACGAATGGATAGTGTCGCAGACGAAACCCGCGTATTTAAAGAAGCCAAGAATCCCCAGGCTCCCAATCATGGACAGGATCAATACTCCCTGTGCAATCACCTTACGATGCCTGTAATTATCGATCAGGATCCCGTTCACATAGTCGAATACCGTCGAGAAGATCATGAGGACAATGTAGACGGGCTCGCCCCATGCATAGAAGATCAGGCTTGCGGCGAGCAGAATAGCATTTCTAATCCTCATGGGCGAGATATAGTAGATCAGCAGGGTGACCGGCAGAAAGAGGAATAAAAATATAAGGCTGCTAAAGACCAATCCCCGTCACCTCCCGATCTTCACCTGGCCGCATGTTATTTCACCCGGTCTTTCAGCAACTCGAGCATACGTGTGTAAAATTCTGGTTTAAAATGAATGCCGTCCGAACTATACAAATGGGGGCTATCCGCAAATATGGAGGATAAATCGGCAAATCCGACCTGCTTCTTGTCCGCCAGCTCTTTTAATCCTTGGTTGTAATCGTTGATATTTTTGTAGCGTGGTTCCACTTGTTCAGCTTCCGGCGTAACCGGAGTAACCGGTAAAACCGTTACGGATGCCTTCGGAAGCTTCTCCTTGATGCTGTCGATCAATTGGGCGTAGAAATCCAGTGAATACTGCTTGGGGTTATCGGTAATTTGCGGCGGCAATAGAATATCGTCGGAGCCCAGCATGATCAATACATGCTGCGGATTCCGCTCTGCCAGCTTATCGACATCTCCACTCATCAGAGATAGCTCGGTAGTCTTTCCGGCACCTGCCACTACATTGAACTCGTCCAAAATATCATGGTAAGATAGTGCCTCTGTAATCGAATCTCCCAGAAATACGCTGTTCTTAAATATCGTTTTATAGGAAGTTTGGTTTGACTTCTCTAAGGGAGCTGCTTCATTAGCTTGTGGCTGAGACGTCGCGTTTTGCGGATGTTGCCCATTCCCGCATGCTGCCAAGGTGAGTGTGGTGCTGCCTATAACTAGCGTTGATATGATTTTTTTAAACATGAACATCGTCCTCTCTTCATCTAAAATTAAGTAAAGAATAACAGGGAGAGATGCAGAACAAGTGCAGAGGAAATCAACGTCATATCAAAAAATGACAAAAGAAAAAGCGCAGAACCAAGGTCTGCACTTTCTTCCGTATTCCTACGCTTTTTTATTCAATTGAAAATAAAACATCACTCCATCGGAGGTATTGTTAACGCCGTAAGCCGCGCCGTGCATCTCCAAAATTTTTTGGGAGATGGCAAGACCCAGCCCCGTCCCGCCGGTCGACCGGTGGCGGGAGGTTTCCCCGCGGTAGAAACGGTCCCATATTTTCCCGAGCTGCTCGTCCGGGATATGGGCACCTTTATTTTCGATACAAATTTGAACGGTGTCCCTCTCTTCCGAGGTGGTTACGAGTATAGATTCATGCTCCGGCGTATACGAAATCGCGTTGGTAAGGAAATTGACGATGACCTGCTCTATACGACGCTCGTTCCCCTCGACTAGGGCAGGTATAAGCGAAGTGCTGAGAAGCAGCCGCTTGGCTTCAAAGTCCGGCGTTAATTTAGTGCATACCCGCTCGATAAGCGTATCAATATAGAATGAACCGACGTCCATTTTATACGTACCGGATTCATATTTTGCCAATTCCAGCATATCCCCGATCAGCACATTCATCCGGCTGACTTCGTCTTCCATCGCCGCAAAATAATGATCCCGCTTATGGCTTGCCACCCCGTCCTTCAAAATGGCAAGGCAGCTCTGAATGACGCTTAACGGAGTCTTCAGCTCATGGGATACGCCGGATATAAATTCTTTTCGCGTATGCTCCAGCTGCTTTTCCTTCTCGATATCCTGCTCAAGCTGGAGAATATGGGAGTGCAGGCGCTCGGAGAGCTCGTTGATATTGCCCGACAAGTCTCCGATTTCATCCTTCGTTGTGATGGGGATTTTCTCCGAGAAATCGAGGTTTGCCATTTGCCGGGTGGTACGGTTGATACGCAGCAACGGCCGGGCGATCTGACGGGAGTAGTAAAACGATGCTAGTAGCGCGAGCAGCAAGGTCGCAATAATGATATACACGTAGTAATCTTTTATGATTCCTACGGCTTCATTAACAGGCTGCAGCGACGTCATCGCGAACAGGTATGTGGGATTTCCGTCGCGATCTTGGGTCCGGTCCACGAAAATTTTGTAGCTCACGTGATTTTCTTCAACATCTACGATCTGTTGTGCGTTCGTGACATCCTTAAAGTCGCCGTACAATAGATCCGCCTGGAAAGCTTTGATACGGTCCAGAAACAAGTGATTGGTGTACCGCGAGACTCCCGCCCCTTCCGGTACCCGAACTTTCGTAATGGTTCCTTTGACCAGAAAGGAGGAATATTGCTCACGATATTGGACCGCGCTCAATCGGCCTAGTACCTCGTACTCCTTGCTCACCATCTGATGATTCTCCAGCCGGCTCTCATCTCTCAGATTGGAACTGTTCCTTCCCATCCGCTGGATCACTGGCTGGTTGTTCATGATCAAGCCTTCCATGGCGATCATCCCCCCTTCTTCAATCCAGGGAGTGAGGAACGTTTGACTACTGCTGAAGTCCTCTATGTTGATGAAACTGTATAGAGGTACGGTTATCGTTGTGTCAGAAAGCGCCGGTTCTTCCGAAGGCTCCAGCTTAATTTCCATGAAGAAATCGCCGGCATACTTTATATTTCCGCGGATGTCCAGAGCCGCGATCCAGGTGTTATGCTTTTGAAAAAAGTCTTGCTCCAGCTTGGCCATCTCCTGCGTGCCCGAGGCCTGATTCAGATAGTCTTGTTCATAAGCCTGAAGCGCCGCGTTAACGTTCTCCACTTTTTGATGAACATAAAACTGTTTGAAAAATACGGTTTGCAAGGTGAAAATAACGGCGATCAGGAACAGGCACAACCCCGCTGTCAACAGGAACAGCTTCAGAACAATCCCCTTTTTCATAGCTCGTCCTCGAATTTATAGCCTGAACGCACAACCGTAACAATCTGTTTGGCATGTCTCCCCAGCTTGGAACGCAAATTGCGGATATGGCTGTTGACCGTACGATCATCGCCCGCGAAATCATATCCCCAAATTTTCGTAATCAGTTGCTCCCTGCTGATGATGATCCCTTTGTTTTTCAACAGATAGGCCAATATTTCGAATTCCGTATGCGTTAGACCGGAGCTTGTACCGTCAATCGAAACGGTTCGGGATGGAAAATGGATCGAAATACCTCCGCTGGACAAGGTGTCGCTCTCATGCTCGCGGGTATGCCTGCTCCCCAGCAGCCGCTTTGCCCGTGCCAACAGGATTGAAGGGCTATAAGGCTTGGTTACGTAGTCGTCAGCGCCAAGCTCGAACCCAAGCAACGTATCGTCCTCATCAGAACGGGCCGTCAATAGGATGATCGGCACATTCGACGTCTTGCGGATGCGCCTGCACACGGACCATCCATCCAGTTCAGGCAACATGATGTCCAGTAAAATCAAGTCCACCTCATGTTCTTGAAATAACGAGACCGCTTGTTTCCCATCGACGGCCTCAATCACACGATAACCCTCTTCAAGCAGATAATCTTTCATGATTTCGCGTAAAATATTTTCATCTTCTACAATCAATATCGTTTTTGACATATGATAACCTCACCCTTTTTTGTAGAACCAGGAACGCACAGCTCATAGAATTGCCAAGGTACACCGTTAAGTTTACCCTATGCAGATAAAGATCATATGCAGATGAACTGCAGATCGAGTGAATAACCTGACTACATAATACTTAGGTAGACTATATAATAATTCAGCCCTGCCAACTAGGATAGTTAGCGTGTAGGGTTGTCTGAGATCCAGAACAGCATCATTGTCTATATCTACAGGAAGCTAAGAGAAATGAGTTGAAACCTTACAGGGATTGGGTTTATCTCATTTTAGATCGAGTTACAGCTAAAAGGGAAAACATACATCTACAAAACATTTTACGGTAACAAAACACAGCAAAAGAGCCGTCCGGGATTACTCCTGTGGCGGCTCTTTTTCATAAATCAGTATTCCCTCTATCCCGCATTCAAAATAATCACAGAGTTTGGCCAGTAAATCGCTTGGATAGTGCCTCAGCTCATCATTGGACATTTTTCGGATTGTTTCAAATCGATTAAGCGTGTTGATTTCCAAAAAAAAGGGACAAAAAAGGCCGCCATTTCGGGTAATGGTAAGTACGACCAAACCAAACCGAATCACCCTCTGGGTGAAGGTTGCTGGTGCCTTCTCTCACCGGTCGCTTGTGAGGAGCAGTATTGTTGCACTTTTTGAAGGATTCCTCTAAAAATGTTACGGACTACGCTATATTGTTGTATTATTTGCACAAATTTCAGTGTTTAGAGCAAGTTAGTGCTGGATTTGTTGCATTTCGTGCAGAATTTCAGCATAGACCGCTTCTACGGGGCAGTATTGTTGCAATTCTTGCAGGATTTCTCTACAATGTTACAGGCTGCGGAGCCTGAGGTCCATCCCTCTTCGCAGCAGCACCGATTGTATTCGGTTTTCATATACATTCCATCTGCTCCTCAACCTTATCCACAACAAAAGAAAATCATAATTTCCTCGAAAACAATAAAAAACAAGTCTCTCTAAATTTCTAGAGCAGACTTGTCAAAACTACATCAATTATATATAGAACATGTAATTGTCCGCCTGGCTCTCTTCCTTGAAGTTGATCAGGTCGGATAAAGTGGTGGAGTCCAGGACGTCGGCGATGCTGTCGCGGATGCGCAGCCAGAGGTCGCGCTTGGCCGGGTCGTCTTCTTCGGTGAAGTCTACCGGGGAGATTGGGCCTTCCAGGACGCGGATGATGTCTCCGGCGGTAATGGTGCTGGTCTCGCGGGCCAGTATATAACCGCCGTAGGCTCCGCGGATGCTCTTCACCAGGCCTGCATTGCGCAGCGGGGCGATGAGCTGCTCGAGGTAATGCTCGGACAGTCCGTTTTTCTCGGCGATGCTCTTAAGTGAGGTAGGCCCTTCGCCGAATTTCAGGGCAAGCTCCATCATAATGGTTAATCCGTAACGTCCTTTGGTTGATATTTTCAAAGGGGCACCTCTTTCGGTTTAGTTGCATATCAATGTATTCCGATGTTTGCTCTCAGCTTATGTTATCATATCTATGGACACATTTGGAACAGCAAACGGCAATAATTCGCGATTTTGTTCGCCACTGGTGGACAAATTGTCAATTTCGGGCCGTTTTTCGCTATATTCTATAGCCTACGTGTCCTCGTTTGGGGTAGACAGGTATGTTATAATACACAATGAGCCGGGTGTTCAGTGAGAACGCCGGTATTTTGTGTACAGAAAATGGTGATCACGATGACAAAAGCTAATCAGGATATCCGGGTCGTCGTCGGGATGTCGGGCGGAGTGGATTCCTCCGTTACAGCGCTGCTGCTGAAGCAGCAGGGATATGACGTCATCGGCATCTTCATGAAGAATTGGGATGATACCGACGAGTTCGGCGTATGTACGGCCGAGACCGATGCCGAGGATGTGCGCCGCGTCTGCGAGCAGATCGATATTCCTTACTATACCGTTAATTTCGAGAAGGAATACTTTGATAAAGTCTTTTCCTATTTCCTTGAAGAATATAAGGCTGGCCGGACCCCGAATCCGGATGTGATGTGTAACCGCGAGATCAAGTTCGGCGAATTTCTCAATAAGGCGCTGCAGCTTGGCGCAGATTATGTCGCTACGGGGCACTACGCCCGGGTCGTAGAAGAAGACGGCCTGTTCAAGCTGCTGCGCGGCGTGGACAACAACAAGGACCAGACGTATTTCCTCAATGCGCTGAACCAGTACCAGCTCTCGAAGGCCATGTTCCCGATCGGGCATCTGCCGAAGCCGGAGGTACGCCGAATTGCCGAGGAAGCCGGACTCTATACCGCGAAGAAAAAAGACAGCACCGGCGTCTGCTTCATCGGAGAACGCAATTTCCGCGAATTCCTCAGCCAATACCTGCCTGCCCAGTCAGGCAATATGGTCGATGTCACTACGGGCGAAGTGAAAGGCCGCCATGACGGCCTCATGTACTACACGCTGGGCCAGCGCCAGGGGCTGGGTATCGGCGGCTCGGGGACAGGCGAGCCCTGGTTCGTGGCCGAGAAGGATCTGGCAAGCAACACCCTGTATGTGGTGCAAGGCGAGAAGCACATCAGCCTGTATTCGACCAGCCTTATAGCCTCAGGGGTGAACTGGATCGATCCGGATACCCTTGGCGATACGCCGCTGAAATGCACCGCCAAGTTCCGCTACCGCCAGCCGGATCAGGGTGTTACGCTGACGAAGCAGGCCGATGGAACCGTCCATGTGGCCTTTGATGTTCAGCAGAAGGCGATTACGCCCGGACAAGCCGTCGTCTTCTACCTGGGCGAGACATGCCTTGGCGGCGGAACCATCGAGACGGCCGACAAAGTCGCGCCGCTGGCGCAGGTGTAACTGCGGTCCTTCCAAGGAGCTGCCCTAATCAGGACAAATACCCTAACAGGTGAACAGCGCTCTGGTGCTCAGCCCAATGTATTCGGTTTTTCGCGTACATGCTTCTTAGTACATTCAAAAAAGAACCTTCAACTCCACACGCTGTGGTTTTGAAGGTTCTTTTGGCTGAAATTATACGGGGCAATGCTCAGGTTGATTTACCTGGCTTTGAGGCAACAGGCTTCAGCCTTATTGCGGCTGAACGCCCCAGACCCGTACACCGTTCAGATACAGCGGCACCCGGTTCCAATCTGTGAACGACGTTTTGGTTGCATCATAGGAGTAATCGTCAGCCTCATTGTAATTGCTCCAGTCAGTCTTGTTAATGCGCAGTTGAATCTCGCCGGTATTCGCACCTGCTGCCAGACTGCCGGCGCCGGCACTGAAGGAAATCTCCAGATAGTGGTCTGCGCCTGTAACTGCTGAATCAAGCTTCACGAAGCTGCCCAGCACATTGCTGCCGCCAAGGGCAGCGTAGTCGACATAGAACTGCTGTGCCCGCTCGCCGTCAATCGTGTAGTAATACCGGACCTTAACCTTGCTGAGGTCTACCGCTGTGGTCCCGTTATTGACAATCCGCAGCTGCGGACGGAACTGCGCGTCTGTGGCGTTCGTATCCGTTGTACGGTATTGAACGACCAGATTCCCTACGGCAGGCGTAGCGGTTGGCACGGTTGTCGGTGTAGCCGTTGGTGCGACTGTCGGTGTAGCGGTTGGCACAGTTGTAGGTGTAGCCGTCGGTGCGACTGTCGGTGTGGCTGTTGGTACTGTTGTCGGTGTAGCTGTCGGTGTTGCTGTCGGAGTAGCCGTTGGCGTAGTTGTAGGAGTAGCTGTCGGCATAGGGCCACTGCCGTTATTAATTAGCCGGTCATATTCGGCATAGGCTGTAGCCATATCCACCTGTGACCAGAAGCGGTGATAAGTGAACTCAGGTGCGCCATTGTCCCAGGTCTTAGTGGTTTTATTGTAGGAGGTATTGTATTTGCCTTCGAGATAACTCCACTTGGGATCATTTTTGATATCCGGGAGAATATCGGTGTAGCTCGCATACACTCCATTGCCGCCCTTAGCCGGGTCAGATGGCACTGTCGCGTTCCCCGGAATGGTATTGCCCTGGCCGAAGGTACCGCTCCAGCCTGCCGGGAAATAGACCTCTTTGGTGAAGAACCGGAAATAATCGGCACGCTTCTCCAGAGTGGTAATTCCAAGTCCGTCATTGTAGCCCCAGGCGGTATCCAGCATGGACTTAGCCAGTTGCGAAGCCGTTCCGCCGAGCGTAGTATAGTTGCCATGCTCTGCTTTGTTTCCTGCGGCGAAGAACGTGAGGGCTTTAACATAACTGCCCAGTACGCCCGTATCCTGCCCCGGGTCTTTGGTCACTGCCTTCAGGCTGCTGTTGCCGTTAAAAGAACTGAAGCTACTCCAGGTATCCGGCTGGCCGTGCCACTCCACATTACCCGGAATCCAGAATTCGCCGGGTGCGGATACGGTGGCAACCTGCGGGTTGGCTCCGCCCAGAATCCGGTTGCCTTGCTGGTCCAGATAGTAGCCGGCGGCATCCGTTACCGGACGGCTGCCCGCAAAAGCATAATCCGTAGACCAGTCAATCCAGTTCTCGATAACCCGTTTGGCCATTTTGAAATTAGCCGAGGTGGTATCCCCGCTGGAAGCCAGGATATAATACAGCTCTGCTACGCGCTCCATGCTCCAGGACTGCATCCCGAACCAGTTGTTGGATGGCGGGTCCTGATAGACAGGAGCCTCGTCGTAAAGCATGCCGTAGAATGTGCTGGCCCCGGCGGGATAAGCGCTGTAAGAACCGCCGTAGCTGTTGGTTGCGCCGCCTGCAATAGCTCCTTCAGAGGATTGCAGCCAGTTGTAGAATTCCAGTTGACGAGTCAGCGATTTGCCCCAATCCGTTCCGGCTGTTGCGGATGATGGAATCAGTCCTCCGGCTGCGGTGGACAGCGCATAGGCTGCAACCACATTCTGGTACCCTTGGTGGGCATGGCTGGCGCCGATTCTCCAGGCCCAGTCTCCGCCTGCTCCCAGACCGCCGCCCCAGGAGGTATACCAGGCCATCAGGTACTGGTTGGAATCTTTACCGGTTCCCGGCTGAGGTGAACCGCCCGCAGCACTGCCAACCTTCTGGAAGTACTTATCGTACATGCCGTAACGGAGGAAGTCGCCCATTTTCTTGGCTTTGTTCAGATAGACCGTATTGGTATAGCCAAGATCCTTGGCCCAGTACATGGCCTGCACAGCGCGTGCATCGGCGTCTGTAGCATTCGTGTAACGCCACTGCGCGGAAGGCGCACTATTTTCCTTGGTGAACAGGCTCATGAAGCCTTCATTCGGCTTGCCGAAGGTCTTGTTATCCTGTGAAGGATGGGAGACCGCCTCCCACACCGATTCCTGCACGCCGCGCTGGAAGGTGTTCACATAGCTGGCGGTATGCGTAGGATTCAGCAAGTTGCCGAAGCCATACCAGTTGTCCACATCCACCAGCCAGTGCATCAGATAGGTCTGGTTATTGCCGTAGGTGGACTTCAGCTCTGCATCGAGCGGGTCCTTACCCGGAGTGTACTTGCCGTTCAGTGCGCTTGGATACTGATCCGGCTGAGGAAGCTCTGAGGCGTAGGTGGCCGGGCTGTTCGGGTTGTAGCTGCTCATGGTCGGCTGCTCCTGCACGCCGTCGCCTTCATTAATCGGAATGATGTATTTCTCCATGTTGTCCCAGGCCGATTCGAGCTTGCTCCAGTCCCCGGTATTATGGCCGTACAGCACTTCAAGCCACATCCAGTAGCTATAGGCCTCGGAGGTAGTCATATGCCCATAGTTGGGCGCCTCGCTGAGCAGGGTCTCTACCGCATGATACGGGATGCCTTCAGCCGAGAAATACCCGCTGGCCGGGTCCTTCAGCTGGTCATACAATTGCAGGAATCTGGTCTTCTCCACCGATGCCGCCTTGGCGGTTCCCGGGCTGAAGTTTAAGATTCCGCCGGTGAGGGAAAGGGTCAGAACGGCAGTCATGACTATGGAGGCCGGTTTCTTGAATGAACTTAGCTTCATTTTCATCATTTCGGCATACTTCCTCTCTGGTATGGTTTAGGGTTCGAGGCCCCAGACAAGTGTTCCTGCACGGTACAGAGTGACTTTGTTCCAATCCGCGAAGGTCTGCTGGGTTCCGCCATAGGAATAGTCGTTGCTCTCATTGTAGGCCGTCCAATCTGCCTTGTTGAAGCGTACCTGAAGCTCCCCGCTGTCTGCTCCTGGCGCCAGGCTTCCTGCTCCTGCCGCAAAAGAAATCTCCAGATAAGAGTCGGCCAGGGTAACAGGAGCACTAAGCTTCCCGAAGCTTCCGTTCAGGTTCCCGCTGCCGACAGCAGCATAGTCACAGTGGAATTCCTGCGGCTTGTCCCCGTCAACAGTGTAATAGTAACGCAGCTTCAGACCGCTCAGCGAAATGGCTTCTGTGCCTGTATTAACAATCCGGAACTGGCTGCGGATCTGTGAATCGCCAGGACTTGTGTCATTGGTACGGTACTGCACGCGTAAGGCTCCTGTCGTTGGCGTGGTGTCCTCGCGCGGACGGGCCGTAGCCTGTACAGACGCTGTACTCTCCCCTACGCTGTTCGAAGCGGTTACCACATAATAATAGTCCACTCCGTTCGTCAGTCCGCTGTCGCTGTAGACTGCTGAAGTAGCCGTACCCACTGTAGTGTACGGTCCGCCGCTCACCAGCGAGCGCTTGACTGTATACTTGGATGCACCGCTGACCGTATTCCAGCTCAAGGCCACACTGGCATTGCCAGGCACAGCCTGAAGGCCGGCCGGACGTCCCGGAACCTGCGGTTCACCTGGTGTTCCACCGCCGGAAGGCAGCTCCCCGTATACTTTGACGCCTGCATCGTATACCGGGATATACGGGTTCTTCGTTCCCGAGGAAGCATTCGCAGCCACTCCCTTGAAGGAGAAGTCATTGCTGTTGTCCCAGAACGTCGTGTTCAGCGGTGCTGCAATCCGGAACTGAACCTCCTTGCGGTAAGCAGACTGTCCGCCCGGATAGATCGGGGTGCCGGAGAAATCTACTTTGGTGTAATAGATATGGTTCGCTTCATCATAAGGCAGCAGCTGTGAGACAGTGGCTCCCTGGTTATAGCCACCGGCCTTAACAGTGATATCGCCGGGACCATATCCCGCCGCAACAGCTTCGCTGATGTCCAGATAGTAATTGAAGGACAACTGGCTGCTCGAGCGGGCAGGCCATGCTGAACGGTTATTGAGAACCGCGCGGATCTCCACAAAATTGCTGCCGCTCGCATTCACGGAAGTTTCCGTGAACATCTCATCCTCACGCGTTTCGGCCGGCGGGAAGTTCGCAAGCGGGCTCTGCCCCTGTCCGTGAAGCATCATCATCCGGGCCAGAGAGCCGGTAAAGGCTGAATTGTAATCGGTTGCAACTTCATTAGAGACATAATCGCTGATCGTATCGGTGTAAGCATCGGTCTTGGAGGGTCCGCCAACGAGTGCGCCATAGAGCACATGCCGGTGGTTGGCCGGAGTGGTCTGGCTGTCGCTCCAGGAGCCGTGTGAGGTGCGGTGGTGAGGATGCTCAGGTGCATTCGCGCCGAAGCCGATCACATAGCTGCTATTGCGAGGATTATCGCCCAGCATATAGTTAATCTGGCGCTCTGCGAAGGCCTGGGCGGTATTTTTTTTCACCGGATCAGTAACCCAGTCTGCATAGACAAAAGCCAGAAAAGCATGGTTGGCTGCATAACGCAGCGCCCCCCATTGATCCAGATGGGCCAGCCCGCCTGGAGTATACGCTACCCGGTCAGAGGTGCCGTTCACCCCGGTCGTCCAGAACTGCATATTGCGTTCCGTGGACTGGATGAACTTGGGATCATTCGTAATGCGGGACAGCAGGAGCTGCGCACCGTAATGCTTGTCATCCCAGGATTGGGTCCATTGATAACCCCAGTCTCCGGCTTGATTCGTGCCCCACAGATTGCTGGCGGCGACAGCCTTGTTCAGATAACTCTGCTCGCCGGTCGCCATATACAGCCAGACGCCGCCCCAGCTTAATTCATCGGCATAGCTGCTCCAGGAATTGTAATACTGCTTGGCGTCAGTGATGGTATCGGAGTAAACCCCCCGGTACGTATCAGCAAAATTGTATAATTGCTTGGCATGCAGCAGGAGCTTGTCCGCATAAGCGGCATCTGAATCCCTGAAAATAATGGAAGCCGAGGCAAGGGCGGCGGCAGTCTCGGCAGCCAGATCCGAGCCGGGATGGGCAGCATCAATCTTGTAGGACGGGCGCGCCATAGGCATGACCTCCGCCGGTCCCCACCAGTTATGGTCTGCCGTACCGTTACCTACCTGTCCCCATAGCTCATTCGGCGCAGTATGCGCTTTCACAAAATAGTCTGTGGCCCAGCGGATATTGTCCAGAATCTCATCAAGCTGCCCGGACTGCACGTAACCATCCTTGTATTCATAGACCGACCATGCCAGCATGGTCGCAGTATACGCCATCGGAAAGCCGAATTTGACATGATCCCCTGCGTCATACCAGCCTCCCGTCAGATCATGGCCGACATCGGCACCATCCTGCAGCCCCGAGTCACCTCTCCATTCCACGCGGTTGTTCGCCGGCAGCTCACCCGAACGCTGTGCCTCATAGAAATAGATCGATTTTTGCAGTGCCTCTGCATAATTGACTCCGGCGGTTGCGGCTTCGGTGACAGACGGGCGAACAGCCGTCCCTGTTACAATCGTGCAGGCTAACATCAGGCTTAGCGATGCGATACAGCCGGTCTTCCGTTTACTTTGACTCATCCTTACTCATCTCCCTTCGATTGCTTACTTGTTCAGTCCGTCAGGACTCAGGCACGCACAAATACCTCCCCAGTGTCCATAATTAGACATAGTATTTGGGCACGTTCCATTTACCACCTCCATATTACAAATTAAGGTAAATCCCCCCTACCTACACATATACCACATACAGTAAATTAATTCTATATATTTACATTATATTTTTCTGAGAATACCGGTTTTTTTGTAAAAATATTTCCATTTCCATCATATTTACAGCGTCAAAAAGAGCAGCCGCCTCCAGTTATGGAGAATGACTGCTCTCTATTTGTAAAATGTACAGTTGGCTGGAGCAGACGGAGCGAACTTTCATCGAAGCCCTACTGCCCGCGCCGCAGCTGCTGGTTATGGCGGATCTTGGCCTCGTTGCCCTGCTCGGTAGCCTGATAGAAGACCTTGCGGGAGATTGCCTTCGGCAGATAGTCCTGCTTCACATAGTGGCCAGGGAAATTATGCGGGTACTGGTAGCCCTCATGCCCCAGCTGGGCCGCACCTTTGTAATGGGTATCCCGCAAATGCAGCGGCACCTCGGCCGACTTCAGATCCTCCAGACTGTTCATGACGTTGGCGATAGCGGTCACTACCCCGTCTGATTTCGGACTCTCTACGGCGAATAGAATCGCCTGAGCGATATTCAGCTTCGCCTCCGGCCAGCCGTTATTACGGTAGGCATCCAGCGCACTAACTGCCTGGACCATCGCCTGCGGGTTCGCCAGACCGATATCCTCACTGCTGGCCGCGATCAGACGACGGATGAAGGTCATCGGGTCCATGCCAAGCTTCTCCACCGCGTAGAGAAACCAGAACAGGGCGGCGTCACTGGAGCCGCGGATGCTTTTGTGAAAAGCAGACAGCACATCGTACTGCGTCGATTCGTCCGCTTTGACAATCGGGCGGCGGATCGACTCCTCCGCTACCTCCAGCGTAATATGCACGCTGCCGTCACGCTCAGGGGCCGTAGTCATCGCCGCCAGCTCCAGAGCATTCAAGGCACGGCGGATATCGCCGTTCGCCATGGCGGCGATATGCAGCAGCGCGTCTTCATCTGCCTTCAGATCCATGAAGCCTAGCCCCCGCTGATCGTCAGCAAGCGCACGCTTCATCGCGATCAGGCTATGCCCGCTGGTCAGGGACTCCAGCTGGAATAAGGTCGAGCGGCTCATCAAGGCCCCGTTCACATAGTGGAACGGATTCTCCGTTGTCGCACCGATGAAGGTAATCGTGCCCTTCTCCACGGCCGGCAGCAGCGCATCCTGGCGGGAGCTGTTGAAGCGGTGTACCTCGTCCAGGAACAGAATCGTCTTCGAGCCGTACAGCGCCTTATTGCTCTGTGCGCGTTCAATGACCTCCCGCACATCCTTAACCGAAGCCTCCACCGCATTCAGCCGCACGAATTCACCTTGGGTGTGATGCGATATGATATGGGCCAGAGTGGTTTTGCCGCAGCCCGGAGGCCCGTACAGCAGGATAGAAGAGACCTGGTCCGCTTCAATCGCTCTGCGCAGCAGCTTGCCCTTGCCTACAATATGTTCTTGTCCGATATATTCATCCAGATTACCGGGCCGCATCCGGTCTGCAAGCAGCCGTCCGCTTCCCTGATCTTCACCCTGCGAGAATAAATCCATTCCTACACTTCCTTGCTATCATCTAAGATTTAGATAGAATACATACACTTCTCCTATCATACCATACCTGTGCTGGACGCAAGTGGAAATGGCTTTGCCGTCCTTTTAGGGGGGGAATTCTTTTATTTTTAAAAAGAGCATGACCCCGCCGCCACCGGCGGGAGCCATGCTCTTTGTTCTATAATTGAACTCATATAAGTTCTAAACTAGCGGTTCATCGCCAGCCGCATTTGCCGCATTTTTGAAATGATCTTGCGGATGCTTTCTTCGGATAAGTGATATCTCTTCTGTAGCTCGTTCACCGAGCAGCCGCTGCTGTGACTACAGAAGATCTCTTCGTTGCGGGCAGCAATCTCTTGCCGGGAGCCGCTGTTCTCGCCCCATCTTACCCGTTCTTCCGCTTTCTTCGGGATGTATAACAGCTCACCCTGTATGTAACCCTGCAGCTCTTCGAGCAGCCCCGGGGGGAGCACATCCTTTCCATTGACGTAACTCACGTTCAATTTCCTCCTTCAACAGGTGTGTTCCGTTCAGTCCGATCACTGTGCTGTTCTGAATAATCATTCCACCTGCCTCCTTTCTTCTCCTCAAATTTGGTAAATCACCTAAATTCATTATATTAAACCCTGCGGTTATCGTCTACATTCATTATGGATCAGCGATCTGTCAGTAATTGGTCAGTGTCATTCTATATATTGTAGTAGCCGGAATTACATATCCGCTCGTGTTCGCTCGTTATACATAAGGAGGCCTCGCGGCCTCCCGTTTAACAGGTCTCCGTCTTAGACGGAAACCACCTCGTATTCTGAAAACATAATCTTCAGCCTCCTTCCAGAAGTAATCTTGCCCGGCCGGACACTTATTATTAAGCCACAGGCCGCCCCGGGTTACAAGTTCAAGAATAGTTATAATCGTTCTCCACCTGAAGGCTGGCACGCGCACTCCTTTGGAAAGAGGAAGAATTCCAGAAGAATTAGAGTTAATTTTTTTGACGAAATACTAATTATTTAGTCGATCTCTGTCGAAATATATATTAAAATATCTAGTTACTTCGAGATATGGAAATAAATTTTAACTACCATCCATTCAGAAATTCAGGAGGAACTACCATGCCAACACCGAAAAAACCCCTTAAGCGCCTATTCCGTATCACGAAGCTCAGAACTGAACTGATGCTGCTTATCATTACAGCTATTGTGCTGCCCTCACTGGCTCTGGTGGCCATATCGACACAAACCTCAGAATCGGCTCTGCGCTCCAAAATGGAAGACACCACACGCTCAAGCATCCACCTCCTGGATAAAACACTGTCGCAGCTGATCCTGCTGGAGAGCGCCGGGGTGAATGAGCTGGCATACGAGATGAGCAGCGCCGGGCTTACGAACAATTCTCCACAGCTGCGCAAGCTGATTGACAGCTTCAAGCTGGAGCACCCTGAGGTAGATATCGTGGCGATAGGCAACGAGGATGGAAAATACATGTTCGCGCCGGATTCCAAGCTGGACAATTATGATCCCCGCGTACGCGACTGGTACATAGATGCACTTAAGACCCCGGAGACAACATCGGTGATCGATCCCATTTTCTCCAAAGTAACGAACAGCTACATTCTGCCGATCTCCAAGGCTTTTCCGGATGGTAAGGGCGTGGTTACGATCAGCATCAGCATGAAGGAGCTTATGGAGCTGGCGAAGAATGTCAGTCTGGGCGATAGCGGATATGTCTTCATCCTGGACGGCAATAACAAGGCGATCTACCACCCTGCCATGGAGGTTGCTTCGGAAGCCACAGGCGCAATGACAGCAGGAATCAAGCAAGGTCCGGCAGGTAAAATCTCCTACAAAGATGCTGCAGCCGATACGCAAATGGACGGATATTACATTACCAATGAGCTGACCGGCTTCACCTTGGCCGCAGTGCTTCCGGAGAGTGAATATACGAAGGCGGTCTACCCGATTCTGTACAAGTCAGCTATCGTTCTGGTGGTTGCGCTGCTGCTTGCCGCAGTGATTACCTTCCTGATTATCCGCCGGATTACCGGGCCGGTAGAACGCCTGAATCGTTCGGCCAAGCGGGTAAGCGAAGGGTATCTGGATGAATTCGTCCAGACCAGCCGCAGGGATGAGATCGGTCAGCTTGCCGGCAATTATAATGAAATGGTCTCTTCGCTGCGCACGATGGTGCAGGAGGTTGCCGAGACCTCCGGCCAGCTCGCCGCTGCCAGTGAACAGCTCACAGCCAGCACGGCCGAGAACAGCAAGGCGGTCGAGTATGTGACGGAGCTGGTCGAGGAATCTACCCGGGGCGTGGAGACCCAGGCCTATGCTTCTGCTGAAGTCGCTACAACGATGGAGGAGATGTCCACCGGTATCCAGAAAATCGCTTCCGCTTCAGAGGCGATTGTGAGCGCCGCTATACTTACGGAAACGGATGTCTCCACCGGCAGCTCCAGAATGCAGCAGGTCGGGGAACAAATGAAGACGATACGAGAATCGGTGCAGCAGTCCGGCACCCTGATCGCAGAGCTTAACGGCTTAAGCACCCGAGTGGCCGAGACCAGCACGGCGATCTCCGCCATTGCCAAGCAGACCAATCTCCTGTCGCTGAATGCCGGCATCGAGGCGGCCCGGGCCGGAGAACACGGCCGCGGCTTCGCCGTGGTTGCCGGTGAAGTGCGCAAGCTATCGGAGGCCACGAATAGCAGTGCCGGGCAGATTCAGGAGACCATCTCCGAGATGGTGGGTCTGATCGCCAGCGCTTATGATGTGATGAAGCATAAGGTGGCAGAGGATGTGGAGCAGGGCATGGCGCTTACTTTGGAGGCGAGCGAAGCCTTCCAGCAGATCGAGCAGTCCACCCGGCAGGTCGGTGAGCAGATTCATGAGGTCTCGGCCATTACGGAGCAAATGTCGGCCAGCAGCTCCGAAGTAGCCGCCTCCGTCCAGGAGATGGCCACCATCGCCCGGGCTGCACTCGACTCCTTCCAGAGTGTAACCGCAGCTACCGAGGAGCAGCTTGCTTCGATGGAGGAGATCACCTCCTCCTCTGCGGCGCTCTCCGGCATGGCTGCGGATATGCAGGGACAGGTGGAGCGGTTCCACTTCGAGCCGAAGGGCAAGGCTTAAGCCCAAGGGGAAGGATATGTGGTAGATAGTATCCGGCTGATGCTTCTGAGGACGATTGGTTAGCTTAGGGAGACGGCTTGGGGACGGACGATTGGTTAGCTTAGAGAGACGGCTTGGGGACGGACGATTAGTTAGCTTAGAGAGACGGCTTAGGGACGGACGATTAGTTAGCTTAGAGAGGCGGCTTGGGGACGGACAATTGGTTAGCTTAGGGAGGCGGCTTGGGGACGGACGATTGGTTAGCTTAGGGAGGCGCTTGGGGGACACTCCGCTGTTTAAGCGGCAGAATCCACTCAATCTTAATCCATGATGGAAGAACTTATGCGACCCGTGAATTCTTTAAGCAACCTCCCCATTCGTCATTCAACATTCGCCTACCTCTGTCGGCATCTGGCGTAATAAGGTTCACTAGTGCTCCTCATTGGCTCATTTGGATAGCGTCCAGTAAATTCAGGTGCACTAGTGCTCTTCATTTCCTCATCTGGCCCGTATCCGGTGAATTCAGGTGCACTAGTGCTCTTTATTTCCTCATCTGACCCGCATCCGGTGAATTCAGGTGCACTAGTGTTCCTTATTTGCCCATTTGGGCTGCGTCCAGTAAATTCAGGTGCACTAATCCCTTTGATCTCACCAGCTGCCTGATCTCTGCTGAATCAGAGGGACTTATCCCTTTGATCTCACCAGCTAGCCTGATCTCGGCTGAATCAGAGGGACTTATCCCTTTGATCTCACCGTCTAGCCTGATCTCGGCTGAATCAGAGGGATTTTTCCCTTTGTTCTCACCGTCTAGCCTGATTTCAACAGAATCAGAGGGACTAATCCCTTTGATCTCACCGTCTAGCCTGATCTCGGCTGAATCAGAGGGATTTATCCCTCCAATCTCACCAGCTAGCCTGGTTTCACCATGTAGTCTAGTTCACCAGCAAGCCTACTCTCACCATGTAGACCATCTAATCGACCTCGGTGTACCAAAGAAACCTCTCCTGTGAAATGGCAGATTCCATTTCACCAAAGAGAGGTTTCTTTTCGTTTTTTAAGATTGCACTACGCCTTAGTTCCCTTCAAGCTCCGGCCAGCCGGAGACGGTCTCCTCTGCGTTCAGTTGAACGTAAGGCGGCAATTCGCCGCCCCGCAGCAGCCACAGCTCATGCAGGGCACGTGTGCAGCCTACATACATCAGCTTCGCATCCCAGGCCGCCGCTCCGTAATGGGCGTTGTCTGCATCTGCCAGAATGACGGCATCGAACTCCAGTCCCTTGGACAAGTAGACAGGCAGGATCGACAAGCCGCCGCGGTATTCCGTGATGCTGCCGTCAATCAGATGAAGATCCTCGAACTGCGTGGCGAGCTCAGCGTACAGCACAGAGGCTTCCCGCAGGCTGCGGGTTAATACCGCTACTGTGCGGTATTCGCGCCCGGAGAGCTGCGCCAGCGCGCTCTTGACCGCGCTGAGCCGCTTGTCCGTGCCTGAAGCCGTTCCCGGCAGCACATCCTCCTCATAGGAGATCAGCCGCACAGGATTCCCGCTGCGGAAGACCGGAACGGCCAGCAGCTCACTGCCGACGCCCGCCGACAGAATGCCGTTAGCGAATTCAATAATTTCCATCGTTGAGCGATAGCTTCGGGTAAGTGCGTGGTATGCGGTGTATTCTTCAGCGAACAGCGTCTGCATCTCTCTCCACGCATGTACTCCCTTGTAGGCGTGGATGCCCTGCGACAAGTCCCCCAGAATGGTGAAGGAATGTCCCTTCACATATAGATCCAGTACGGCAATCTGAAACGGGGAGAAGTCCTGCGCTTCATCGATTACGATATGGTCAAAGCGCTCGATACCCTCATTGCCATTCAGAAGATAATGGATATAGAGCAGCGGAGGAAGATCCTCTTCGCGCAAAACCCCCTTCTTCAGCTCCTTGACGGTCTCCTTCAGCACGGCGGGCGGAATCTCTTCCGGTGCTGCTGCCGGCCAGTCCTCCGGCGCTTTCGCCGCCCGGAAGATCTGCTTGTAGATGGCGAGCGGCTCGTATTTCGGCCATTTGGCGCTGTAAGCCTTCTCGCGTGCCGCCCCCTTCTTCTTGCGCTCCTTCAGCGCAGCCGCTGATGGACTCTTCTTAAGCTCCATCTCGATCCAGCGGTGCAGCCGCGCCATCACGCGCTCCTTGCGCTTCGCCGGAGGATACGGCGCATATTCCTCGTTGTGCCAGCGCAGAATCACCTGGCGGCTCAGCACCGCCCCATCCCAAGGGCTGAAATCGCCCTCCGGCACAGCGCTGGTCTCCAGCAGCTTGACGCTGGATTCAATGACGCTCATCAGCACCGTCGAGCCTTTGAAGCGCCCGGGGGTCTCCTCCGTGATGACCGGCATCGCTCCCGCCGTCTCGAACCAGCGGCTCATGACCTCCGAAGCATCCTGCTCCGGCAAGTCCACATCCAGCACCTCGGCCGCCCAGTCCGGGAACGTGCTCTGGGCAATGTTCCCCACGCCCAGCTCCGGCAGCACATCTGAAATATAGTCCAGGAACATGCGGTTGGGGGCAAAAATTATCATTTTCTCCGCCGAGACCTGCTCCTTGTATTGATACAATAAGAACGCCAGCCGGTGCAGCGCAACGGTGGTCTTACCGCTGCCCGCGACCCCCTGGATGATCAGCGCCGTGTTCTTGGCCGCCCGGATAATCTTGTCCTGCTCCTCCTGGATCGTGGAGACGATGTCCCGCAGCCGGTTATCCTTGTTCTCCCCCAGCCGGTAGACCAGGAATTCATCCGATACCGCCGGTGCGTCGCTGTCACGGTTATACGTATCCGCCACCCGCTCCAGGATCTGCTTGCGGATCACCACGTTACGCTTGAGATAGACCAGCCCTTCGATCAGCCCCTCTGGTGCTTCATACGAGGCTGCTTCCGTTCCTCCGGTAAAAGAATAAAACAGGCTCGCCACCGGTGCCCGCCAGTCAATGACAAGCGGACGGTCGCTTACCTGCTCGCGGTCTACGCCGATTTTGCCGATATAGAGTGCCTTGCGGTCTTGCTCGTCATTGCCCTGAAAATCAAGCCGTCCGAAATAAGGCTCCTGCCTAAGCTTGGCAAGATCTTTGCGCCTCTGCTCCCTTGAATCCTCCAGCACTTGCTCCGTATAATCGTGTCCTGTGTAGACCGGAGTTCCGCGCAATCGTTCAAGGGTAGAGTCAATCTCTGTCAGCGCGTGGTTCAGCCTGTCTTCTTCCTCTTGATAGGCACTTTGAAAGTTGTCTTCCAATTTCAGTTACCTCCTAAAAGTTTTGCGGGCATTCGCTTCCTGAATCTCTCCGAGCAAAACTCGCTCCAGAAGCATGCACCTTAAGTTATGTGAGCTGTACATCATAACACAGCAGAGAGGGGAAAGCCATATTTTTCAAACTGCTGCCCGCGCTGCGAATAAGCGGAAGCAGAAGGGGAAGCAGCGCTCCCCCCCTCCCGCCTTTGCCGTTAGCCCATCAGCGCATGCAGCACGAAGTTCGCAATGAACAGTCCGGCAATGCCGTACAATGCAGGAGGAACCTCTTTGCCTTTGCCGGTAGCCAGCTTCACCAGCGGATAGGTGATGAAGCCAAACGCCATGCCGTCCACGATGCTATAAGTGAAGGGAATCATCACCATGACCAGGAACGCCGGGAACAGCTCCGTCATGTCGCTGAGATCCATCTCGCGCACACTCTGCACCATCAGGCCGCCGATAACAATCAGAATCGGCGCAATCGCGCTGTCCGGCACATAAGCCAGCAGCGGGATGAACAGGAAGGTCGCCCCGAACAGCAGGCCGGTGACGAGTGAGGTTAAGCCGGAGCGGCCCCCTGCCGCAATTCCGGCGGTGGATTCGGCAGCGGCGACCACCGGACTGCTGCCGAACAGACCTGCCGCGATGTTGGCGAGCGAGAGCGCCCGCAGACTGCTTTTGAAGCGTTCCGGGCGTCCTGCCATCAGCGTCTGGGAAGCGATCAGGCCGATATTCTCAAACACCACAATCAGCAGCAGCAGGAAAACGGCAATCCAGAAGACGAGGCTGACGAATCCGCTCCAGTCCATACTGGCGAACACGCTGCCGTAACCGCTGAACACATGCCCCGGCTCGGTATTCTTCGGCGCATGGGCGGCTCCCAGCAGATAGGCAAGCCCTGTGCCCACGAGCATACTGATCAGCAGACCGCCGCGCGTGCCGCGGATGAACAGTACCAGCGCCAGCAGCAGGGTCACCACCGAAGTAATGACGGCCGGATCACTGAAATGCCCGATGGCGACAAAGGTGGTGGCGTGGGCAATGACAATCCCGCTTTTTTGCAGGCCGATGAAGGTCAGGAACAGCCCGATGCCAACCGTTATCGCATGCTGCAGATTATGGGGAATCGCGTCGCTTAGGATACGGTAGAGAGAGGTGAAGGCCACAATGGCAAACAGCACACCCGTCACCACCACAACGGCAAGCGCCTCACGCCAGTCCAGCTTCATGGAATGCACCAGCGTATAGGTGAAAAAAGCGTTGATTCCCATACCCGGAACGACGATGATCGGTGTTTTGCCGCCAAAAGCCATCAGCAGGCAGCCTGTCACCGCTGTCAGCAGCGTGGCAACCATCCCGGCCCGCAGCGGCATGCCTGCATCTGCCAGGATCGCCGCGTTCACCATCACAATATATACCGAAGCGAAATACGACAGGATGCCGGCCGCCCATTCCTGCTTCCAGTTGTCGCCCGGTTCCATTCCCACACTATTCCGCCAAATATTCGATTTCATGTAACAACCTCCACTTAAGTTCATCTCATGTGATGTCAAGTATCTCCATCTAAAAGCCGTAAAATATCCCCACAAAGTGAGGGTTTGCTTCGATGTTTACTCAGGTACTTTGCGGGGGGCCCCAAAACATACCGTAATAAAAGGGCATATAGCCGGAAACCGGCTACACACCCTTTTACCTGATAGAATTCATTCAAATGTAATGCCGCCCGTTTCGAGCAAATCCCGTACCGTTACACTGACCATAATCAGGCCGACTACAGGAGGTACAAAAGAAGTACTGGCCGGAGGCTGCTTCGCCTTGCGCCGGTCCGGCGCATTCGCAGGCACAATCTGCTCCGTCACATCTTCTCGCGGCTTCATAGGCTTCTCGGTGGAGAAGACCACCTTCACGCCCTTCTTGATGCCTTCCTTGCGCAGTCTGGTGCGGATCACCCGGGCAATCGGGTCCATGGTGGTCTTAGAGATGTCGGCGACCTGAAAGCGGGTCGGGTCCATCTTGTTGGCCGCGCCCATGCTGGAGATCAGCGGGATCTTCCGGGCTAGACATTCCTTGATCAGGTGAATCTTATAGATAATCGTATCCGAAGCGTCAATCACATAGTCCAGCTTGTATTTGAACAGCTCCTCATACGTCTCTTCGGTGTAGAACATATTCAGCGCAATCGCTTCGCATTCCGGGTTGATCAGCTTGATGCGGTCCACCATCAGATCAGTTTTGTTCTGGCCGATGGTCGTCGTGAGCGCATGAAGCTGGCGGTTGATGTTGGTGATATCCACCGAATCCTTATCAATCAGGATAATCCGGCCGATGCCGGTCCGGGCCAGCGCTTCCGCTGCCATAGCGCCAACTCCGCCGATCCCCAGCACAGCCACTGTGCTGTTCTTCATGATCGCCAGGCCTTCCGGCCCGATCGCCAGCTCTGTACGCGAGAACTGATTCAGCATGATGTCAGCCTCCTATGATTTATTTCTTTTCTTTCTCCGGTTTCGGTGCCAGCTTGATATGCAGCTGCTCCAGTTGTCCGGCATCCACAGGGGATGGGGCATCCATCAACAGGTCCGTTGCACTTGCCGTCTTAGGGAAGGCAATGGTCTCACGCAGGTTCGTGCGGCCCGCCAGCAGCATAATCAGGCGGTCGAAGCCAAACGCGATGCCGCCATGCGGAGGCGTGCCGTATTCAAAGGCATCCATCAGGTAACCGAACTTCTCATAAGCCAATTCCTGCGTGAAGCCGAGCGCATCGAACATTTTCTCCTGAACGTCACGCTTGTAGATACGCTGGGAACCGCCGCCCACCTCGTAGCCGTTAAGTACGATGTCATAGGCCTGCGCACGGATCGCGCCGGGATCGGTATCGAAGAGATGCAGGTCTTCGTCCATCGGGCGTGTGAACGGATGATGCTCAGCCACATAACGCTTCTGGTCCTCATCGTAGCCGAGCAGCGGGAATTCCGTTACCCAGGCGAATTTGAACACACTGTCGTCGATCAGACCAAGCTGACGGCCAATCTTCAGACGCAAGGCGCCAAGCACATCGGCTACCACCTTCTTGGTATCAGCGGAGAAGAGCAGCAGGTCGCCATCCTCGGCACCTGTGCGTTCCTTCACGGCAGCGATTTCTTCCTCGGAGAAGAATTTCACAATCGGTCCCTTGAACTCCCCGTCCTTGACTTGAATCCAGGCCAAGCCCTTGGCGCCATAACGGGCAGCATAAGGTCCGAGATCGTCAATCTCCTTACGGGTCCATGTGCCGCAGCCCTTGGCGTTCAGACATTTCACTTCTCCGCCCTTCTCGATCACGGAAGCGAATACCTTGACGCCGCTGGATGCCACGATATCATTCATCTCTACCAGCTCCAGGCCAAACCGCAGGTCGGGCTTGTCAGAACCATATTTGCCGATCGCTTCGGCATACGTCAACCGCTGGAATGGCAAAGCTACCTCAACCCCGATCGTCTCCTTCAGCAGACGCTGCATGAGCTTCTCCATCATCGACAGCAGCTCATCCTGCGGCATGAATGAGGTCTCAATATCGAACTGCGTGAATTCCGGCTGGCGGTCAGCGCGCAGGTCCTCATCGCGGAAGCAGCGGGCCATCTGATAATAACGCTCAATACCGCCGACCATCAGCAGCTGCTTATAGATCTGCGGGGACTGCGGAAGCGCGAAGAATTCCCCTTCATGCACACGGCTTGGCACGAGATAGTCACGTGCGCCTTCCGGCGAGCTTTTGGTCAGAATTGGAGTTTCCACATCAATAAAGCCTTCGTTGTCCAGGAAATCACGGAAAATCTTCGCTGCCTTAGAACGGAGCAACAACGTCTTGTGCATCTCTGGACGACGCAGATCCAGGTAACGGTATTTCATCCGCAGCGATTCATCCACTTCCACCCCGTCTTCGATGAAGAACGGAGGGGTCTTGGCGGCATTCAGCACTTCAATATCTGTAATCTGCACTTCAATCTCCCCGGTCGGCAGGTTGCGGTTCACGGTTTCATCGTCCCGTTTAACCACCTTACCCGTTACGGCCAGCACGTATTCACTGCGGACCTTATCGGCAATCTGCAGCGCTTCTCCGGAATAGTCAGGGTTGAATACGATCTGTACAATCCCTGTGCGGTCGCGCAAATCAATGAATAGCACGCCTCCAAGATCACGGCGGGTCTGCACCCAACCGTTCAATGTTACTGTCTCACCGATGCTCGCTGTCGTTAATTGTCCACAGTTATGGCTTCTGGTCATCTTTTATCCTACCCCTTCATGTTTAAAATTACATATGCTCGCCTTTTCGCCTAATTCTGAATCAGCGCTTGCGCCAGCTCGTCCAGCTTCACAGTCCGCTGCTCGCCGGTCTCCATCGACTTCAGTGCGATGACGCCATTATTCAGCTCATCTTCGCCAAGTATCGCCGTATACCGGGCCGACATGCGGTCTGCCGACTTCATCTGTGCCTTCATCTTGCGTCCCAGGTAATCGCGCTCCGCAGAGAATCCAAGGCTGCGCAGACGGAACAGCTGCTTCGTGATCTCCAGATCTGCCGATTCGCCCAGTGCGACAAAATACACATCCAGCGGCTTCGCCGCTTCCAGCGTCACACCCTGATTCTCCAGAATCAGCAGAATCCGCTCCAGGCCAATCCCGAACCCGATGCCCGGCTGATCCGGTCCGCCGATCTCCTCGACCAGACCGTTGTACCGGCCGCCGCCGCCCACCGTGTCGATGGAGCCGATGCCTGCCGCTTTATACTCAAACGCTGTGTGCGTATAATAATCAAGGCCGCGTACCAGGCGGGGGTTGATGCTGTATTCCACGCCCATCACATCCAGGTGCCCTTTCACCTTTGCAAAATGCTCCGTACACTCTTCATCCAGACTGTCCAGAATGGAAGGCGCTCCACCGAACTTGTCCTGATCGACCTTGCAGTCCAGCACGCGCAGCGGGTTGCGCTCCATCCGCCGCTGGCAGTCGCTGCACAGGCTCTCTCTCATCGGTCTCAGGAAATCCAGCAGCTTCTCGCGGTATGCTGCGCGGCTGGGTGCGTTGCCGACGGAATTCAGCTCCACCCGCACATCCTTCAGCCCCAGATCAATGTAGAACTGGTACCCGAGCGAGATGACTTCAGCATCAATCGCCGGGTCCACCGCGCCGAAGGCTTCGATACCGAACTGATGGAACTGGCGGTATCTGCCGGCCTGCGGACGTTCATAACGGAACATCGGTCCGATATAATACAGCTTGCTGACATCCGGCTCCCCGTATAGCTTGTTCTGGACATACGCGCGTACCACGCCTGCTGTCCCTTCGGGACGAAGCGCCAGATCGCGGTCGCCCTTGTCCTTGAAGGTATACATCTCACCTTCTACAATATCCGTTGTTTCACCGACTCCGCGCTCGAACAGCCCAGTGTGCTCGAACAGCGGGGTACGAATCTCCCGGTAATTGAAGCGGCGGCACAGCTCTCTTGCCTTGGCCTCCACTACCTGCCATTTCTCTACTGCACCCGGAAGTACATCCTGCGTACCTGTAGGTTTCTCGAATCTTTCTTTAGCCACAGTCTATCCCTCCTGAAAATAACCCCTAAAAACAGCAAAAAATCCCTCATCCCTGTTCAATTACAAACAGGGACGAGGGATTATCATAACCAATAATTCACCCGTGGTACCACCCACATTCCGGGCTTAGCAACTTGCTCTGCGTAAGCTCCGCTCAAAGCGGTTAACGCCCGCCTACGCGCAATCGGCTACTGACTGTAGGCAATCCTGCTGCCTGCGTTCGCCGTGCGTTCTCGGGGAGGTCATTCGTCCGTTCATCAACAGAATCCTTACAGCCGTGCGGATCAGCGTGTGTCCTCCTTACCTGGACGACAGCCATGATCTGCGGGATTCCTCTCTGGGGTTGTGGGTTACGGATTACTTGGTCCCGTCATCAAAACAATATAAACTTACCTATACTGTTAGATTCTACTGAACCACTGCGCTAAAGTCAAGGATTGAATAAAATAAGCTGCCACCAGCCAGCGTTCCTTCAGCCAAGAGGACTGAGATTCCGCTATTGGGGCAAAAAATCCATAATCACGCGTTAACCGGACTCAGATTCCGTTATGCACCTGCATATGCCTCGTTAATCGCTCAAATTAACATAATAACTATGTTGCTTGTAATCCCCTAAAAACAAAAAAGTGACCTGCAGCCGATTGCTGCAGGTCCATCATCATATATTATAAAAAAGGGGGTCATGCTTCTATTATAAACACGCTATATTAAGGAATCATGAATGTAGTGTTACAGTTGCATTACAGAAAAGAAAGCGTTTCACCAATCCGTCCAAATCTCCGCTGTCATGCTCATCCATAGGTTACACCATCACTCTATTCCTGTCTACATCATCCTGCCGTCCTCCCTTTAGGCTGCATATAAAACAGCTCCAGCCTCTCCATAACGGAGGGCTGGAGCTGAAAGGATACCGGCGGCGATACCGCAGTCTTTTTTAATCAAAAATCTCCACATAAGCCTGCTTGCCGCGCAGAACCTCTACAACCTCGTTGTAATGATTCTCGGCTACCTTGAGATCCATGACATAGTGCAGGTGCTCCAGGTCACTGCTTGTCAGCTCTTCCCCTCTATGCACTTCGCCCTCCGTACGTACTTCATCGGCGCGTACTTCATCCGTACGTTTCAGATCATTATCTGTCACAACAGCCGGGACAATGGCCGCACCGGACCCCATACCCGTTGAACCTCCGGCAGCGTACACGCCCCCGGCACCTGTTGAAGCGGTATTAGTGGAGCCCAGCGGGATCAGAATGTTGCGCCGGTTATTTACTCCATTATCCAAAGGGTCCGTTAATGCTGATACCTCAATCCCCTCTACACCGTACGGAATCAAAGAAGTCTTAGCACCTTCCGCTGCATCTTCTGTACTGAAATAGGCCTGGATTCTTCTAGTCATTGTAAATCCCTCCCATAAAGTTATATTATGCCAAACGGGTTATGCATGTATTACAACACCTTAAGCAGCTCACGCACAAAAGCGGGCTCATCCTTGGGTGTGCGTGAAGTAATGTAATTGCCGTCTACGACGACCTCTTCATCCTTGAACTCCGCGCCGGCATTGATCAGATCATCCTTCAGCGGCGGGTAGGAGGTAAGCGTGCGGCCTTGCAGCAGTTCAGCGCTGATCAGAATCTGCGGGCCGTGGCAGATAGCGGCAATCGGCTTGCCTGCACGGTCAGCATCCTTCACGAATTGCAGAATATCCGGGTCAAGACGGAGATTCTCCGGCGAAGATCCGCCTGGAATGACTATTGCATCATACTCTGCGGCTGTGACCTCGCTGATTGCTTTATCGGCGGCATAGGATACGCTTCCTTGTTTGCCGAGCAGGGTCTCATTTTTCTTCAGACCGATGATTTCTGCCTGATGTCCTGCCTGTAGAACTTCTTCGTAAGGAACCTTCATTTCAGAATCTTCAAAGTCATTGGCGAGCAGAAAAGCTACTTTACTCATGAGATCCTTATCTCCTCTCTAGGCTGCTGTCGTCTCGTCAATCTATTACCCTCATTCCCCCGCTTTATAACGAAGCCTAAGCAGTTCCCGTAAATTCTGTTCCGTCCCTAATGCCTCCGCGCCAAGTGGAAACGGCTTTGCCGTCCTTTAAGACGGTACCGTTTCAACGAGAAATAGCCTACCTTCTCACCGGCTAGGTACGCGGCAAAAGACCGCGGCCTCTGCGCTGGAGCCCCTGCGGCTCCTTCGGGTCCCCGGCTTCCTTGGCTGTCGCTGAAGCTTCGGTCATCGACCCGGCCATATGGGCCTGAATCGTGTTCCACATCCATGCTTTTGGTGCTTGTCTCATTCTGTTTGCTCCCCGCACTTATGAATAATGGTGCATCATTCATAGTCTATCCAGCTAGGGCTGCTGCTATCCCGCTTGGCTAACTCGAAGCAAAAAGACCCCACCATGTGGAGTCCCGTGATGTATTTTTTACAGTTAAAGCTGCGTCTGCCGCATTAAGTCCTAACCCTTGCTGTCCAGCAACAGCGTAACCGGTCCCCAGTTGGTGAGGGCGACATCCATCATCGCTCCGAACACGCCGGTCTCTACCTGTAGCCCTCCGGCACGCAGCTCTTGGTTGAAGTAGTCGTAGAGCCGCTCAGCTTCAGCCGGAGCCGCGGCTGCCATGAAGTTGGGTCGTCTGCCCTTGCGGCAGTCCCCGTACAGCGTGAACTGGGAGACGGACAGGATGGCCCCGCCGGCCTCCGTCACACTATGGTTCATTTTACCGCCCGCATCCTCAAAAATCCGCAGTCCGGCAACCTTGTCCGCCAAATACTTGGCATCCTTCTCTGTATCCTCGTGGGTTACGCCGACCAGCAGCAGCAGGCCCTCTCCAATGGCTCCGGTTACTGCACCATCCACCGTCACACTGGAATTCTTGCAGCGCTGCACAACGACTCTCATCTCATCCTTCAGCTCCTTGCCTTAGCACCTACTGCATAATACGGTTAACGGTATACACATCCTTGACCCGCTTCACTTTGTCGACCACAGACTGCAGGTGATCGGTATTGCGGATCAGAATCGTCATATGGATCATCGCCATCTTGTTCTTGTCGGAGCGCCCGGTGACCGCTGAAATATTGGTCTTGCTCTCCGATACCGCCTGCAGCACTTCATTCAGCAGCCCGTTGCGGTCATGGCCGGTAATCTCAATATCGACGCTGTAATTAGCCTCCATACTGCCTTCCCACTCCACTTCAATCACGCGGGCTGCTTCCTCCCCGTCCATCTCGTTCGGAATGTTCGGACAATCCTCACGGTGCACCGATACGCCCCGTCCACGGGTCACATATCCGATGATATCGTCGCCCGGCACAGGATTACAACATCGTGCGAAGCGTACCAGCAGATTGTCGATCCCCTTGACACGGACCCCGTTGGTCGGCTGGTTGCGCTTCTCTCCGCTGGATTTGATCGCCTTCATCTCGGAGGTAAGCTCCAGATGGCCTGCGGCCTCCTCCTGGTCCTTACGCAGCTTCTCAGTCAGCTTGGAAGCGATCTGAGCGGCGGTAATCCCGCCGAAGCCGACCGCCGACAGCATATCCTCCACATCATTGAAGGCGAACTTCTTCGCAGCCTCCGACATTTTGTCCTCTGTCAGCCAGTCAGAGACCTCCACATTCAGGCGCTTCAGCTCGCGTTCGATGGCCTCCCGGCCCTTCTCCACGTTCTCCTCGCGCTTCTCCTTCTTGAACCATTGCTTGATCTTGCTCCGCGCATGCGAGGACTGGGCAATCTTCAGCCAATCGCGGCTCGGACCGTACGAATTCTTAGACGTCAGAATCTCCACGATATCCCCGGTCTTCAGCTTATGGTCAAGCGGTACGATACGCCCGTTCACCTTGGAGCCAATCGTCCGGTTCCCGACCTCGGTATGGATGCGGAACGCGAAATCCAGCGGCACCGAGCCGGCCGGCAGCTCCACTACCTCACCCTTAGGCGTGAATACGAAGACCAGATCGGAGAAAAAGTCCATTTTGAGCGATTCCACGAACTCTTCGGCATCCTTCGCTTCATGCTGCAGCTCCAGAATCTCGCGGAAGAACGGCATCCGGTTCTCGGGATTGACGTTGTTGTTGCTGCTGCCTTCCTTATACGCCCAGTGGGCAGCGATCCCGAATTCGGCCGTGCGGTGCATCTCCCAGGTACGGATCTGGACCTCTGTCGGCTCTCCCCCCGGACCTACTACGGTTGTATGCAAAGACTGATACATGTTCGCCTTGGGCATAGCAATATAGTCCTTGAAACGGCCAGGCATCGGCTTCCAAAGCGTATGAATAATGCCCAAAGTGGCATAACAATCCTTAATATTGTCGACGATAATGCGGATAGCCAGGAGATCATAGATCTCGTTGAACTGTTTGTTCTTGGTGTTCATCTTGTTATAGACACTGTAGATGTGCTTCGGGCGTCCCGAGAGATCTCCTTCGATGCCCATTTCATCCAGCTTGGCGCGGATGCGGCCGATGACACTGTCAATGAACTGCTCGCGTTCTGCCCGTTTCTTGTGTACAAGATTGGCAATCCGGTAATACTGCTGCGGATTGAGGTAACGGAGCGCAATATCCTCCATCTCCCACTTGATCGCAGAGATCCCCAGCCGGTCCGCAATGGGACAAAAGATCTCCAGCGTCTCATAAGAAATCCGGCGCTGACTCTCTTCGGACTGGTATTTGAGCGTACGCATATTATGCAGACGGTCCGCCAGCTTAATCACGATCACCCGGATATCCTGGGCCATAGCGATGAACATCTTGCGGTAGTTCTCGTTCTGCTGCTCTTCCTTGGAGCGGAAGCGGATGCGTTCCAGCTTGGTCAGACCGTCCACCAGCATCGCGCAGGTATCGCCGAATTGCGTGCGGATCTGTTCCAGGGACACCGTCGTATCTTCCACAACATCATGCAGCAGCGCAGCAATAATGGATATCACATCCATTTGCATATTGACGACAATATCTGCGACCGCCAGCGGATGCAGAATGTATGGCTCCCCCGATTTACGGACCTGCCCGTGATGAGCCTGATCGGCGAATTCATAAGCTTCACGGATGCGGAGAAGATCTTTTTCTTTTATATAGGCGCCAGCCTTTTCGGTTAATTGCTCTATGCCCATTCTCGTCGTATCCGTTTCCCTTCTATAATAAAATGAACCTGCAAGCATGCAGAATTTGCAGGTTCCATACGTTCCCGGCTGCATTACGCTCAGGTTAAAGTTGTCTATAATTATGACGCTTACGAGGGATTCCGTCAACACTTGCCATAGCGTGGCATTCCTGTCAGGTAAAGGGTCAAGAAAAGACAATTTTGTGGCACGGGTAAAAATGTTGTTGTAAAAACCCGCCGATCTATTTAATCTAGTAAAGGCGGTTTTTTATAAGAGTAGAATGGTCAAATCAAATTAGATCAGAAAGAGAAGTGAACTCCATTGCAACGCGAAATTCAAGTTAACGAAAGACTCCCCTGGGGCCCGGGCTTCCTCCTGAGTCTTCAGCATCTGTTCGCCATGTTCGGCAGCACCGTGCTTGTTCCCAACCTGTTCGGGGTAGATCCCGGCATGATCCTGCTGATGAACGGTATCGGCACCTTGCTCTACATACTGATCTGCCGCGGCAAAATCCCTGCCTATTTGGGTTCAAGCTTCGCCTTCATCTCTCCGGTCCTGCTTGTGCTGAAAGAACATGCCGGCGATCATGAGCGCGGATATTCGCTTGCACTGGGCGCTTTTATCGTGACTGGTGTTATATTCATTCTTGTGGCCTTAATTGTACGTTATGCCGGTACCGGCTGGATTGATATCGTCTTCCCTCCGGCAGTTATGGGAGCCATCGTAGCGACGATTGGACTGGAGCTAGTGCCTGTAGCCGCACGGATGGCCGGACTGATTGCTCCTGAGGGTGTAGCCAGCGCGGACTGGACGCCTGACGGCAAAGCCATTACCCTGTCGCTCGTCACGCTCGGTGTTACCGTACTCGGCTCCGTGCTGTTCCGCGGCTTCCCCAAAATCATTCATATCCTCATCGGTATCGTTACCGGTTACGTACTTGCTTATATATTGGGTCTGGTGAATACAAGCGCTATCTCTCAAGCAAGCTTCCTCTCCCATCCCACCATCATTACCCCATCCTTCGACTGGCAAGTGATCCTCACCATCATTCCTGTATCGCTTGTTGTCATTGTGGAGCATATCGGCCATCTGCTGGTCACCAGTAATATTGTCGGCAAGGACCTGACCAAAGATCCCGGACTGGACCGCTCGCTGATGGGTAACGGGATTTCTACGGTACTGTCAGGATTCATGGGTTCTACGCCTAATACCACTTATGGTGAAAATATTGGCGTTATGGCACTGACCAAGGTGTACTCGGTATATGTTATCGCCGGGGCTGCCGTCATCGCCATCGTGCTGTCGTTCTCCGGAACGTTCTCCTCAGTCATTGCCAACATTCCGCTGCCGGTTATGGGCGGTGTATCCCTGCTGCTGTTCGGTGTTATCGCGGCGTCGGGTCTACGTATCTTCGTCGAGCAAAAAGTCGATTTCTCCAAAGCCACCAACATGATTCTGGCTTCACTGGTACTGGTTGTAGGCATCAGCGGCATTTCGCTTAAGCTGGGCGGTGTAGAGCTGAAAGGGATGGCACTGGCGACTATTGTCGGAATGCTGCTCGCTTTGCTGTTCAAGATCATCGAAGTTCTCGGCTTGTCCAATGAACAGGAAGCTGACAAATCGGCACATTAAGTGACTCTCCTCTGTTAAAATATCAAAAAGCGGCCTGCTGTCTTCATTCGACAGCAGGCCGCTTTATATTTCCCGGGAAAAGTTACCCGGGGAGAATTAATCCTCGTAAGTCAACAAAGTCATGACTTCAACATTCGACAGCTTATCCCGTCCAGCCAGGGCTGTCAATTCAATCAGGAATGCAGCACCGACCACCTGGCCGCCAAGCTGCTCTACCAGGTTAACAGAAGTAGCAATCGTCCCGCCTGTAGCCAGCAGATCATCTGCAATCAGTACCTTCTGGCCCGGCTTGATCGCATCGGTATGCATAGCGAGAGTATCCTTGCCGTATTCCAGATCATAACCTACTTCGATTGTCTCATAAGGAAGCTTGCCGCTTTTGCGGATCGGCACGAAGCCTACACCCAGCGCATAAGCCAATGGAGCGCCCACTACAAAGCCGCGCGCCTCCGGTCCGGCAATGACGTCGATCTCCAGATGGGCCACCAGAGCTTTAAGCTCATCGATGGCTGCACGGTACGCAGCGCCGTCCTTCAGCAGCGTAGTAATATCTTTGAAGCTGATTCCAGCCTGGGGAAAATCCGGAATTACGCGAATATTGTTTTTGAAATCCAACATCATCATCTCCTAAAAGTAAGCGGGAAGCTTCCCCGCTGAAGTTACTCGAACCAAATGACCCGGGCAGCATGCGCAGCCGTTATGAGGCACCTAAACGATGCGACAGCATGAATTCCTGCAACTCACTGCGGCTGCCTTCCATGAAATACTGCTCCATCTCCGCTGTCTTGCCCAGTCTGACGAAATGCTCTGATGTGCTCAGACTCTTGGCGGCAGGCTGCGGGACAAAGGTGATTGTGCCGCCGCTGCGCTCAATGAAGTCAAGCTCATCGAATACATCCAGCATTCTGCTCACCATACGCACACCAAGCGCCGACTGGCGGCTGAGCCGCAGCAGCACTTCATGCTCAGGAGTTGGAGACGCAGCGATCGTGGCAATCCATTGATATAACGATTTGAAATGATCTCGCGTAGGAACCTGCAGCCGGTCACGCCCGTCGCGGATCGAATGCAGCAGGGCTATATTCTCCGTCTCGGGAAAAGCAGTGAACAGCGCTTCCAGCTGCTCCGGGGACTCCGGCATATCCAGCACACAGAGCAGCGACAGTCCCTCTTCGTCACGCGTACCCTCCGGCTGATGTACCGCCGAGATCCCGCCAGCCTCATCGTATACCCAGAGGGACATGCCCTTCAGATCACGCAGCGGCGTTGTCCAGCTGTTCTGGAAGACCGCTGCACTCTGGCCCAGTCTGCTGCCGCTATAGGTGCGGAGCAGCTCCTGAATATGTGCAGCCTGCTTGACGGCATCGGCTGCGCCCCGCAGATCGAACAGCTGCGCCTTCGGCACTGCAAGATCCTGCAGCATCAGCTGAGGCTTGCGCGAGCCGTTCCATTCATTGATGGACAGCTCTGCCAGTACATCCACGACTGTGCCGTCCGGAAGCAGCTCAGCCAAGGGACCTTTGCCAAAAGCCACAGCTTCAATCGTCAGCTTGTCCTGCTGGAGCACAAGCTTCAGGTGCTTGCCCTCCTGGCCCATCTTCCGTGTCTCCTTCACAACCGCACCGCGCAGAATGAATCTCGGCAGCGGATTGGCCATGCCGAACGGCGCCAGCCGCTCCAGCTCAAGCGCAGCCTGGAGGGTCAGATCCGCAATGGATACCTCACCGTCCGCAGCCGTAACAGCTACGAAGTCCTCCGGGGTCAGAATAGACGCAGCATAGCTATTTAGGGCCGCATCGAAGGCTTCCAGCTTGCCCTGCGGCAGACTCATCCCGGCAGCAGCCGGATGTCCTCCGAAGTGGTCCATCAGCCCGGCACATGAGGACAAGGCCGCATAGATATCGAGGCCCGGGATGGAGCGGGCAGAACCCTTGCACATCCCGGTCTCCGGATGAATGTCCAGAATAACGACCGGTCGGTAATACCGCTCCAGCAGCTTGGAGGCCACAATGCCGACTACGCCGACATTCCAGCCCTGGTCCGCCAGCACAATAATATCCGGCAGTCCGCTCCGGCTAATTCTCTCCTCCAGCTTGGCTGTGGCTTCGGTGACAATTCGCTCTACAACCAGCTGGCGTTCCTTGTTCAGCAGATCCAGCTCTCCGGCAAATTGTTCAGCCTCTGCCGCATCCTCCGTAGTCAGCAGTGTAACTGCCCGGCCTGCATGATCCAGCCTTCCGCTGGCATTAATGCGCGGAGCCATCCCGAAGGCGATATTCACCGCACTGACGGTGTTCATCGTAATCCCGCCCACCGAGAGCAGCGCCCGGATGCCCGGAAACGCCGAATTCCGCATGCTGCTGAGGCCTCTGCGCACCAGACTGCGGTTCTCGCCCAGCAGCGGCATCAGGTCCGCCACCGTACCGATGGCGGCAATCTCACACCATTCCTCCGGCACTTCGCTGCCCAGGAGCGCCTCAGCCAGCTTATAGGCCACCCCTACTCCGGCCAGACCCTTGAACGGATACGGGCAGTCCGGCAGCTTCGGGTTAATCAGAGCATACGCCTCAGGCAGCAGCTCCGGCGGCTCATGATGATCCGTGACAATAACATCAATACCCAGCTCAGTGGCATAGGCAATCTGATGATAGGCACTGATACCAGTATCCACCGTAATGACGAGAGATACACCCTGTTGGACCGCCCAGTCAAGCGCATGATTATGCAGTCCATAGCCTTCATTGGAGCGATGGGGAATATAAATGTCAAAGGAGGCCCCGAGATGACGCAACAGGTAGATCATCAGCGCCGTGCTGGATACCCCGTCTGCGTCATAATCACCGTACACCAGAATATGCTCTTCCTCTTGCAGTGCCTTTTGTATCCGCGGCACCGCTTCAGCCATTCCTTTGAGCAGGAATGGATCATGTCTATCTTCCGCTCCCCCATCCATAAATACCTGTGCCAGCTCAGCGGTATCCATGCCTCTTTGCACCAGCAGTGACGAAAGGAGCGGAGAAATAGAAAGGCTCCGGGCCAGTTCCGAAATACGCTCGGAATCGGCTGCCGGAGATTGCCATCTTGTTTTTGAATGAAGCAATACAGCTCACCTTTCTCTCACCTTGCAGACTACTGAAGCAGCGTGGGAATATCGTTGTCCACGAGCTCATGATTGCTTTTATAAGGATAACCCGGATCATACGGCACAACATCCATATGAACCTCACCAACATGAACGAACCGGTGCTGCAGCAGCTTCCGCGCACATTCCGAAATGTCCTGAGCTTCCATCACGCTGATCCGCGGATTCACACTAATCTTCACATGCAGATTCACATAGCTGCCTTCCTCCAGTGCCCGGAGCTGCTCCACACGAATGACTCCATGCACCCGCTGAACCGTCTCAATGAAGCTAGCCGCTTCCTCGGAAGGGAGCTCCTGAATCTTCTTGCTGTACACAGAGGAAGCAATTAATGAATAACCTTTGCGGAGAATCAGACATCCGGCCAGCAGGGCTGCGATGGGGTCCATGTAGAGCAGAGGATGCCAGTTCAGGTATCCTCCAGTCATGGCCAAGGCAATTCCGATAAACACAGTTATAGACGTATACAGGCTGAACCGGTGGCTATCGGCATAAGCCGCATGACTACCGTCGCCCTTTTTTTTGAAATAACGGTACTGGTATTGAAATACAGCCTCTTTGAACACAATGCACAGCAGGACAGCGGCAAGGGCTGACTGCTCCGGTGCCGACAGATGTCCCCGGGTCAAATCACGGATCGCCGAGAAAGCAACCTGTAGCCCGCCCATAATAATCAGCACAGAGAATAGAATAGCCGCCATCGGCTCCTTGCTTCCTTGCGCAGCCCGGCCGCGTTCTGCTGCGCCTGCAACCTTGTGACTCTGCTTCAGGTTCCACGGAATCACCCCCGCCATTCTGGCAGCGGCATCTGCTCCGGAATAGATTGCATCCCCCAACAATGCCTTGCTGCCTGACAGATAACCGATACTTCCCTTGGCTACAGCGAGTAGAACATCACTAAGGATTCCGGTCCAGGCAACGGATTGTTTCTGGAGTAATGGTTTGTCACTCATAACGAGGCCCTCCTTACCACTAGCAGGTAAACTCATGATGATGAAATCAAGCAAGACATCCTGACCCGAAGATTCCGAAAAGCCGCGTCGCTACAGACGCGGCTCACAGAACAAGCGGATATTAGACTTTGGCCGGGGTATTCACCGCTGGCTTCTGGCGCTTCTTCAGGAGCAGCCAGAGCGGACTTGCGATGAAGATCGATGAATAAGCTCCGAAGAGCAGACCAATAACCATGGCAAGTGAGAACATGCGGATCGATTCACCACCCATAATCAGCAGGAAGAATGCAGCAATAAATACGGTGAACGCTGTATACAGCGAGCGCATAAGGGTCTGGGCCACACTTTTGTTAACCAGACTCTTAAGATCCTCGTACGACTTCTGCTTGCCGAAGCGCAGGTTCTCGCGTATCCGGTCAAAGATAACGATGGTATCGTTAATCGAGTAGCCGATAATGGTCAGCACCGCGACAATGAAGGTAATATCTACCTCCAGACGGAAGATCGAGAAGACCGCCACAACCATGAATGCGTCATGAAGCAGCGCCACAATGGAAGCCAGCGCAAAACGCCATTCAAAACGGATACTTACATAGATGATAATCCCGATACTGGAGAGCAGCACAGAATAGATCGCATTGCGGGCCAGTTCCTTAGCCATCTCAGTATCTACGGTGTTGATTTCAAAAGACGCCTTGTCATCAATCTTGTTGATTGACTTCTTAAGGGTCTCACTTTGTGCATCACTCAGCTCTTGATCATAGCGGATATTGACCCGCTTGTCGCCGATGGTAATGGTTGGTTCATGCTCAATACCTGCCCCCTTCAGAGCCGGCTGCAGCTCAGCCAGTGTGATACTCTTGGAGAGTGCTACGTCCACATTGGACCCGGCCTTGAAGTCAACACTGTAGTTCAGGCCGAAGGTTGCCAGAAAGACCAGACCCGCCACAGTAAGGGCAATCGAGAAGATATAGAAGAATTTACTTAAATGTACGAAATCAAGCTCTTTCTTAAAGCGCACTGATGTCACTCTCCTTTACCCCAAATTGCTTCGGCTTGTTGAGTGCGCCGGCTTTAACCAGCACTGTCAGCAGCCAGTGGGCAAAATAAAGGTTTGTTACGATACTAAGTACAATTTCCACGATCAGAATCAGCGCGAAGCCTTTGACCGCACCAGTACCGAAGGCGAACATGACAGCCGCTACGATAATCGTAGTGACATTCGCATCCATAACTGTACGGAAGGAGGTCTTGTTCCCTGCTTTGACGGAAGACATAATGCCTTTACCGCTGCGCATTTCTTCCCTGATCCGTTCATTGGTAATGATATTGGCATCGACGGCCATCCCTATACCCAGAATGAACGCAGCAATACCGGGAAGGGTCAATGTAAAGTCAGCCAGAACAAATACCAGAATCAGCAGCCACGTATGCAGGATCAGCGCGAAGCTGGCCAGTACGCCCGGAAGACGGTACATAAGCAGCATGAAGAGCAGAATAATCACTGAACCGATAATACCGGCTCTGACGGTCTCATCCAAGGATTGCTTGCCGAGGGTTGCCCCTACGCTCTGGGAATACTTCTCTGTCAGCTTAAGCGGCAACGCACCGAGGTTGATCGTATCGGCAATCTCACGGGCTTCATCCAGTGTATATCCCCCGGAGATCGAAGCTTTACCATCGGTCAGGACAGCTCGTACCGTTGGGGGTGAAGATAACAGGTTCTCATCCAGATAGATGGCAAGTTCCTTACCCAGCAGACGCTCGGTAATCTCTGCGAATTTCTTTTTGTCTTTGATAGAGATGCTAATTTCAGGACGGTTCAGTTGATCGCGCTGCACCTCTGCCGCACCTTCAACAAAGTCACTGCCTACCAGCTCAATCTTACTGAATACCCCGGCAGCATCCCCTTCATTAGCACTGCGGAAGGTCAGAACTGCGGGTTCTTTCATTTTCTTGCGGACCTCTGCTTCGTCGGTAACACCTGCGATCTTCAGACGGATGCGGTCCGTACCTTCGGTGGTCACCTCAGGCTCGCTGGTTCCGAGTGCATTTGCCCGCTTCTCCAGGCTCTCTGCAGTCTTCTGCAGCGATGCGCGGGTCAGAGTTCCTCCCGTATCCATTGGCTCTGCGTGGTACAGAATTTCGAATCCGCCCTTAAGGTCAAGACCCAGACGGACTCTGTCCAGCAGCCCAGGAGTTGTAAATACCATGACGCCAGTTAGAACGACCACGGTAATGATAAAGCTCAACATTCTCTTCATGCTCTAGCTAGTTCCCCTTTCATTACATCAATATTCCTATTATAGCTACGTGCGAAATGACCGTCAATTCAGAAGGAATGACGGTGTCTTGATTCACACAAAGAAACGGCAGGTTCTGCTGCAAAGCGAGGATACCTCCGTTTGATAGGACAAGTCTGAACACTCATTCCTTACTTTACTGCTTCCAGTACCCGTTTGCAAAAGAAAATCGTTCCTTTTGACAAATACTTCTCTTAATTCAATCCCCGATAGGCCGCCAGGGTCAGATAAGTCATATAACTGCCTGACTTGAGCGAATAGATGTCATTGACCAGCCGATGCAGGGGAGGTCTTCCCTCCTTGGCATAATTGCGGCTGATGCAATCCCAAATATCCTTACCGGTCACATATTCATAGCCGAGGAGCCGGAATTCCTCCGCTTTGCTGATGCACATGGCTTCGATATCTTCACTAAGCTCGTCATATCTCCATTGTTCCGATTCCACGTGCAGGCACCTCCAAAGATTCCTCAATTACGTATGCTCAGTGCTACGTATTCGACCTTACGTTCACACTTTCCTGCTTTCAGTCAAAAAACTTGTCTATGGAATGCTTGTCATGGAGTAGGCCTGTACTGGCATATCCTTATACAAGCCTGGCTTGATATTAACGATAATTGACCTGCAGTTTCATCTCATATGTAGGAAGAAGGAGTGCCCTGTGAGGAAACAGACCTTTATACAAGGAACGATCATCCTGCTGTTCGCCGGTATCATTAACCGGATGCTTGGCTTCATTCCCCGGATTGCCCTGCCCCGGATCATCGGCGCTGAGGGGGTGGGGCTGTATCAGCTCGGATACCCTTTTTTCATTGTGCTGATCACAGTAATTACCGGTGGCATACCGCTGGCGATTGCCAAGTTGGTTGCGGAAGCCGAAGGGGAGAACCGCCCGGAGCAGTCGCGCAAAATCCTGCAAACCGGCCTTGCCCTCAGCCTGTCGCTGGGCATTGTGTTCACCTTCGTGGCCCTGTTCAGCGCCTCCTGGGTCGCAAGCGTTCTTCTGACGGACCAGCGTGTCTATTATACGTTCGTCAGCATGACCCCCATGATCGCCATCGTCGCCGTCTCCTCCATCTACCGGGGGTACTTTCAGGGCAAGCAGAATATGATTCCCTCGGCGTTCTCTTCCGTGCTGGAGTCAATCATCCGGATCTTCTTCATGCTGTGGTTCTCCTGGCTGCTGCTGCCGAAGGGCATCGCCTTTGCGGCTGCGGGTGCGATGCTGGGTGTGACTGTGGGAGAGATCGCCGGAATGCTGGCCCTGCTGGGGCAATATTATTTTAACGACAAAAAAGACAGGTCTGAACTCCCGCCTTCCGTGGATACTACTATTCAGGATACACAGGGCAGTGACGGACGCGAGCCCGCGCAGACGACCACACCTGTCCTTAAACGCCTGCTCGGCATTTCTGTGCCGGTAACCGCCGGACGCCTGATCGGCTCATTCTCTTACCTTCTGGAATCGATTATTACCGTACGCAGCCTCGCGCTTGCCGGAATCGCGGCTGCAGCCGCAACCGCACAATATGGTTCCTTGCAGGGAATGGTGATTCCGCTGCTGCTGCTGCCGGGTGTGCTCAGCTCCTCGCTGGCCGCTTCCCTCGTCCCCTCCTTATCCGAGGCCGCCGCCCGCAACGATCTGCCCACGATTCATAAAAGAATGCACCAAGCCCTGCGGCTCGCCATGGTCACCGGTGCCCCGTTTGCTGCCGTTATGTATATTCTTGCCGTACCGTTGTGTTCGTTAATGTACGGCAATGCAGCGGATACGGCACCTATGCTAAGGATGATGGCCCCGTTCGCTGTGTTTCTCTACGTCCAGGCTCCGCTTCAGGCTGCGCTTCAGGCTATGGACCGGCCGGGCAAGGCACTGATCAATACACTGATAGGAGCCATTGTCAAAATCCTGCTGATTCTCCTGCTGGCCTCCCGGCCCGAATACGGAATCCTGGGCGCCATCATCGCCATTATGGTCAACAGCTTACTTGTCACGCTTCTGCACGGCTACAGTGTAGTCAAGCTGACCGCCATGTCCTTGCGCTGGTCGGACCCGCTCAAAATCCTGGCCGCTACGGTCATCATGGCCGCCGGGATGTCGTATGTCTATACATCTGTTCCGATCTCCCCGTCGCAGTGGATACAATTCCTGGCAGCTGCTGCCTGCGGAATGGCCATCTATCTGAGCATCTGCCTGTTATCCGGGTTGATTTCCAGGCGAGATCTGGAGCGCGTCCCCTTTTTCAGACGCTGGCGCAGTTAAGTCAGCTTGTCCTTATTGGGTTTAATTGGGGCAATATAGAGCTCCCCCTTGTGATCAACCGAGCACAGGAAGACATCCCGGAAATCAGAGACACCCTTCTGCCGGATTTGGGTTCTAAGCCAGAACCGGTTCTTGCCGATCATCTCCAGATTGCCGTCCTGCACCTTCCCGTCCATAATCAGCGGAATCGGCAGTCCTTCATAACGGATCTTATGCTTCGGCAGCTTCACGGAAGCAGAGTCGCCGCCGGATAATGCGGAATCATCTGAATCCTGCTGGCTATCGCCGTTCTTCTCCTTCCGCTCTGCACCGGAGCTGCTGTTGCCCGACTGATTGGATGAAGTGACATTCTGGTTCTTCTCAATCACCGTTAACTGCCCGCTTGTCTCCAATATGGCGAACTCCACATCTGCCGGACTGACAATATTCTGCCCGCGCAGCTGCAGCAGCAGATCATCAATATTATACCGCTGCCTGCGCATCTCGCCCCGGTGAATCTTCCCGTCCGAGATCAGGATGCTGGGTCTTCCGTCCACCAGCAGCCGCAGCTTCCGGCTCTTCAGGCTGAGCTGTGCGACGATCACCTGAATCAGCACCAGGGTCGCCATAGGTACGACTCCGTCATAGATGGGGCGTTCGATATCTTCAATTACAAACACAGCGATCTCGGCGATCATAATCGAAATGGTCAGGTCAAATACAGACAGCTTGCCGATCTCCCGTTTGCCCATGATCCGCATGCACAGGAAAATGAAGATATACATCAGCACGGTCAGAAAGATATGGGTCGTAATATGCTGGAACATATTCTCTTCGCTCCCCTTCCGCTTCTCCCCCATAAGGCGGATTAATGTATCCCTATTCTGACCTGACCTCCAAGGGAACATTCGGAAAGCTGCTGCTTAATTACTGGTAAAAGTCATACCGCCCATTCTTGTACTATTGGGGCAAGCCTCCCCATACAATAATTAGTATCCGGTTAACAAACTTTTAGGGGGTTTTACCATGTCTCTGATCAGGCGTCTATTCTCATGGAAAATATCTAGTCCGGTATTATCGGGTTTAATCCGCTCGTTCCTGTGGATGATGCTCGGTGCGTTCATCCTCTCTCTCTTGCTCTGGGGCAGCGGACTGCAGGAACAGGACCTCACTATGTACACCTACATTGTGCACGGCGTGGCTGCCGCTTTCGGAGGTTTAACCGCAGGCAGCAGGGCCGTCCGCAAAGGCTGGTACCAGGGCGCACTCACAGGCATGTTATACGGACTGGCTGTGCTGCTGATCGGATTTCTGGCGCTTGACAGTTCTCCGGGGGGAATGGACTTCCTGTGGGTTCTGGCAGCTGCAGGAATCAGCGCACTTGGAGGAATGTTTGGAGTTAATTTACAGAAATCCTAATTAATATAATTTTTCGAAAATTGAAACCTTCCCTTGAAAATATGGTACACTACCTATGTCTGACTTCACATGAGCGATTATCAAGGAGGCTTCGAATGCTTTGCTGTACCAATCCATGAATCTTGTAGTTGTATATACCGTTGCCATTGTTGTGATCCTAATCTGGATCGGCGCACGGCGCAATCCGCTGATGGCCTTAGTTGAAATCGGAAGAGAGCTGCTGCGGTCCTATAAATTCACACTCATTATTGTAGGAATGTTCAGCATTCTTGCCCTGAATAAATATGAGCTGCAGATCGAAGAGAAGATGCGGTTGACCGCAGATTACACAGGTTTTATATTCGGCCTGGAGGGGCATTTCGTTCGGATAGTACAAGAGCTGTTCTACGCACCTTGGCTGACCCCGGTTATTGTCTTCTTCTATATCTTCATGCTGCAAGCCGTGCTGGCGGCCTCACTGGGGATCTATCTGCTGGACAACAATCGTGTGATCCTCTATGCGACCTGCTACACCATTATTTTAACGTATGCCATTGCTATTCCGTTCTATCTGTACTTTCCGGTTAACGAGGTGTGGTCCTATGCGCCCGCTGGGGTACGGTTCATCATGCTCGATGCTTTCCCGAAGTTTGAACAGGAATACCGGCCGCTATCCGGCCTCAATAACTGCTTCCCGAGCCTGCATACCGCTATCTCCGTCTCTATGGCCCTGCTCGCTTACCGTTCCGGCAACCGCCGCTGGATGGTGATCAGTACAATCTCAGCCGTTATTATCGTTTTTGGAATCTTCTATCTCGGCATTCACTGGCTGACCGACATGATTGGCGGCACCTTGCTGGCTGTGCTGTCCACGGCTATCGCCGTACCGCTTGCCAAGCTTACCCTGCGCAGCGGGGAACAGGGTTTGAGAGTCCGGGGCCGGGTCACCAATTCACGGTAATTGCAATCATTTCTGCATATGAAAAGCATGAAAGCCTTATATATTAAAAAAATCGGCGTTTTCTCCAAGGAGAAACGCCGATTTTTATGTAATTTGGTGCAGAGACAATTACATCTTGTCTTCTACTTCCACAACCGAGTGACTGATCGAACCACGGTCAAAGGTCAATCGGGTCACATCGTTAACCCGCAGTATAACAATGTCATCCGAAATCTCCATGATCGTTCCGTGCAGACCGCCGATGGTAACTACCTTATCGCCCTTCTTCAGCGATTTGAGCATTCCGTTGCGTGCCTTGGTCTTCTTCTGCTGCGGACGAATCAGCAGGAAGTAGAACACAACAAACATCAGTACAAAAGGACCTACAAGGCCCAGAATGCTGCCTCCGCCGCCTGAACCTGCTGCCATATAAAACTGTGACATATCATTTCCCCCCTTTCAAGAATAAACATGAACACTCCACTCCGTACGATCTAGAAGCCTTTTAGATTATCATATAATCCGTATTGTGCAAAAAACTCATCGCGAAAATCAAGCAGCCGATCTTCCATGATGGCTTCACGCACTTTACGCATCAAATCCAGCAGGAAGTGTAAGTTATGGTACGTTGTCAGCCGCAAGCCGAAGGTTTCGTCGGCCTTAATCAGATGACGCAGATAAGCGCGGGAATAATTCCGGCAAGTGTAGCAGGTACACTCCGGATCAAGCGGCCCGAAATCACGGGCATACTGCGCGTTGCGCACGACGAGTCTTCCCTGACTGGTCATCGTTGTTCCATTACGGGCAATACGGGTAGGCAGAACACAGTCGAACATGTCTATTCCGCGAATTGACCCTTCCAGCAGCGCGTCCGGTGAACCTACGCCCATCAAATAGCGCGGTTTCCCTTGCGGCAGCAGCGGAACCGTGTAATCCAGCACTTCATACATAAGCTGCTTGGACTCTCCGACGCTGAGTCCCCCAATAGCATACCCCGGGAAATCCATGGAAGTCAAATCAGCCGCGCTCTGGCGGCGGAGATCCTCATGCATGCCTCCCTGCACGATGGCGAACAGTCCCTGATCATTCGGACGGGCATGGCTTTTGAGACAACGTTCGGCCCAGCGGGTGGTACGTTCGAGCGATTTCTTCACATACTCATATTCTGCCGGGTAAGGCGGGCATTCATCGAAGGCCATCATAATATCGGAACCGAGGGCATTCTGAATCTCCATAGCCACTTCGGGAGACAGAAACTTCTTGTCCCCGTTCAGATGAGAGCGGAAATGAACCCCTTCTTCGGTGATCTTACGCATGTCGCTCAGGGAGAATACCTGGAAGCCGCCGCTGTCGGTTAAGATCGGGCGGTCCCAGTTCATGAACTTATGCAGGCCGCCCGCTTCGCCAATGATCTCATGACCCGGACGAAGGAACAGATGGTACGTATTGCTCAGAATGATCTGTGCTTCCATCTGCTTAAGCTCCTCAGGACTCATCGTCTTGACAGTAGCCTGGGTACCCACCGGCATGAAGGTCGGTGTGTCAATAATTCCGTGCGGGGTGTGGACTCTTCCGAGCCGTGCTCCGGATTGCTTACAAGTCTTAATGTGTTCGTAAGTGATTGCTGCCATTGGTTTAACCCTTCCTCTTGCTTAATAAATGAACATTGCATCGCCAAAGCTAAAGAACCGGTACTGCTGCTTAATCGCTTCTTCATACGCAGCGAGAATCAGCTCCCGGCCAGCCAAAGCGCTTACCAGCATGACCAAGGTTGACTTGGGCAGATGGAAATTGGTGATCAGTGCATTAACGACAGTGAATTCATAACCCGGATAGATAAAAATATCCGTCCAGCCGCTGCATGCCTCAATCGGCCCCCCTTGGCATTGTCTGCCTACGGTCTCCAGGGTCCGGCAGGAGGTTGTGCCTACAGCAATTATTCTTCCGCCTCTTGCTCGGGCTTCATTGAGCACATCAGCTGCTGCCTGGGACAGCTCGAAATACTCGGCATGCATGACATGCTCTTCCACCGTCTCGACAGACATTGGACGGAAGGTCCCCAGACCGACATGAAGTGTGATATAGGCGATATTCACACCAATGGCTGCAATCTGCTCCAGCAGCTCTGTGGTGAAATGCAGTCCGGCTGTCGGCGCTGCCGCCGAGCCTTCATGACGGGCATACACGGTCTGATACCGCTCACGGTCATCCAGGGTTTCCTTGATATAAGGAGGGAGCGGCATGGAGCCGAGCCTGTCCAGAATCTCCTGGAAAATCCCCTGATAGATGAAGCGGAGTGTCCGCCCGCCCATATCTGCCTCATCTTCAATCACGGCACGAAGCTCTTCGCTGAAGACGATGACCGCTCCGGTCTTCAGCTTCTTGCCGGGCTTCACCAGTGCCTCCCAGCGGTCCCCCTCCAGATTCTTAAGCAGCAGGACCTCCGCCTTGGCTCCGGTATCTTCCTTGACTCCGAACAGTCTGGCCGGAATAACCCGTGTATCATTAAGTACAAGTGTATCTCCCGGGCGGAACTGCCCCAGTATATCCTTGAAATGACCGTGGTCCAGTTGGCCGTTCTCCTTGTCTACCAGCAGCAGTCTGGATGAACTGCGGTCGGCAAGCGGAGTCTGGGCAATCAGCTCCTCAGGCAAATTGAAATCATAAAGTTCAACATTCATAATAGGATCTTCATTCCTTAATTCTTGATTATAGTAACGTTATTAAAATAGTGTTGCAATATTTGCTTATAATCATACCCTTTGTCGGCCATTCCCTTCACGCCCCATTGGGACATGCCGAGTCCGTGCCCGTAACCCCAGCCGATGAAATAGAAGCCCGTACTGCCGGTCACGACTCTGGAGGTCTGATCCGCGCCCATCACAACCGTTCCGCTGCCGCTGGACGTCACTTGGCCCGAAGCAGACAACACTCCCGCTGAGCTTGAGCTGCCGATAGCAGCTGTAGAGCCGTCAGCGCCTAATACAGTATAACTTCCGGCAGGTACAATATCAAACAAGGTGCTGGGCAATCCCCCGAAGGAGGAACGGAACAGATCCGGGTACTTCACCTGCAGGATCTGGCCGTTCGCCTTGACCTCCACCGCTCTTCCCGATGGTCCTCGCCGGGTAACCTCCAGAGTGGTTATAGAAGAAGGCAGAGTGCCGCTGGTCTTGCCGGCCAGGCTCTTCAGCAGCTCTGCCGAAGAATACGGACCCTTGATCCAGCTGTAGCTGCCGGATTCATAGACCTGATTCAGCACTACGGCGTTCTGGCCGGGATTCAGCTTGCCAGCGGGAGCAGCACTGCTGTCAACGACAGGCAGCGGCCGGATATTCACATCCTTGGTAGTAGCTGTGGCAATCGGGAGCCCTGCTGCTGTTTTGCTGCCTGTTAATTTGATATTATCTTCCCGGGCATAGCCGGAGACGCCGCTGTCCAGCAGTACATAATACCACTTCTTGGCCGAACCCACCGCAGCCACATCCTCTGCGCTGGCTACACTGGTATAGTTGCCGCCGCTGTTCCATACTTCCGTCGGGTCAGCCGTAACGCCGCCGCTGTTCGAGGAGAATACCGCCTCTACGACCTTGCCGCCGCTCTGCAGCAATTCACCTGCCGTTGCATCGACCGCCTTGATGATTGTGGGTGCTTCTGCACCGATTCCGTTATAGACCTGGCTGAGCGTCGTATCCACCACATTAGCAACATCGAAGCGGTTCCCCTGGGACAGCGCATAGCTGCGTGCCGCCACAGCCTGGGCCTTCAGCGCCTCTTCCGGCCAGCCGGAGGATACCTCTCCCCCCACTACCGCATACAGATATTGCTCCAGCGGAACTACGTTAATGACAGCTAATGAACCATTCAGATTGCCAAGCTCCATATCGCCGCGGTAGATCCGCTTAGATCTCTCGGTAAGCATGATTCCTTTCTCATTGCCCGACAAGATGAACTTCGCGTCACTTCCGGATAACAGATAATGAAAGGCCTGGACTTCGCTGCTGAAATCAAGCCCTGCGTCCATGCGGATAATTAATCCGGGTGCGCCAGGAGCCACAGGCGTCAGGGCAAGCTGAGGAAGCAGCGTTGCTGCCGAAGCAGAGACCGCCGCAAGCTCGCTGTCACTTGACGCCTCGCCTACCCATACCTCGGTACGCGCACTGCCGCCCTCACCGGATACGAATACCGGCCAGGCATCTAAGCCGGCAGTGGTCAGGCTGCTGACTACTGCCTGGGCCTCCTCGAGTGTAGCATAGGAGCCCGCAGACAGATGCTTGGTTCCGGCCACTACAGGAGTCTGCCCTTCGGGAATCGCCAGACCGGCTTTGAGGACTGCGTTCAGCCCGTTATTGGCTGCACTCTCACTGGCATAGCCTCCGGTATATAACTGATATACCTTGGCGCCGCCTCTGGAAGCCATGAAGATCTGCGGCTTATTGGAAGAAGACTGGAGCTTCTTCGCCGCATCCGCAGCAGTCTGCCAGCTTGGTGTCTCCAATACCTTTACCCGGAACCCGTCCAGACTGACACGGACTTTGTTCTGGGCCGGAACCGACAATAATGGGCTGCCGCCGGCTGCCGGTAGCAGGCTGAAGCTCTGCTCGGATTGCAGGGTTACCAGCGGTACAGTAGATTTATATTTGCTGCCAATATCGGCATACAGTGCAACCCGGATCGACCCGCCGGAATCGGCGCGGGCGTGATCTGCCGGAATGAGCAGACTGCCTGCTGCAAGCAATGCAGCCAGCGCCCCCCGGCCCAGCAGCCCGATTCCTGTTGTTGTCCACTTCGCAAGTTTCATTGTAGGCCTCCTATAAATATTAATGATATAAACACGCACTTAGATGTTGTATTATGGACAGGATTCTCAGCAATCAGTTCTGTTGCGGAGGAAGAGGAAGGCCAAGATGGTGGTACGCCGCAGGCGTAACAATACGCCCGCGCGGCGTACGCTGCAGGAAACCAATCTGCAGCAGATAGGGCTCATATACATCCTCAATAGTCTGGCTCTCTTCGCCTATTGTAGCGGCGATAGTATCCAGCCCGACAGGCCCGCCCCGAAAAGAGCTGATCATGGATTGCAGCATCTTATGGTCGATGTTGTCCAGTCCCCGGGGGTCCACCTGCAGCATCTTCAGCGATTCGGCTGCAATCTCCGGGGTGATGATTCCGTCGCCACGGACCTGGGCGTAATCGCGTACCCGCTTCAGAAGACGGTTGGCAATCCGGGGTGTCCCCCGGGCCCGCAGGGCAATCTCTTCCGCAGCATCGCCCAGAATCTCGATGCCCAGCAATTCGGCGTTGCGGGCCACGATGAAGCTCAGTTCATCGATGGTGTAGTACTCCAGCCGGCTGACCACTCCGAAGCGGTCACGCAGCGGAGCAGACAGCAGTCCCGCGCGTGTCGTTGCCCCAATTAGTGTGAAGGGCGGCAGGTCGAGCCGAACCGACCGTGCGCTCGGCCCCTTGCCGATCATAATATCCAGCGCGAAATCCTCCATCGCCGGATACATGACCTCCTCCACCGTCCGGTGCAGACGGTGAATCTCGTCAATGAACAGCACATCACCTTCCTGAAGGTTGGTCAGCAGCGCTGCCAGATCACCGGGCCGCTCAATCGCCGGGCCGGAGGTGGTCCGCAGATTAACGCCCAGCTCATTGGCGATAATATTGGCCAGCGTTGTTTTGCCGAGACCCGGAGGCCCGTACAGCAGCACATGATCCAGTGCTTCACTGCGCATCTTGGCCGCTTCAATATATATTTTCAGGTTCTCTTTCACCTGGTTCTGGCCGATATATTCACCCAGATAACGGGGGCGCAGACTTAATTCCACCGCCTGCTCGTCCATCATCAGATTAGCCGATATAATCCGGTCATCCATTCTTCCTCACTCCGTTCTTCAGGGACCTATTTGGCGGTATACAGCAGCCCCAGCGCCTTCTTCATCAGCACATCCACCGGTCCGGTATCCGTGCCTTCCTGCTTCATCTTCAAGTACACCCGGTCCAGCTCGGCATCGGTGTAACCAAGCGCCTTCAGGGCGTCCCTGGCTTCTTCCCACGGAAGTGCCTCCGCCTTGCTCTGCGCTTCAGCCGCTACTGCGAACAATCCCGTCTGCAGTGCTGCTCCGCCGAAGCCGTCCAGCTTGTCCTTCAGATCCAGAATCATCCGCTGCGCCGTCTTCTTACCGATGCCCGGCAGCTTCGTCAGGAAGGTGATATTCTCCTGATAGATGGCCGCGATCAGCTGGTCCGGCGTTCCGCCGGTCAGAATGCCCAGCGCAACACGCGGGCCGATGCCCGATACCTCAATCAGCTTGCGGAACAGCCGCTGCTCCTCGCGTGAAGGGAATCCGAACAGAAGCGTCGCATCCTCGCGGGTCTGATAATGAATGAACACAGTCACCGGACCCTCAGTCTTGGCAAAAGCATACGGGTTCGGGCAGAATACCCGGTACCCCACGCCCTGCACATCCAGCACAACATATTCCGGCTCCAAATGTGCAACCGGCCCTCTAAGAAAATCTATCATTTTCGCAATACCTCATTTAATTTGGAATTAAGACTCACGGAATGGGCATGGCATACCGCCACCGCCAGCGCATCCGCCACATCATCGGGCTTCGGCACAACTGACAGCTTAAGGAGCAGCTTGACCATCTCCTGCACCTGCTTCTTCTCAGCCTTGCCGTAACCGACTACGGCCTGCTTCACCATCATTGGAGTGTATTCTGCAACCGGAAGCCCGCGCTGCACGGCCGCCAGAATCAGCACCCCGCGCGCCTGCGCCACCGGCAGGGCCGTGGTCACATTGCGGCTGAAGAACAGCTTCTCTACCGCTACCGCATCCGGCTTATATTTATCAATCAGCTGCACCATGCCTTCATAGACATGCAGCAGACGCTCTTCTTCCGGGGTATGTGCCTCCGTCTGGATGCAGCCGTATTGGACCGGTGTTAATTTGTTGCCAACCTTATCTACGAAGCCAAAGCCGACAATCGCCAGCCCCGGATCAATCCCCAAAATGCGCAAGATCCTTCTCTCTCCTCTATGCCCGGGCGGATACTTTCAGATAGATGCCAAGCCAAAATAATCCTGCGGGGCAAGCCCCAGACATCCATCCCTCCGGCCCTAAAGCGAACATATGTATTCCTTCCACCCATTATAGCAAAAAAAATTCCCCGGGAGACAAAAAGTTTGTCCCCGGGGAAATGAACCATGCATAACACAACAAAGACCCGCAGGCACCTGTGCGCCCGCGAGTCTTCATGCTAATAATTCTATAGTCTCTACCTCACTCCGCATGCATCACCTGTTCCGAGGAAACACGCGCATAGTCGCTGAAGGTGGAGAGTACGCTGTTGTACTCCTCCAGATCCTGCACCCGGATGCCCTGATGAAGCTGCTCCCAGATGCCTTTGGGCAAAGAGGATTTGATCGAGCCCATGTCCATCTGGAAAAAGGTCTTCATGACCCGCTCCGCCTCGGGCGGTCCTTGGAACAAGGTCAGGTTGCCCTGCTCGTCCACTCCGAAGTAGGCTTCTTTTTTGGTCAGCGGAGACAGGTCGTTGACCCGCTGTTCCAGCCACAGATCCCCTTCCCGGCTGAACCAGCCGCTCCAGCCCGCATGCCGGACAATCAGCTCGCTTAGCTGGGCCGGAGTCTGCTTGCCGGGCAAAGTCTGCACCTCTTCACCGGCTACATAGAGCGTCTTGAGATGCACCGTTCTGCTAATAGCTTCCTTACCCACAGCCTTCAGCAGCTCTTGACTGTTCATCACGGCGGCATCCTCTTCGGCATCATCGTCTGTATGTTTATATACGGCGGCTACAGCCGGTAAGCTGCTACCGGGTTCCAGATTCTTCCTTGCGCTGCCGCTCAGGAATGACGAAGATTTAAGCAGCGTGCTAATCTCTTCCGGAACCTGCATGCCACGCCAGGCGAGCAACGTCAGCACGAGGCACGCCGCACCTACCCAAGGAGCCTTTTTCCAGCGTCTCCACCGCCGCCACAGTTGTTTTTTCAGGCGAATAGCATTCACGTTAATCCCTTCATTCTGGTTTTTTCCTATTGTGACCTGTGAAGGGATCATTTATGCGTAAATGCTTGAAATTCATCCCAGCCCGAATTCAATCCGTGCGCTGCGGATTCTCAATCGCCCCAAGGAACAGCGTGGCTCCGGTCTGCGTGTCCCGGATCATGAACAGGAACGGCCGGTTGACGTTCATTTCAAAGGGCTTATCAATAGGAGGGGCTGATCCGGCACGCATATCAATTACAGTGGAAGCCGCCGCCTCCGTTCCCCGTTCGTTCACATCGATATAGGTTTTGTGGATGACCTGTTCAAAATAGATCGGGCTGTCCAGATCCGACATAAGAGAAAAATCACCCTGGCTCGGGTCAAAGGCCAGCTTTACACCCAGCGCCTGCAGCGCCTTGGAGAGCTCTGTCCCATAGCTGGCTGTAAACCTAGGCAGCAGCAGCGTCCCCAGGGTACTGGTGTAATCCTCATCTAGCGGCAGAGTCCCCTGCTCCAGTTGACCCACAAGCTCCGCGAGAGAAGATTGCTCACCCGGAAGGACCACTACCATCTCCATCTGTCCCTCTCCGTAGGGAAGCTTAACCGCCTGCCAATTCTTATGAGCTGCATACGGGAACATTCCGCCCCGCTTCATCATCATGACCTGTACTGCCGGTCCGTCCGGAGGATAAAAGTCCGCCTGCTTCGTAGCCTGTTCCTCGAACACATCCGTCCAGCCGCCTTTGAAATACAGAGCATTGACCAAGACGACCACAGCCTGCGGGCCCGGCGGCTTCGTGAGCATCTCTTGAATCTTGTCCCCCGTATGGTCCGCCACCCAACCGTTAATCTCCTTCACAGACTTCTCTGCTGCCAGGTCCGTAGTCTTAATCTGCGCATCATAGAAGTCCTCACCGGTCTTGAGATAGTCCCTGCGCAGCGGCAGGCCCTTCATACCCCAGACCGAATTCGCGATCTTCAGCTCCACGCCCGGTCCTCCATGATTCAAGAGCTCCATTAATGACTGATGGCCGGTATTCAGCTTCTGCCGTTCGTCCGGCGCATAGCCCAGCAGCTTCCCCAGCTCCTCTGCCGTCTCTCCGGCACTGCCGTTATAGGCCAGGGCCAGAGCGGCAGCAACACTGTACGGGGATATCGTCAGGTTCCCGCCCCCCTGCTTCCATAACTGGCCGAACAGCTTCACGCCCAGCCGGTTGCTGCTGTCAGCCAGACCCGATTCAAGCCCTGCTGCGGCAGCCTGTCTCTCCGCGTAATTCATGCCCGAACCCCCTTCACTGCAGCCGCCCAAGAGCAGCACGGTTAGTATAAGTGCGGATAATCTTTTGCCCATGCCCATGCCAATCCCCTCCCTGAATTCATCCGTAACCTCTCTACCAAATGACGCCGCGGATTGGGAAAAGTTGCAAATTCATAGCGGCAGGCATACAAAATTGCTATTCATTATATTGAAGGCTTATCTTTCTATGCCATCATTTGCTATACTCTATATTAACGAAAAAAGTTAAAAACTAAAACAAAGGGGATATCCTTGATGATTATTCAGCCAAAAACACGCGGCTTTATCTGCACAACAGCTCACCCGGAGGGATGTGCCGGACAAATACAGGAACAAATCGACTATGTACGGTCCCAAAAGAAGCTTACCGGCCCGGTGAACGTGCTGGTCATCGGCGCTTCCACAGGTTATGGACTGGCTTCGCGGATTGCCGCTGCCTTTGGCGCAGGCGCGAACACCATCGGCGTCTTCTTCGACAAGGCTGCTGAAGGCACCCGCACCGCCTCCGCAGGGTGGTACAATTCTGCTGCCTTTGAACGTGAAGCGGCCAAGCAGGGGCTGAAATCCTTCAGCATCGTCGGCGATGCCTTCTCGGACGCCATCAAGTCCACAACGATCGAGCTGATCAAGGCCGAATTCGGCACCGTAGATCTGGTCGTCTACAGCGTGGCCTCCCCGCGCCGCACTCATCCGGTAACCGGTGAGGTGTTCTCCTCGGTGATTAAGCCGGTAGGCGAAGCCTACTCGAACAAGACGATGAACTTCCACACCGGAGAAGTCTCCACCGTTACTATTGAACCGGCTACAGAGGATGAAGTCCGCCAGACCATCGCCGTGATGGGCGGGGAAGACTGGGGCATGTGGATCAGCCAGATGCAGGAGGCTGGTGTGCTTGCAGACGGAGCAACTACCGTAGCGTACTCTTATATCGGACCCAAGATTACGCATCCTATCTACAAGGATGGAACGATCGGCCAGGCGAAGAACCATCTGGAGCAGACCGCTATTGCTTTGAATGATCAGCTCTCTGCCACAGGCGGCCGGGCCTTCGTCTCCGTGAATAAGGCACTGGTTACCCAGTCCAGCTCGGCCATCCCGGTGGTGCCGCTGTATATCTCCGCCCTGTACAAGGTCATGAAGGAGAAGGAGCTGCACGAGAACTGCATCCAGCAGATGTACCGCCTGTTCGCAGACCATCTGTATAACGGCGGTGAAGCGGCTGCAGACGGCAGCCACCTGATCCGCATTGACGACTGGGAGATGCGCGAGGATGTGCAGATCGAGGTCATGAGACGCTGGAATGAGCTGGAGACGGATAATGTGCCTGAGCTGGCGGATCTGGCAGGCTATCAGGACGACTTCTTCCATCTGTTCGGCTTCCGTACCGAAGGCGTAGACTATGAAGCTGAGACAGACCCTGCCGTAGATATTCCTAGTATGGTGTAAAAGCTTGACGTTTGCTGTCCGCACAAGTGGAAACGGCTTTGCCGTCCTTTTAAAGGGTGGCATTCATTTCAGCGAGAAATAGAAGGATAATTTATCATGTGCAACATATAAATTCTTATATTTGCGCAAAGAAGCCGCTCCTCCCCGGAGCGGCTTCCTTTGCGTTCTATCCAGCCTTTAGCGCGGCCTGCGCCACGAATCGTCACAGCCCCGCCAGCCTATTCGTCCCGGAGCCGCTTCTGGTACAACACCACAGACACAAGGGTCAGCACGGCTGTCCAGGCCGCAATGATTAGAAGAGGCGACCACACTTCTGCCGCCGAATAACCGGCAGGGCTCAGGTTCAGTAAATGCACCAGCTGGCTGCTTGGCATGTAATCCAGCACCCCGAACACCGGATAATCCTTCGCCAGTACGGCACCCCAAGGTGCGCCCATGAAGATGAAGGCTACCGGGATGATCGATAAGGACGCATCCAGTAAGGTTTTGGAATAGAGACCGCAGATCGTCCCGGCTGCCGTGTAGAGAACAATGGAAAGCACGATCGCGGCTACGAATGCCCCTATATTTGCAGGCTCATAGCCAAACAATAGTGTAGAAATGGCGAGAACCACCGTCGACATGACAAAGACCAGACTGCTTTTGCCCATCAGCACATCCATTGTTGTAGCCGGTGTCAGCATGAGTGTACGCAGCGTGTTGCGCTCCTTCTCTTCCGCAATCAGGCAAGCTTGGGCGAAGCAGGTCAGTAGAACAAACGAGCTGTTGAACAGAAATCCGGCGGCTCCCGGCAAGGATGAACCTGCGCTTTTGAACAGCAGCGCAAACAGAATCGGAAACAGCAGCATAATGGACAGCGCATAATTGCGCGAGAATTCCTTGTAATCCTTCACAAAGATCGCGCTGGCCCGCTTATAGGAGATATTCATAGCAGCTCACTTCCTGTCATTTTGATAAAAATATCACCCAGGCTCGGTTCCTTCGTCTCTACCCGCTCAATGAGTCCCCGCTTCATCCAATCCGCGATCCGGTCCGCCGTATCCCCGTCCACCGGAAGCTCATAAGCCTCTCCGCTGGTCAGCTCCACCCGGATCAGGTTCTCGCGGTGCTGCCGCTTCAGCTCCTGCGGAGAGCCGATAGTCTGAATGCGTCCCTGATAGAGGATCGCTACACGGTTACAGAGCAGCTCCGCCTCCGCCATATCATGCGTGGTGATGAAGATGGTTGTGCCCTTCTCATTCAGATAACGTAAGCCTTTATAGATATGCGCTGAATTCACCGGGTCCAGTGCCGAGGTCGGCTCATCCAGGAACAACAGCTCCGGCTCATGGATAATGGCGCAGGCCAGCATCACCCGCTGACGCATCCCTTTGGACAGCGTGTTTGTTTTCTTGCGGCGCTCACTGCTTAAATTAACGAACTGCAGCACCTGATCCACCGCAGAGCGGGGAAGATCATACAGCTTCCGGTACAGCTCCAGATTCTCCTCGATGGACAACCGCTCGTACAGGCCGCTGTTATCGGTCAGAATGCCAAAACGCATCTTCTGGGCCGACTGCTGCATCGCCTCCGCCGGCTGATCGAATACTTTGGCCGCTCCGCCTGTCGGCTTCAGCTGTGCAGTCAGAATCTTAATCAAGGTGGTTTTGCCTGCACCGCTCGGACCGAGGAACCCGAAAATCTCCCCTTTCGGAATACTGAAGGACACCTCTGTCAGCGCATCTCTCGCCCCAAAGGTCTTGCGGACCTGTTCTACCTGAATAACCGCCATCTCACCACATCCTTATGTTGTTGATGACTTAACGTTATCCAGAATTCAGCCTTTCAGCCACCAAAACCGGGTGAATTGTACCCATTCCGGCCTGAACGGTACCTTTTACAGCTTAAGCAGCGCCTTAAGTTCCTGCAATTTGGAGCGGGATAACGGAACCACGGCCTCCTTGCCGGTGTTCAGCCGCAGACTGTAGCTGTTCTTCGTCCAGGTAATGATCTCGCGTACCTTTTGCAGATTAACAATGTAGGACCGGTGGCACCGGAAGAAGCCGAAATTCAGCAGCCGCGCTTCAAGCTGGGTCAAGGTCAGGGCACAGTCATAATGCTCACCGCCGACATGCACCAGGATAGAGCCTTCTACACTTTCAATAAAATCAATCTCGGGCGGATCAAATAAAATCACCTTATCCTCCCGTTTGGTCGAGACCTTCTGCAAGGTGATGTTGGCCTCATCCTGCTTCACTGCCTCCTGCTTCTCCTCTTCCGAATCGCGGATATCCAGCTGATGAAGCCCGGACCCGCTCAGCCGGTAGATGACATCACAGGAGATCAGCGCATCCTCCAGATTCGAGGTCAGAATGAGTATCCTTTTCTGCTGCGACAGGTCATCCAGTATCCGCTTCAGCTGACGGCGGTCCTGCTCCTCCAGATAGAAATACGGCTCCTCCAATACGAGCGTGGACTGATGGGCGAAAAAAGCCCGTAACAGGGTAACATACACCCTTTTCGAAGAGCTGAGATTCATCAATCTGACCTTACGTTCCTCCTTCAGCGCAAAATAATCAGTCAACACAGCCGCTCGCTCCTCCCGTCCCGACATTCGGATCAGAAACGAGATTAGCTCCTCTACCGTCAAGCGCATATATTCGTTCTGCCCGGCCCACGACAAATAATTGCCGGATTCCCGGGACAATTGCTCCATTAATAACTGCTTGCGCCTCAAATCCGTGATAATACCAACCGAAGGATTCGCAGACAGATCGAGTTCGAGCTTCGGCATAATTAATTCTCCGTCTTCATATATAGGTTGAAATTGCATATCTTCCTCCCGCTCCAGGCTCTCTAGGATATATAATGCAATTATAGAGTTATGCCATGTATTTGTCAGGTACGGCCACTATTAATGCACAGGAAGGCGGATTTCTGCGATGGGACTGCATGCTCAAGGATTTATCATATCTTTACTTGTATTACTGCCGAATCTCATATTCATATTCTTCCCGCCCCGGAGTGCTCCTGGCTCCCTGGACTCCGTCCCTCTGGTCTTCACGCTCCTGGAGCGGGCAGGCCAGATCACCTGCTTCATGATGCCCATTCTTTTAGGCCGAATGATTTCTACCCAGCCCCTGGGAGCATCCGCTATACTGATGGCACTCTGCCTGCTGGCTTACTACGGCTGCTGGGTGCGCTATTACCGGAGCGGGAGAGCTTTTGCGGTGCTGTTCAAGCCCTGGCTGGGCATCCCCGTTCCTATGGCCGTCTTCCCGGCCCTCTATTTCCTGCTGCTTGGCGTATGGCTCCAGTCCTGGCTGTTCGTTGTTCCGGCCTGTCTGTTCGCCGCCGGTCATTTAGTCAACAGCTGGAGCGTCTACGGGCAGGTCCGTTCATAGCAGATCCGCAATATAACTATAGTTTTGTGCAACAAACCTACAGCTTGACCGGCTTATAATATGGTTAAGCACACTATAGCGATATTATGGAGGTTATGGCGGGTATGATGAACTGGGAGCAGGCGATTGAGCAGACGCTTACGACTACGCGGCTTAATATGAAGCGATTTGGGGAGAGGTTTCCGATTGTAAGTATGGGGGACGGCAAATATCATCTGACCGACCACACCAACTGGACGGAGGGCTTCTGGCCCGGCATTCTGTGGCTAAGCTATGAATACAGCCGGGACCCGGAGATTCACGCTGCCGCCATCCAGGCGACAGATTCCTTCCGCCAGCGCATGCTGGACGGGCAGGCGCTGGATCACCACGATATCGGCTTCCTGTACTCGCTGTCTGCCAAGGCCCGCTGGATTGCAGACAAGGATGAAGCCTCGCGTCTGCTCGCCTTGCAGGCAGCGGACCACCTAATGAAGCGCTGGCGCTCCGGTCCGCAGCTCTTTCAGGCTTGGGGAGCCGAGGGCGATGAAGACAACGGCGGACGGATCATCATCGACTGCCTGATGAATCTTCCGCTCCTCTGCTGGGCCAGCGAACAGACCGGCGACCCGGTCTATGCCAGGGCTGCCCGTATCCACGCCGAGACAAGCCGCCGCTTCCTGGTGAGGGGCGACGACTCTTCTTACCATACCTTTTATTTCGACCAGCAGACGGGGGATGCCCTGCGCGGAGGTACGGCACAAGGGTACCAGGACGGCTCCACCTGGACGCGGGGACAGGCCTGGGGCGTCTATGGCTTCGCTCTCGCCTACCGCAGCTTCCAGGAGCCTCATTACCTCGAAGTCTCCAAAAGAATGGCCCGCTACTTCGTGGAGCATCTCCCCGCCGACCATGTGGCCTATTGGGATTTCGATGCCCCGCAAGAGGATGGCACCCCGCGCGACAGCTCCGCTTCCGCCATCACCGTATGCGGTCTCTTGGAGCTGCTGGAGCATCTGCCGGAGAATGATCCGGACCGGGAGTATTTCAATGACGCCGTGAACAAGTCCATGGATTCGCTGATCAATCACTACTTCACCGCAGGCCATCCATCTGAGGAGGGGTTTCTGCGCCACGGCTCCTATTCCGTCAGAGGCAACGCCTCCCCGGATGACTTCATGATCTGGGGCGATTACTTCTTCCTGGAGGCGCTGCTGCGTCTTGCGCGGGGGGTTCCTGGGTATTGGTATGAGCGGGGGAATAGTTGATTAGAACCAGCATCCGCTGATTCCCATTGCCAGAGGTCCGAGGTCTATAAAAAATTCCGGTCTACGATTAGTCCCAGTTGCTTGGCCTTCACTGTAGCCTCGGAACGGGAATGAACGCCGAGCTTCTCGAACACCCGGGTCAGATTATACTCTACGGTACGCTGGCTCATTAGCAGCTTACTAGCAATGTCCTTATTGCTGCGGCCGTCCGCCACCTCCTGCAGAATCTCCTGCTCCCGCTCGTTAATAGAGATGTCTTCCATCTGCTGCTCATCACGGGAGGCAGACACCCGCATGTCACTGCGGCGAAGCTGCCTGAGCAGGCTGACAGGGATGACGGATTCTCCCCGGAGCGCACAGCGGATGGCAGTAAGCAGCTGTTCTCTGCTCGCTGTTTTACTGACGATGCCCGAGACACCGGCCTCCACCAGAATGTTGAAGTTTGAGCTGATTTCGTAGCCTGTATAGATTAGAATCCGAAATTCCGGATTGATGCTGATCAGCCGCTTGGTCAGCTCAAGTCCGCTCAGCACAGGGATATTTAGATCAAACAGCATCAGGTCGTATTCCCCCGATTTAGCTATTTCCAGGGCCTCCGGTGAGCTGTACGACACTGTTACACCCATCTCGGGGTCCTGCTCGATCATATTTTTGGTCCCTTCGCAGACCGATGGATGATCGTCAACCAGTAATATACGAATCATCATCATAACCTCCTTCTTCAATGCCGGCTGTCAGCGGAAGCACAAGCCGTACTTCAAATCCCTGATCCGGCGCCGATACAAATTTGATCTCGCCGTCCAGACTCCGCACACGCTCCTGAATACCGGATATCCCCATATGGCCGAATGAATCCTTGAGCTCCTTGAGATCCAGCCCTTTCCCGTTATCCTTATAATAGAAGTATAATCTCCCGCTATGGGATTCCAGTGACAATATGATATATGAGGCCTTGGCATGTTTGTCAGCATTTCTGAGCAGCTCCTGAACGATGCGGTATACCGCCAGAATCTGGACATCATCCATTTCTATAGTATCAGGTTCCGTCTGAAGCTCCACCGTGTAGTCGGAACGGATCTGCTCCTGCTGGATCAACTGCTTCAAGGCTTCCACAATGCCCATCTCCATTAACAGCGGCGGCCTAAGCTCATTGCAGGTCTGCCGGATCTGATGGATTACATCAAGGAGCCCTTCCTTAATTTGGTCGAGCTGAACAATCAGGCCAGGCTCCATCGGGTAGTCCAGCATCAGCGATTCCAGCTTGCGGTACCAGATCAGCTGATCCTGAAGTGCCGCATCATGCAGGTCGGAGGCCAGCCGGCGGCGTTCGTTCTCTGACAGGGTGAAGATCAGACGCAGCACCCATGGCGGAGCCAGCGCATTGCGGTTCTTGATTTCACCCTCCAGATTCTCAATCAATCCCGCTACGAGATACAGGTTCTCATAGATAATGCTGCTGTAATGCGCTAAGGTTTTCAGCCAGTTTTTCTCGGCATAGTTATAACTGGTGTAGTTTGTTTTGTCATCGAGCCAGAGAATATGCCGGGCGGGACCATAATTTCCAATTACCAGGCAGATCCCCCGGTACATCCGGGTCATTTCACCAGCGGCAAGACCATTGACCGCCTGCTCCAGGTCCTGCTCTATCCGTGGATCGGCTCTCCCGTCACTGGTCACACTCGCCTGACCCTGCTCACTCCCGCGCGTAATCTCCAGAAAAGAGACCGTACGGACCGCCAGCACCAGTCCAATCTCCCGCTCCAGAAACTGCTCCAGGTCCGATCGCTTCATCACCTTCGAGATGCGTTTGGAGAAACGGTCAATACTCCCCTGGAAATCCTGTAAGTCCTTCATGAAATAAGGACGTAGCCGGTAATCCATCAGTTCCTTGAAGAACAGAAACAGCGTGATCATCAGATATACCGCGAGAAATATTTGCACCCAAACAATCCAGCCGTACGGATTCTGGTGAATCAGCAGGCCCATAACGCCAAGGATCAGCAGCGCGGGAACCAGCGACAGCGCCGTATAATAGAATAACCGGTTAAGCAGAAAATCGATATCGAACAGTCTATGGGTAACAAAAAGATAAAAGTAGACCACAGGAATCGCATATACAAAGATTGCGGTCATTTCTGCAGAAATAAACGTCACGCCAAACAGTCCCGGCAAAGCGTTAAACAGCAGAAACGGTGAAAAAGCTACCGCATGCGCCGTCAAGGCAAACTTGAACAAGGTATGCAGCTCACCTGTCCGGTGCTGGCGGAAGCCCGAAAGCAGCTTATAGACAATCAGGAAATTAGCGGCTACAAAAAAGATCAGCAGCATTTGAGTTTCAAGCGGATGAATCCGCCGAGTGAGCGCCACATCCAGAATCATCAGCACACTTACCAGACCTGCACAGACATACATAACTTTCAGAACGGCTCTGGACAGGAACGGCTCCTTGAACCTTTGAAGATAGGCCTGCATAAAGTGAACGAAAAAAACGGGAACAACAGCGAAGCTGGTACCCAGGCACACTCTCCCAACCTTATCCGCCATCCCGGAGGGCGTTGAACTGAAGTAACTTAGCCCGATACTGAGAAAAAACAGAATGAGCTGCAGCGCAGCACGGTCATTCCGCTTTTTCCGGTATACGTATACGGAGAATCCGAAGAGCAGCAGCAAAGAAATACCGGGGATCACCAGACGGAAGATCAGCTCATGCGCAGACAAGCCCGGCTCAACTTCCAAGCTGGAAGTCACCGGGTTTCCGTCCGGTTCCGTATGCTGAATGACGAGTGAATCCACATTCTCAATACTGTTATATTTGCGGATCGTCTCCAGAAGCAGCGGATCTTCCCCGTTAGCCTGAAGAACCGTATCTCCAGGGTGAATTTTATGCTCGCTCCAGCTGCCCGCTGCAACGCTAGTTACAGTAACACTGCCTTGCGGTGTTAACTTCACATCGATTCCTATCACAGGACGGGATAGAATCACATAGGTCAAATACGTGGCCATGAGGACAAAAATGGACAGGCCCGCAATAATTTTGGGATGATGGCTAGATAATTTAGGCAATGAGACAAGCCTCCAGGATTATATTATATGCTTTTAACACCAGTACATCTCTCTAAGAAGAGTCTGGCTGTTATCTTTATCACGGCTGTTCATAACATCCATCAGCGCCCGCTCTTCCAGCACAGACATTCCGGCAAGCTGAAGCTGTCCGCTCTGTAGCTGCATCAGGAACCCTGGCTCTTTTACCAACTTGCGAATGATTTCTTGTAACATAATTTGCTCCCCCTTATCATTGGTTCGTTTCTTCTTCCTGCAACCAATATATCAGGTTATCCCCCCGAGCAAAACGACATTATAGCCCGTAATTACCGCCAATTTGTTGCGGTTCTCCGCATGCGGTATTGCGTGGCTCCGAGCACTACATTGCGGCCTTAATAATGAGATCCCGCCACTTGGAATCCAGTTCCATACGTTCAATGATATCCAAAAATCGGTAATAATGCGAACGCATCCGCACCGAGGTATACAGCTGGGTGCCCGTACGTTCCACAGCCTCGCCGAATTCCGCGAACCGGTGTAGCACATCCTCCGGCTCCAGGCTGCCGGCAAAGTATTCCGCAATCCACTTATCGTTCTCACCGATCTCCGCAAGCAGGAACAGCAGAGGCAAAGTCCGCTTGCGGCGGATGAAATCATTTTTGCCATCCCAGTTTAACAGATCCCGGTAGTCATTCTTAATCTGGGCAGCAATTCCGATCTCTTCGGCATATTCGGCTACGCGCTGATCTGCACTTCCTGTAGCCAGAATTACACCGGTCATACAGGCACACACAAGGAGCGCCGCTGACTTCTGCCGCACCATGATGAGGTAATCCTCTTCCGTCTCAATTTCATTCAACAGGTCTAGCGTCTGTCCGTTAATCGCTGCGAAGAGCTGATTATTGAATAATGCTGCAATGCTCCTTGCGTGTTCGTCAGGCATGTCGCTATACAGCAGCGTTTCCTGGGAGAGGCTGAGGAAGCCGAGGGCCAGATTAAGGGCGATCTCCTTGGGCATCTGGCACCACGGCATATCTGTATGATCCTCATCCTGTATATCATCGATGATATCAAGCGCTAAAATCATCATTTCCACAGCGGCAGCCGCTTTATATATCCCGGAATCCTCCCCGCCGAACATCCGGTAGTGCAGCAGGGTCATTTTACCAAACAGCAATGATTCTGAACACTTTATATTGATGGCCGCCTGGGCCGCTTGGTGCAGCAGCTTCACCCGGAAATACCGGTCGATCTGAGTCTGAAATTCGGACATCACGTTTACTATAAAATACTCCATGAACCGTCCCCCGCATCTGTATCTATCATCTTCTGTTTCTCATGGTTCATTTTAATAGATACGGTCCGATAATTCCATTGTTTTCCTGTAAAAGAAATCCTCTCATTCTCTATTTCTGACATTGACAATGCGCGGAACGCGGGGAAATTAGGCTGGTGTAATGCATTGCATTGGCATCGAATACAATTTTACGCTCATGTACGTTAGAGAGAAGCGTAATGTATGAGCTGTAATGATCGACAAGCGCGCGCAGGAATTCCTCCTCCAGCACAGCAGACCGTTCCCCTGCCAGGGGGCTTGTCCAGCGGATATGATAGGTCTGAAGCCTGTCGATAAGGCAGTCGAAGCAAAAGGATGGATGCAGCGCATAGACCGGTCCGATCTCCGTAATCTCCCCTTCTGCTACCCGGCAGAGAAATATAGTATCCCTGCGTCTCAGATCAACCTCCTCACGCAGTCTCCGCAGCTGCAAGGGATCACTGTACATTACAAGATGATGCTGCGGGGCATTCTCATCCTTGATTAACGGGGCTGCAGGATAAGCAAAAGGGACATCGGCTCCGGCATACCGGATTACCCGAATCTCGGAGCGCAGATACCCGCCTGTCAGCACAAGTGATAGAGCATACGGGTCCACGTCGGCGTCCACACCCGCGAACATCTCTTTGAAGCGCTCAAGCACCGCCAGATGAACAGGGTCCACCAGGATGCCATTCTCATACAGCCGCCCCGCCCCCTTGGAGTCGGCAGAGAGCTGACGGTCTTCAAGCACCCGCTTCAGCCGCACCGGATCACGGTGGGAGATCGTGTAGAGCGGGCTGGTCCGGCGGTAGCAATTCATGACCTGAAGAGTATCTTCTGCTGCCTGCAGTTCAAAAAAAGCATTCAACATGTTCTTCTCCTCCTTCGTTTATCCCAGCACTATGCCATACACACAGTGCTGATATTTATGCTCCCTTAACAGCAGAAGCTCCTCTACCTTGTCCGCAAAATACCCGCAGATCGGCAGCGTATTCTTGTCCATGGCGGTGCTGAGCAGCTGTACATTCTGGGCAATATGGCCGGCTTCGAGCAGGGCAAGCTTATAGGCCAGACGGCCGTATTTCTTGAAGCTGTATTTCAAATCCGCCATGAAGAACAACAGAATGGACGCCCCTTCCAGCGCCAGACTTCTCGCATCCGTCTTGTACAGGGTCATGGGGAAAAGACGCTCCAGTTCTTCCGGCGGCAGTGCGCTGCGGAAGCGGTACAGCTCTTTTTGCAGCGGCGCATAATAGTACACACCGTCCTCAAGCCCTTCCACTCCGCGGATATACATATACAGCTTGATAGAATACATCGCCCCGCCCGAAGGATAGGTCCGCATGGAGATCTGCTTGCCTGCATGATGGCTGCCCATATGCCGGTCCTCATCGCGCGGTCCGGCGGACCAGCTCAGCATGGCAGCCAGCTCGTCCAGTGACCAGGACGCCCCCATCTGGCCCAGCAGTGTAGATCTGCGCTTCAGCAGCAGCTTGTCGAGCCGCACCTCATATTTCTCCGGCAGGGACGGGCCGCGTTCCAGACTGACCTTGTCCAGGTATTCCTCCAGCGGGACTTCATTGCCGGGGAATTCGTAGTTATCCAGCGGCCGCTGGTTGAATCTCCAGGCCACAGAGCGCGGCTCCTCCCCGGCTATCTCCTCGAACAGCAGATCATAATCATAGAACTCGGATATTTGATTATGGGACGGTAACATTTGAACCCACCTCCTGATTAATTGTGAGACTCCAGAGCGTCCGGTATAGCGCATATTCATATTCCGGACTGATTCCGCAGCGGTTGTTCAGCATGTGCAGGTGCGAATACAGGATGGATCTTACCCGCTGTTCATTCTGTTCCGCTGCTGCAATGGCGGTATAGCCATCAAGCAGAGCGGTCCGCAGGTGTCCGTAATTCCCATCGCTAAGCAGTAGACTGTCCACCGATTCCCGCCAGTCCGGGTGCGCTGTACACCAGCGGACCAGCTTGGTTGTAAGCTCCATGTCACCGAGCTGATACAGCCGCTGCCAGCTCTCCGCACTCTTGCGGTAAAAGGAATGGACCTCCCCCAGACGGGGAATTCGTGTAAAGAGACTCTCCGTAAGCTCTTCCAGCACCCGCATTCCCGTAAGCAGGCGCCGGGTGAAGGCACTGCCTGCCGTCAGCTCCAGGATACCGGCGGCCAGCCTGCTGGACTCCATGAACAGGGATTCCGCCAGCGGCATCAGTGAAGCACCGCCGTATCGCTCAACTTCCGGCTCATACGGCTTACTGATGATTTCGCCTTCCTCATACCAGTCCAGGTTCTGCAGCTCCAGCGGCTCCCCGTCGAATTTATGACCCTGGAAGTATTCTTCCTTGCTCAGCTTGCGGATCGAGGGATAACGCTGTATATAGGCTCTCACCTTGTCAAACAGCTCTTCTTCGTCAAGCTCTCCATCCATCAGATACCGCACCCGGATATGCGGGCCGTCTTCCCAATACCTCAGGAAGAACCATTTCGAGATTCTTCCCAGGGCCGCGAGCCGCTCAAGCTGTTCGGCCAGCAGCAGAATCAGTCCGTCATAGCCTGGCTGGAACTGATAATACACCCTGTAACTTTTCCATGTTTTCATAAACACCCTCCTTATGGAAATGGATGCGGGTCGGGGTTTACCGTAAAATCCTTGTCCAGCCCCCGCCGCTTTCTTTCCCGGATTAGTCTTTCCGGAATAATGCGTCGATGCTGCTCCCCGAACGTCATGGGCATCATGCCGGGAACCAGCACCTTGGCCGCGCGGTACCCGAAGTCCGCCACTTCATCTGGAGTCACATCGGCTATATACAGCTCCCCGTAATGTTCAATGATGGCAGCGGCCAGCTCCTCCAGATCACCGGCCAGATCATTATGAGTGAACGGGCCTCCAGGGTCATAGGCATCCGGGTAGAGTTCCTCCAGAGAAGCCTTCTGCCGCCCATCCCCCCGCAGTACAAAATCCAGTCCCTGGCGACAGTTGCTCTCGCTGGCATAATACAGGACATGGTCCTCGAATTCGGTGACCGCCCCCGGATTATTCTCAAGCTGCTGCGCTCTTGTGAACGCATGGCCGCCTTCCTTCAGCTCTGACGCATAGATCGGCAGCGAGGTGATGACCTCCATCGCTGCCGATTCCACAGCCTTACCGGGAATAACATGGGCGGCGGCGGCATTATAGGCCTTCATAACAGCCCCCTCGCGCGTATCATACGCCAGCGCCCATACACTGGGCACCTTAAGCTCCATTGAAATATCGAAGAAGCGGATCTGAATGCCCTCCAGCTCCAAGAAATAGATGAGCTGCTTCAGCTCCTCCAGCGGACTGCCGGAAATGTCAATCTCCCGCAGGGGAAGCCGGTTATACCAGGCGCAGAGGAAGTTATCGCGTTCGATGACCTCGAACAGACCATGCAAGGCCGCCTCTTCCCAGGTGCTACCCAATGCCAGGCCGTTGGAGCTGTCGTAGACGAACCTGTTCGTTCCGCTTCTGAAATGTCCGTCTGCGAAGTACACTAGCTGCTCCGGCACCAGTACTTCCCTGCGCTCCTTCATTGAGAACACCGGCGTCCAGTATACAGGCAGATTCTCCTTGTACTGCTGTAGTCTATAGGCCGGATGTGCCATGGTCTCAGCGTCGTGAAGACCGAATACTTCAGGGTCTACCGCCTGCTCAGAGAGCTGCTCATAGGAGAATTTCTCCGCCGCAGGCGCGGTCCGGTCACACATTCCGCAATACCGCTCCAGGGCTTCAAGCACCGCAAGCTTCATGGCCTCCGGCCTCCGGTAGGCCCGGCCGAATCCGGTCTCAACATAAGCTGGTCCTATCCGCAGCTCCATTCCGCCGGCTTCAATATAGGAGGAGCGCAGTTCACGGTAGCGGTGGGTGATCGTTCCGCCATCGGGATCATACCACTTGCGCAGGATAGCCTCTGTATCCAGCTCTGAGCGCAGCCGGTAGGTGCGTCTGCCCTGCTTCACCGTATCTGCCGTCTGCCGATGACGCGGGGCAGCCACGGATGGAGCTACCGCCGAGCATACGGGACAGCCTTTATGCTTCCGCAACAGATAACCTTCCGCGCGCAGGGCATCCCAGTGGATATGCTCAACATGGCCTATGTAGCGGTGAAGATGATCCGCCGCAAGGAGGGCGCCGCGGATACAATCGGCAGCGAATCCCGCCGCCTGCGGTTGAGGCACGTACTCCGTCTTCTCGCCATAGAGCAGCGATAACAGTCCCTCCCTTCCGGTGTCCTTATATTTCTGCTGCAGGCAGGCCATGCAGCCCCCGGTGTCTGCCTGATGGTACAGAGGACCCACAAGCAGTGTGTCCAGCAGATGATGGAGGAAGAATACTCCGCCCTGACCGGGAGCCTTCCGGTAGAAAGGACTAAGTTCCTCCTCCAGCAATTGATCCAGGATGACAAACAGCACGGAGCCGTCATCTGCAGACCGCTCATCCGTCAAACGGTAAGGGATCTCCTGCTTCTCCAGCTCAAGAACAACTTCCCGCAGAAACAGACTGTCCGTCTGGTATAACACGGCTTCCTTCATGGCCTCTCTCCTCCTTTCGCTGCACCTGCAAGATGGTTATTCCTGTATTCTCCAGAACCGGGATCAACAGCTCCCGGCTGTCATATCTGTCCTGAAATGCTTCCGTCAGCTCCTGCACCGGCAGTCCCGCCGGTGCAGCGCTAGTCTGCTCACCTGCGGAATACGCATTCGAAGTGCGGATACCATTCTGCTGTACCTGAGCGTAGAACCGGATTAACGCCTCCTGGATGGCTTCCTGCTGAGAGGAAGCGCAGCAGCCGTCGGTCCAGGCGCTGCCTGCCCTCCCGGCAGCAGCACGGTAAGCGCGGATTCCCGGAATCCGCTCCACATAGATCTCGAGCAGCTCCGCATCAGCTACGAAACGGCGAATCATGGCCTGTATCCGCGTATTCCCCGCAAGCTCTGTGAAGGCAAGCTTCCGGCCTTCCAGCGCTGCCGGGCCTTTCGCAGCTTCCCATGCCATGAAGAGCTGCCCGGCCAGCCGTTCCAATCTATGCTGCCGCCCTGCCGTAACCAGCCATTGTCCGGGCGGGCCGGGATGAACCTGATTCAGCAGCCGCTCCAGATTGCGGCAGGAGGCGCGGACGATCTGCTCTGCATTCCCCTCGCCGCTATGGTAGCTTCCGTCTGAAGCGGTGGCTATTTTATAGGGGATCTGCAAGAGATCATTTCCATGAAACACAAAGCTGTGCACAAGCTGGTTCTCCAGACGCTCCAAGGCATCCAGGCAAGTGGTCCAATTCACAATCTCCGCCGGTTCTGCAGAACAACTCCCCTCTTCCCACGTAGTAGACCGCAGAATATCGGCCAGCAGCCGTTTGGGCTCAATCACTCTCTTGTCACCGCTAAGGTCAAGCTGAATGACGCGTTTGGCTGCCTGTGCTTCCTCCCCCTTCAGACCTTCGCAGGCCGCTGCTATACTTCCGGCATAGCTGAGCAGGAGCGGCTGTGCTGCTGCACTCTTCCACTGCGGATTGCCTTCCTCAACGGCAGCGGTGATCTCCGGTTCGTCGTCTGGGGACAGATTGCGCAGCAGCAGCGCTTTGTCCGGAGTGATCACCCGCAGTTGCCATTCCCCGCAGGAAGTAAGAGTACCGTCTGAATTCCCGCGAGCAGACACAGAACGCTGCTCCCCGGGAAGCAGCCGCGCCGCCAACACCTCATCAATCGGCATCCAGTTTGCGGAGCGGTCACCGAACACGGCCTCCTTAAGCTTCCCAGCGGTTTGCGGGTTCGCTTTTAACTGGTGCAGCCCTTGCTTGCCATATAGATACAGCCGCTCTTCCCGTCTAATGAACCAGTGTGCCATGTCCACTCTCTCCTGCCATCTTCATCTCCAGATAACTGTAAGCATCCTTCCAGTCCATCCCGTAGCCTGACTCCACACTCTCGGAGGCCACGCCGGTGATACGCTGCTTGCGCATAGGCGAGATTTCCAGCATCGGCATTAAGGAATACAGGACAGCGGCTACGAATCGGTAGACGACGAATCCTTTTTCGTGATAATGCTTCAGGAAATCGGGGTTGGAGAAAAAAGTCCGATGAAACGTACTGACCTGATCATGTCGCTCGAAGAAATCATCGCCGTAATACAGCTTGTCATGCACCAGCTCTCCCCGTTCATACGCCTGCTCCAGAATCGTCCACAGTGAACTGATGAAGATCCGCAGCCGGCCGAAAATAAACTCCCGCTCAAACCGGCCTTCTGTGAAGCTCTTCACTCCGCCTGCTATAAATTCCTTTTCGGTATCCGTCCGTCCGTGCAGCGCTTTGTGAATTCTGGACTCCATCTGTTCATCTTTTCTGAACTCCGCCAGCTGGGTTTTGAAATATTCGAAATTGGAGCGGAGCGACAGGTACCCTATCTTAAGCCCCCCTGGACTGTGACTGCCGGTAATAAAAAACATCTTGGCCGCCTCCACGTTCTGTCTGTCTTCAGGCAGCTCCACCCAGGACTCATAAATATCCGCAATCAGCCGGCTCTTGAGCAGCTCAATGCTGTAATTCACCTTTGCGCTGCACAACGGATTGCCGTGGGTCAGCATGCTTCCCTCCTCAACCGTCACCTCACCATCACGGCGAAGCGGCAGGAACGTCCCGGAATACTCTTCCATTAGGGCAAGCTTGTTCACCATACGCTCGTATTTCACGTATTCCTCTTCAGACCGTTCTCTGGCATACCGCGCCGCATGACGGCGGATCAGCTCTTCAAGCTGCGGATTGGCATTAGAGGCGTCCAGTGTAACCTTAAGATGGAACCCATAGACCCAGCTTTTCTGGAGAATGAGATTCTCCAGCTTAGAGGTCTGAACGATCGACAGGATGGACCGGACCAGTAAGGCAATCGCTTTGCTGTCGTATAAATAACAATTAATAGTTCGCAGCTGCATATTCCTCTTCCCCCCCGCATGTAATTTCGTAGGTATACTCGAGCACATTATCCCGCTCCGGGTCCGCCACCGGATACTCCTCTTCGATTAAGAGATGTTCTCCCTTGGCCGCAAGCTGCAGGAAGACCTGGAAGAGCAGCGGCGAGGACAGATTGATGAATTGCGGCTTACGTTCTGTCGCCTCTGAAGCCGGTTCTGTGCTTGTGCTGAACGGCCTGGCGAAGAAGCGGGTAGGAATACCGTTACTGTCACAATAATCAAGGGTGCGCTTCCAGGCTGTGAAGCGGTCCTTCTCACTGAACGCTCCCGATAAGGCTGAAGTGCTGAGCAGCCATTTCTCCCGGGAAACCATCAGTTCATGTTCGCCCAGCCAAATCCGGGGAACATGGATAACCGTCTCATTCGTTCCTGCTTCCGGCTTCAGCCGTTCACGCAGAACCAGCTCCCCAAGGTCGAAATAACTGGTCCCATGCGAGGACAGGATATCGAAGGTCGTCAGAATGGCTGGGGCGGCTACCAGCACCAGCGTACCCAGAAATTGCGGACGTACGGTGTTACCCGTCGTAGGATCAAAGAACTCAGGGCTTTCTGTGGAGGGATTGTACCGGAATCCCAAATCCAGCCATGAGAGGGACTGCCCGCTCTCGGTCATAGACTGAATGGGCAAGGCGATCTCTTTCTGCACCGTTCTCTTGCGGATATTGGCATTGAAGCCGAAGGTATTACGGATATCTGCCACCTGATTCCCATCGAAGCATTCACGCAGATAAGCGGCGTATTCGTTGCCGGAGTCCTCCAGATACTTCAGGAAGCGGGCGAAATAAATCGAGAACCCCTTATACATATGGTTCAGTACCATGCGCTCACCGCTCTCCTGTACAAAAAACGAGTGCGAGAGCAGGCGTTCCCCGAGCACCTCCTGAATCTCACTCTGCCAGGCTGCTGTCTGTGTATCAGAGATGAGAATCTCATCCTGCGCGGCGGCTTCGTTCAGGAATCCCGTCAAGCGGCTGGCGATATTGTGCAGACGCTGAGTCTTCTTATGGCTGAATGCTTTATCCCAGTTGAACAGTCCGGAGGTCTCCTTCAATAACTCCGGGTCCGAGAAGAATACCTGGGCCATATCCCGGAGTACCCTTGAGGCCTCCTGCGAGTTCGCGGGAACGTAACTTGTACCGTAATGGCTCTTGAAGAACTCCCCTGCGGCGAACTGCATCTTAACGACCGTGTCGAAGCACATCATCAGCCATTGGTAACGGGACAGCTGGGCCAGCCGCCCTTGCCGGCCTGAATAGTCCTGGGTCTGCACCGTCTCGTCGATGCCGTCAATATACAGCAGGCTGCGGCGGGGCATCGGCTCCAGCTCGAACAATGCGGCCAGCGCTTCGGCACAATCATACAGGCGGTCAGTAGCTTCCACATCCAGCGAGTCGCTGAATTGTCCGGTCAGTGCGTTCAATTCGAGCAGCAGCGAAATACACGGGTGATCTACACCGTAGCGCTCAAGCTTCTGCAGCAGCTCTTGAGGCAGATTGCCGGCCTGCTCGTTCAGATAGTCCGTCCGCTCCAGTACCCCGTTGCTGATTAGCTGGCGCAGGGTATTGTCTGCCTGTTCACCAGAGACGCCGAGACCGGTTAACAGCTCCCGCATGGCCGGATAGGGCAGCACCTCCGCCTCCTTCAGTCTTCCGAACAGCTTGTGTAGCGCTTCGCTGGCACGAAGTGTGACAAGCCCTTGTCTGGATTTATACAATTGGCGTTCACCTTTGGTGTTCTGCAGCACGGTAATATAATATTTGCCCTCCAGCTCCACGCAAGTGGCATTCAGACGGTATTCCAGCCGCGTAATCCACTCCGGCTCAAGGAATAGCTTGTCGTAGATTTGCAGGATCAGCGAATCATTCAGCCGGGGATAGAGCCGCTTGGCCCCTGTCTTCCGTTCACCGCTGAAGTTCCCAATCCCGGAGTAGGTCAGATTAGCGAAGGGACTGGTCTTCATGCTCGCCCGGGTCAGAAATTTAACCAGGGTATAATCCAGCTTGCGCAGATTCCGGTCATGCTCTTCAGCCGGTGTACGCAAATATTTATCCAGCTTGGCTGTAATCGCACTGTTCACAAACGTCAGGGCATCCCGCAGCTCCCGGTCCTCCAGATAGATTCGCTGCAGCCAGCGGCGGTCCGCTGCGGCAAGCGCCTCGAATTCCTTCTGCACCGCCTCCATCCGGTCCCGGTGCTGCTGCCGCAAGGCGAATACCTGCCGGATCTCGCCGCGCAGCTCTTCTGTGAACAGGACCTCAACTTGGCTGTACCGCTTCTCGGCGCTGGCTCGCTCATTGAAGAAGTCACGCTTGAACCGGATCGCCTCCATCCGCTCGTCATCCCGCTCCAGGCTGCCGATCTGCCGCTGCATCTCTTCCGTTATATCAGCCAGCCGCAGCGCCGGTTCTCCCGCGCTGTGCCGCACCGCTGTATACTTCCCGCTAAGATTACCCATATACTGGGCTACATATCTAAGCGGGAAATTGGTCTGTCTGTACATATAAAGGGGTGCTACCCGCATCTTTCCCACTCCTGTCTATTATTCGGGGACCCTCCGGGACCGGCCGGCCTGCCCGAATATTTGAATAATGGCCTGATAACTTTGGAGTCCAAACAGCAATGCATGCTCGTCAATGTCAAAAGCTCCGGTGTGAACGTTGTTATTCTCCCGCACATAAGCGCCAATAAAATAATAGCAGGTCTTAACGCCAGGCAGTTCCCTGGCATAGAAGGCAAAGTCGTCGCTGGAGAACAGGAACGGTGCCTCCAGCACCTGCTCCCGGCCAAACCTCCTGCTAAGCAGCCGGGCGGTGAGCCCCGCAAGCGCCGAATCATTGACGCAGCAGGGATACTCGGAAATAATCCGGCTATCCAGAATACCCCGCACCTGAGAGGATGCGGATACGGCATCCATTAGCTGCTGATACCCGTCCCGGAGTGCGGCTGCTTCCGCAGAGCGGATCGTAAGATACAGCTTCAGCCGGTCCGGAATCACATTGTAGTAGCCATTCGTTTCCACATGCGTAATCTTGCAGAACTGCCCGGCTGTATGATAGGCCTCTTGAAAATGCTGCACCTCAGCGAGTACACGGAGAACATCCGGCTGGTCAGAAGCATGGCCGGAGGCCAGCTCCAGCAGCAGCTCCGCGTTCAGGCAGCCTGCCAGAGCAAGACCGGGCCGCAGGGAGAAATACCCGGCATACAGATCTGGTGTGACATGAAGCGAATACAGGTATTCCAGCTTCTGCGCCTGAAGCAGGGGAATGAGCTCCCGAGCTCCCGCCATCACTTCCTCGGCCGCCTGAAAGATAAAGCAGCAGTTCACGGCAGGTGCGCACCGGTCCACCCAACGGATGAGCTGCAGCAGAATAGACATATGGGCATCATGTCCGCACGCATGGCTTAGGCCGTGATGTATGCTTCGATAAGGAGCATCCGCCTTGGCATCCTCAACCGGCAGGGCATCCAGCTCTGCCCGGAATCCGATGACTGGCAATCCGGCGCCGCCCTGATATGAAGCGATGATCCCTTTGTCCGAGGAATGCTCGATCCTGATTCGGGTGGTATGCCTAACGATGTAATCCTCAATGTATGCCCGAGTCTTCTTCTCCTGCCTCGCAAGCTCGGGGATACGGTGCAGCGCCCTGCGGGTCATCCGCAGCTCTTCCAGCTCACCGGCTTCGTGCTTAAGCGACGATTGCATTCTTTTTGTAACGGTAGACTACGAGAGTTACGATCAGCAGCAGTCCGATGTTCAGCGTCATCATCAGAATACTCTGAAGGGCATCGCCTCCGGTATAGAGAGTCTTAACCGCTTTGCTCAGATAATAGCCCGGGAAGAAGCGCTGGATATGGGTCATGAAGCCCGGAACCGAGAAGCCCAAATCATTCGTGATGTTCATGGACATGAAGCCCAGGTACAGCGGGAAGGAGATTGATTGCAGCGACACAATGTCCAGCAGGAACCCGAGAATCAGGCCGAGGAAAATATAATATAGACTGGAGTACAGCGCCAGCAGCTCCATCTTCAGCAGCACCGTGTCCATTCTCAGGTGGAAGACAGCGGCGCCAAATGTGATGATTACAGCCGCGATAACCACATTCAGGATCAGTTGAACCAGAGCGGTGACGAAGATGAACTTGCCCGGCGAGTAAGGGGTGACGGTGTAGATGCTGCCGATATATGACTTCTCTTTGGCCACCCGGGTGCTCAGAGTATTCAGCCCGCTGCCCGCTGTTCCGAACAGGGTACAGAATACCGCCAGATAAGTAATAAACTCCCCTTGGCCGTGATCTGGCTTCACGAAGGCATTCAGTGCAAGGAAGAACCCAAGCGGCATCACGAGTGTGAAAAATACAAATCTCTTGTTACGCAGCACCTTGAGAATTTCATAGCGGATAATTGTAATCATGCCTGCATCACTCCTTCTTCATAATGGTCATAGATTTCACGGTAGCAATCCTTAACTTCCTTAAGCCGTTCTTCATAAGGAATATGCCGCTCCTTCAGGACATCCACCAGCTGGGATTGCTCTGCCGGATGAAAAACATACAGCCGTCCATCCTCCACCAGACCGCCGAACCGGCGCTGCAGCTCCTCTGCTTCCTCTGCTTGCGCGGGATGGACAACGAGGATTTTCTGAGCATTCAGGTCCTCCTTGCTTACAACCGCAGCGACCTTCCCTTCTTTGAGAAAAATAAACCGGCGGCAAAAGTCGTTCAGCTCATCCAGATGATGTGAGGTTACGAATATTGATTTGCCCTGCCCCTGCAGCTCCTTGATCTTGCTCCAGAACATTCTGCAGGCGGTAACATCCATGCCGACCGTCGGTTCGTCCAGGAACAGCAGCTTCGGATTGGCCGCCAGAGAGAGGGCGAAGGACAGTCTGCGCTTCTGCCCGCCGGACAGGCTCTGCACCATGCTGCGCGTCTCTTGCACCAGATCCCCGGCCTTCAGCAGCTCATTCGTATCCACCTTGGATCTGCTGTAGCTCTTATGCAGCTCAATCAGCTCCTTGACCCGCAGTCCGTCGGGGAAAAGATCCTTTTGCAGCATAATTCCGACATCCTTGCGGTTATCGAAATGCCGCTCTATGACCCCGGCATCGATACTGGTAAGCCCCAGAATGGAACGGATCATGGTCGTCTTACCCGCCCCGTTCGGTCCGATTAAGGCGATACTTTCACCTTCCGCCACATCAAAGCTCACTCCGGCCAGCACCTGCTTATCCTTGAACCGCTTCTCTACATCTTCTAATTTCAGCAGCATTTGCAAGTTGTTCTCCTTCTTTCTGTTATCGTTTATAGTGTTCAGGGAAATGGATGGGGCGCCTGGTAGACCTCTGCCGAATCCATCCTCCAGTGCTGCGCAGCCTGCCGGATACGCCGTCCGCAGAGCATCCGGCTTGCTTCACCGAACCACATAGGCTGCATCTGAGGCACAAGCACTTTGACTGCCTCCAGTCCAAGCGCCTTGTATCCCTCTGGTGTCTGACGGACGATGAACGCTTCGCCGTAATGGTCCGTCATCCGGTCCAGCAGCCTTGAGGTTTCTTCCGCCAGATCAATCACCGTATGCTGCAGCTCCCCGTAGAACCGGGCAAACCGCTCGCGGATACCGTATTGACCGCCGCTGGCCAGGAAATCGAAGTGATGCCGTTCCTCCTGAAGGAAATAGAGAATCGGATGATCCTCGACCCGCCATACCCCTTCATGGCGGATGCGCCGGGCTTTCTCATGGATCTCTGCGGCATGAGTGCCGTAGTATTCCAGCGCCAGCAGCATTTCTTCCAGCGCCGAGAGGATGGCCTTCTCCGGATGGGGATGGGCACCCGCCGTACTGTAGGCCGCGAACTGGTTCTCGGTCTGTCCCAGACAGAGAGCCCAAATGACAGGAATCTCTGTCTCCATCGTGATGTCGAACAGCTGCACGGTATACCCGAGTGCCGTAAGCCGTCCGGTCATATAACGAATCTGTGCATTCTCTACCGAATCCGGCAGGATCTCGGGCGGTGAACGCCGCAGGTACCAGTGATTCAGGAAAGCATCCCGCTCAATCAGCTCCAGACAGGCATAATAGATACCGTCCAGTACGGTTGTGCCCAGTGCATTCCCGTTGGAATTGCCTTTGTAAATCCGCGGTCCGGCTGAATATCCGTCATCCGGCTTATAATAGGCTAGGCATTCCGGGACATAGACTGTGCCTTGCCGCTTCCAGTCGAAGGCAGGTATCCAATTCAAGGGCAGCTCCTCATGGTAAGCGGCTATCTGTCCGCTTCTCTTCACCGCACCGGTGAACAGCAGCGGATCGATGGCTGTCTCCCGTTTCTGCAGGCTCCGGGTGCCGGATCTGACACTCAGCCCTTCCCTGCCGCGCGGGTGCATTCCCGCATAACGTTCCAGCGCCTCACACCTCGACTTTAGCTCGCTGGCTCTATAATCAGTAGAGCTGCCGATGCCCAGTTCATATGTCTCCTCCCTGTAGATCCTGAAGAAGCTGGTCAGCGAAAAGAAGGAACGGGTATTTCTGTCCCGATAGATCATAAAATTGGAGTCGGCATTGCCTGGCGCGAATACGGTATCACATACCGCAGTGGGCTCAGCCCGGTATGAACTGCCATACTGGAACATCGATTTCCGTTCCAGCTCCTGGAGGATTACAGCAGTATCGTCCTCCGGTTCAGCTTCAGCACAGGACTTGCAGCGCTGAGCGGGCCAGAAGGAATACCTGCGGACATTACCGCCACCAGGCTCCAGCCGGTAATAGTCCAGCACTCCAGACGTTCCAGCCTGTCGGAGCAGCAGAGCCAGACACTCCTGCACCAGCACTTCATCCACGCTGTAGCTGCCAACAAGTTCGCTCCGGCCTTCATCCCCAGGCAGCCGCTCATTCGCTCTCAGGTTCTCGTTCCTCCGTTGCGCGAAGCAGGACGGACAGCCTATCCCGCCCGGATTGAAGATAGGCCCGGCAAGCACTTCGTGAACATCCACCTGCAGAAGTGCAAATCTTTCCTCGCGGGGCCAGACCCGCTCCCTGCCTGTCTGGTGAGCGTAGGTTATGAAGCATAGCAGCCGTTCCCCGCCGAGCTCAAGAACCACCTGTTCCTCCAGGCGATGTACTGCCTGATCCAATGTCATTGCAGCTGTCTTCATCGCCGGTCACCCCCTAAGAGAGAGAAGCCGAATTTGCGGGACAGACCGTCCTCATACCGGCACAGCGCACCACCGGCCGTTTCAGGAGAAGGAGACGGGTAAGGCCAGGCAGGATCACAATCCTCTCTACGAATCTGGTTCCATACCCGGAACACCGCATCTTCCAAGGATTCACCAATTGCCCTGTACAGCTTCCCCTCATATTTAGCCTCCATAAGATACACAATCATCAGGGCTTGTAACCTCTTATATCTGATCTGTGAAGGAAGCGGCTGCTCCGTACCCGGCAAGAAGGCAAGGCGGCCTGAAGTCCAATCCCCCTGCTCCAGTTCTTCGGTATCCCCGGCTTCCTGGCGGTTCAGGTAATGCAGGTAGGCGGCCTGGTCGGTTAACCCCGGCGATAGCTGACGATAGCTGTAGCATTGCTCCAGCAGGTAAGCATACAGATCCTCCAATACCCGGCGTTTGCTGGGTCCGGCGAAGCTCACCACCCTGCCGCAGGCTTCAGCGTCCAGGATCCAGTAACGATCGAAACGGAATTTAATGTTCTTGACCACAGCGCTTACCAGCTCCTGTGAAAGAACCCCCTCGTCAACGGCCCTGTCCTCCAGATGCTCCAGCGGACTGCAATGAAGCGGGCAGCATTCGGCATGAGCCACTTCAGGCAGGGACTGGATGGACTGAAGTCCGCAGGCATCTAATTTGACCAGCTTATTACCGGTATACTTCCTTGCACTCATAAAGGCAGGAAGTTGGAATCTGAACCGGCTTGCTACAGGATACTGCAAGCCAAGACAGCGCGGGCAAACTCCGGCGGACAGAATCACCCGGTCACCCAGTTCATACGCATCTGCCTCTATGGACATCTCCTCTTCTCCGTTCAGCTTGTGCCGGAGATCCATCAGCCGCTGTGCCTCGGCAGGGGACGGATGCGGATTTGTGAAGAGCCGGACAAGCTGCTCATAACCTGCCGTTTTGAGCCTGATCCTCCTTTTGCGGCCAATTACTTCAGTTCCATCTTTAGTTTCCAGAATACGTACCGGTTGCTTGCCCATCGCTTCATCCCCCCATTCTGAGCGGTTCTTCATGCATTTCGTACACAACCTCAGCGGTATATTCATTGTCATACGGGTCGGGAAGCGCCTCTTCGAACACAACGGCTAATTCCCCATACTGCCTGCGGCAGCGTTCCATATGCTTAAGCCATTCCATACAATACTGCGGCTCCTCAGCATCCAGAAAGATCGGTTTGTGCAGCCCGGACTCACCATATTCGATATGCAGCCTGTTGCCGCGGACAGGAAACAGCCGGATGAATGAATGCAGCGGGACAGCATAGGCCTCAAGCACCTCATGAAGCCGCAGGTATCCGTCCAAATCCGGGGTCACTCCGGCAAACAGCTTCTCATGAAGAATGGTTCGCCTTCTGTGCAGGATCAGCTTCCCATAGCTGATTCTGCCGATATGCCGGTATTCATCAATGCCGAGCTCATCATAGTCCAGCCCGGTTCCCGTGATGAAGCCGGATTGGGTGAGCAAGGCAAGGTTCCTGTACTCTTCCGGCAGGCAAGCCGGTGCAAGCGATCCTGTATATAACGGAACAACCTGCTGCTTTCCAAGCTGCAGCTCGAAGCTGTGTCGTTCAGTATTCCAAATCAGCCCGGCAGCCTTAAGATCAGCAGCTAGACTATTGCCTTCTGCAAAACCATTCATATTGGGATTGAACCCGCAAGAGGGGGAGTAGGTGATTAGCTGCGCCTCGTCCCCGCAGTGGAGCACTGCTTGTAGCCGTTTAGCTATGGCGTCATGACTCTCGGGCAAATGATACATGGCATAGGCCAGATAGCTGTTCTTGCAATCATTCACTACAAGCTCTCCCGTACCGCTCCGCTGAAGCCAGAATCCTGCTATAGCAGGCTGGCGGATGCGGAGTTTCTGCAGCCCTGCCTCCAGCGAAGCCAGATCCGCATGCTCTAGCACAATATCCTCTCCCGATGCTGCCGCAGCCAGCTTCATCCGGTATTGATCTCTGAGCTCCTCCAGGCGCGCTACTGCGGGAGCATTCTCAAATACACTTCCTTTGCAGGTTCGGTTGAGTGCCACATGCTGCTCATACTCTGCGGCATACCTGGACAGGCTGGGCTCAAGGGAGGTATAAGGCACAGGGAGCGTATCATGCAGTTGATGCTCCATATAGAGCCGGAACTTCAGACGGTTATCGAAGATTGGCAGAACTTCAGCCCATTCCGCAAGCGGATCAGCGAACGGCTCCACTTCAACAGACGGTCCGGTTACTTCCGCATAGCTGTCCTCATTGAACGGGTTAACCGGATATTTGCCCTCCCATCTGAGCAACTCACAGCAGCGGTTCACATGCCTTCGGGTAATTTCCAGCAACCGCTCCCTCTGCGGAACCTCATTTGTCTGTTCGAGCTGACCGGACAACACACGGATGGCTTCCAGATGCTGAGCCAGGGACCGTATCCTGCTGCTTCCGTGACGCAACGCAGAGACGGTCTCGATGAATAATTCCAACGTAAGCGGCTCGCTCTCCCTGTAAATCGTATGCTTGAGGTAGCCGCAGCGCAGCAGTTGAACAGCCTTGGCTGTCATAGCTTCTATGCTTTCGTTCCAGATCAGCGCGAGTTCATCCAGGCTGACGATACTTCCCGGTTGGATTTTGGCGGCAGCCGGTGTCTTCAGGCGGTAACTTCGCTTCGTTCTGCTATATAGTCCGGGCTCCGCCGTTTGCGGTCCGGTACTTCCCTCCGTGAGGAGAGTCCCCTCTTGCTCCCTGTAATCCACCTTATAGCGGCTGGCCCGTATCACCTCAGGAAGCAGCAGCCATAACTCATACCAGTGAAGGAGAATCCATTGAGCGAAGCTGATCCGGCTCTCCTCTCCTGTCCCCGGCCCCCGGCAGATTGAAGTGAAGGAAGAGAGCGGTGCTGTTTTGGCAAAAGAACGCATCATCATTTTCCATACCTTTCCGCTTTTTTTCGAGCTATACGATTTGTTCAATGAACAATACATTTCATAGTTAGTTAGCAGCAGTGCATTCTGCACACTCGGTTGCTCCCGGAACAGCTTATACAGCTCCTGTTCCTGCATTTTACATTCACTCTTGAACCGGATGGTTAATTCCTGATACCGCTGTATCAGCTCGCTGCCGGTCTGCTCCAGAGAGAGCGCCTCCTCCATGAGCTCCGGTGCCACTAGGTTTGCCTTCGGAATCTTTCCGGGCTGGATTCGCCCTTTGCGGACTCCCTGTTGCAGCCGGATATAGGCAATCCGTACCTCCGGCTCTTGTTCTATGCGCTCAGACAGCCGCTGGTGCAGCAATTCCTTACGCTGGTTGAATCCTTTACGTTCTTCACAATAGGCTAGAAGCTCCTGGTAGAAACCATGCTTAATCTGCATCAGGTCACTGGAAGGAACATGATTCCGTCTTTCAAACAGGAAGGTTCGACTCAACACGGCTCCCCCTTCTGGGATTGTTTTTTGGATGGGCACGGCTTATGCCGCCCCATCCATGGTTGAATTAACAATTAAGCACAAGAGGACGAACACGACGAACACGATGATGATCCGCAGGTGGAAGAGCTTCCGCTTCCGCTGGATGCCGCCGTTGACGGAATAGCCTCTACTTGATCAAGTTCAATCAGTTCCAGGTCCAGATCTTCCAGTTCTTTATTTAAATCTTTCATTATTTATCATCCTTTTCATAATTAGTATTTTATTATCATTGCGATCCTGTTAATCTTAAGCACAGGAAGAAGAGCACGACGAGCATGAGGACGAACCGCAGGTAGAGGAGCTGCCACTGCCGCTGGTTGCCGCTGTTGACGGAATAGCTTCCACTTGCTCAAGTTCAATCAGTTCCAGGTCCAGATCTTCCAGTTCTTTGTTTAAATCCTTCATTTTTTCATCATCCTTTTCATAAAATTAGTGTTTAAGTATTCTTGTGAATCTGTCTGTCTTACGCGCAGGAGGAGGAACACGACGAACATGACGATGATCCGCAGGTGGATGAACTGCCGCTGCCGCTGGTTGCGGCTGTCGATGGAATGGCTTCCACCTGATCGAGTTCAATCAGCTCCAGGTCCAGATCTTCAAGCTCTTTTTCGAATGGTTTCATAGGTTACTTCACCTCCTTCAGTCCGTCCGGAATGCTGCTTATCAAGCGCTCCGTTTCAGTGGTTATTTTCTTTCTGAAGTAAGAGTATCACAGCTTATTCAAGCCTTCACCGACTACCATTCCAGTAATTCCCACAAATAAATTGCGGTGCGGCTGCAGCATTTTTGCGGGTTAACACGCTCATTCAGGTGTCAATACTGATAAAGCTCAACAAATATATCCATAAGGGGAAGAAGACAATGAAGGCAGACGGAAGACAAGTGCGGAGCAGAAGCTATCTGAATAAAAGAGTGTGCGGATTGTGGCTGATCTGGGTGGCCGCCATCCTGTTTGCGGGGCTGCTTGCGGGGGGAGCGCAACTGATCTCCATGCCGGTATTTTCACTCGGGTATATGGCCGGGTTTTTCTGGATCTTGACCGGCAAAGCGGTCAGCCGCAAGCTGTCCTACGGACCACAAACCGCCTTTCAGGGCAAAATGATGCTCTACTCTATCATTCTGATGTTCGTCATTATGGTGCTGGTAGGCGGTCCTCACTTCGGAGACGGAAACTACCGGATGGTCTGGCTGGGGGCTTTTTTGGCAATAGGTCTCCATTTCATTCCGATGGCCTGGGTGCATGGACGTTCCATGTTTCTGCTGGCTGTTCTGCTAAGCGCTAATGCTGTGGCGGGTATGGTCTGGCCGGGGCTGTCTTTTCACGCCTTGGTCTACGCGGATCTTGCTGTCAAAGTGCTCTGGGGGACTCTGCTCCTCTTGTCCGGCCGCCCTGCTGCTGAACCGTTCGCAAGCTCTTCGAATATCGCCAACTAAACGGAAATCAAATGGAAATCCAGAAAAATATTGTCTAGCAGACTCAGATAGCGTATAGTATATTCCCATGTTGGAAGGGAGAGATTACTATGCTGAACAGGATTGAATCATTTCAAGGCTCCAGGCATTTCCGTCTGCAATATCTTGCAGATAGCACCGTTGCGGCGGTTGCGGTTCCAGGCACAGGCTCACTCGCAAACGCGGCCATTATTGACCTGGGGGGACTCACTCTGGTGGTGGACACATTCGCGACGCTGGAGGCGGCTCTGGATTTGAAGGCTGCTGCTGAACACCTCACAGGGAACCCTGTATCCTATGTAATCAACACACACTGGCACAGCGATCATACCACTGGCAATCAGGTGTTTGTGCCTGACGCCCAGCTGATTTCCACATCGGGGACCCATGAGATCATGAATACATTCGCCAGAGACCGGGTAGCCCAATACCAGAACAACAGAGAGAAGATGCTAGAGGCGATCGGAGAAGCTGAATTGCAATGCGAGCAGGAGACGGATACTAAGCTGCAGCAGGAAATGGCCTGGGAGAATGCAACGGACCGTGAATTTGTGAATATGCTGCCGCAGCTGGTGCATACGGTGCCGACGATAACTTTTGACCGGCAAATGACCATTCACGGCAGCAACCGCAGCGCGCAGCTCATTACATATGGCGGAGGACACACACAAAGTGATGCCATTGTGTACCTCCCGGAAGATAAAATTGTCATCATCGGGGACCTCGTGCTCTCGAACCACCATCCGGTGCTGGCTAATGCCAACCCTCAGGAGTGGCTGCATATTCTGGAGCAGATTGAGCGGTTGGATGTGGAGACGATTATACCGGGGCATGGTGAAGTATGCTCCCTGCAACAGCTTCATGAGGTGAAGGGGTACATAAGCAGAATGATCGCCATCGTGACCGAAGCCGTTCAGAATCAGCAGAGTATTGAAGAGATCGAAATACCCGAAGAATACCGGGCTTGGTACTTCACAACCTATTTCAAGACAAATTTGAATAAGCTCTATGACCTGATTACTGCATCAGGGGAGTAACAGAGAGTATTCGATGTACATCTTATAACCAGACAAGGCAAGAAAAGAAGAGCATGTCCCCTCTTTTCTTGCTTTTCTCTATGCAGGCTGTCCCTTCCTAAGTACAAAACATAGCGTGTCTGCTCCCCCCGTATACGGACTCCCGCAACTATCATCGTAGACACTGTCCAGTTGGAATCCCCAAGGCAACACTTCATCCGCAAGGGTCTCCTGTGTAAACACCGTGTTCCAGATCAAATAATGATGGAGCTCATGATCGGCAAGTATGACCGTCTGACGGGCCTCCACGGTAAGTCCCTCGTAGAAATAAGACGCTTCGAGACATACATGCGGTTCAGCATTCCAAAAACCTCCGTCTGGATGCAACGTCCATGAGGTACTGTCCTGCTTACCCCAATTCGTCTTCTGCGTGAACACATCGAAGATAAACAGACCGCCTGGCTTTAAGGCACGGTATACCTTGGACAGCAGGATGTTACGCTCACTTAGTGTAAGCGCACCGTAATCACAATAAATCAAGGTGATGCTATCGAACGCTTCGGTATACTCCAGCTCCAAATAATTCTGACAGATATACCGGCTCCGCGTATCATGCTCTTGGGCATAGGCGATTGAACGGCTGGAGAAATCAATTCCCGTTACATCATACCGCTGTTCAGAGAGGCGTTTGGTATAAAGTCCCGGTCCACAGCCAAGGTCAAGAATACGGCTCCCAGCGGGATCAGACGGCTAAGCCACTTCACTGAACAGTCAATATCGCTATGCCTGCGGCTCGCCGCTTCCCAGTCCGGATTCAGATGAGCTTCCAGCATTTGCTTCGAGATATGCCCGTCATTCCAAAAGGGTTCAACGCTTCGTTGCCAGAGCACAGGTTGTCTAGCAAGTGAAAACAGGTGATTTATCATATGGTCTCCTTTCATAAAATAGCTTTCGGGCCGTTATACTCTCATTAACTCCCCGTACCTATATGGTATGCGATCCTCTATGTCTGTCTCCAGGCACAGAATGAGTATAATAAAAGTTGCTGCTGCGGGGCAGTGAGGCTGATCGTATACCGCTTCCACCCTTTCTGACTTCCCACCATCCTCCCCCGCTAACTTCCCTTACACCCTCACCCGTGTTATATATGTACTTAACTGAACAAGACAAGGAGAGCCGTGAAGATGTCCAGAATCATGATTGTGGAAGATGATCCGAAGATTGCAGATCTGCTGCACTCGGCTATTGAGAAATATGGATATGAAGTCGTAAAGGTCAGGGACTTTCGTCAGGTGCTACAAGAATTTGAACAGGTAAGGCCGGATCTGGTGCTGCTTGATGTGAATCTGCCCAACTATGACGGGTATTACTGGTGCCGGCAGATCCGCAGGGTCTCCACCTGTCCTGTGCTGTTCATCTCGGCGCGCGACGGTGAGATGGACCAGATCATGGCGCTTGAGAACGGCGGGGATGATTATATCACCAAGCCGTTCCATTCCGGGATTGTGCTCGCCAAGATCCACAGCCATCTCCGGCGGGCCTACGGGGAATATGCGGCTAAGCGCGAGGAGCTGATGCTGGAGAAGGAAGGGCTGATGCTGTATCCCGAACGACTTGAATTACAGTATGGACAGACGGTCGTAACCCTTACCCGCAAGGAATCGGATCTCATCGAGAGTCTGATGGAGCGTTACCCTAGGGTTGCCAGCCGGGAAGCACTGCTGGAGAAGCTATGGGACCCGCAGGCTTTTGTGGATGAGAATACGCTGAACGTGAATATCGCACGGGTCCGCAAGAAATTCCAGGAGCTGGGGATGGAGGATGCCGTGCTTACCGTCAGGGGTTCGGGATACCGGCTGAACAACAGCTGGTCAGAGGCGGAGTCATGAGGCTGTTTCTCCGAGAGCATGCGTTGTTATTGGCTGTGCAGATCGTGCAATTCGGCACTATGCTGTCCATTTACTGGCTGGACGGCTACCGCGATCTGCCGACCGCGCTCTATGCGGTCTTTATCGGCTTCTTCTTCATCAGCTGCTACTTAATCTACCAATATATCAGCAGGCGCCGTTATTATCTTCGCCTCAGCAGACCTCTGGAGACACTGGACGAATCCTTTCAGAAGCTGGAGAACCACCCTGTATCCACAGCGCTGGAGCAGCTGCTGCACACCCAGTACGGCTACTATCAGCAGCAGCTGACGGCAGTGAAGCTGCAGCAGGAGCAGCATCTGACTTTCATAGACCAATGGGTCCATCAGATGAAGACGCCTTTGTCGGTCATAGAGCTGACCGTGCAGAATATAGACGAGCCGGAGTTTGCCAGCATCCGCGAGGAGCTGGAGCGTATGCGCAGCGGACTGAACACCGTGCTGTATATGGCCAGGCTGCGGGCTTTTGAGAAGGATTTCCACATCAAGCCTGTCGTCCTGCCGAAGCTGGTGAACGAGGTTGTCCATGATCACAGACGCCTGTTCATCCGCAGCCATATCTACCCCGAGGTCCACGCCTCCGCTCCGGACATTACCGCCCAGACGGATGAGAAATGGCTGTTCTTCATGCTGTCGCAGATTATGAACAATGCCATCAAATATTCAGCGGCGGCTAACACGGAGAACGGCCGGAAAATCACTGTAGCCTGCTATCTCAGAGGAACGGATGCGGTCATTGAGGTCAAGGACCGGGGAATCGGGATTCAGGCGTCTGATCTCAAACGGGTATTCGACCCCTTCTTCACCGGCAGCAACGGGCGCGGACTGCGGGAGTCTACAGGAATGGGGCTGTATCTGACGAAGGAGTCCGCAGACCGTCTCGGACACCGGCTTGAGCTGGAATCGGCGGCCTGCGAGGGAACGGTGGTGCGGATTATTTTGACGGTGAATCCTTAGCTTACAGGCAAGTAATAAAAGTGAAATCTAAATCGATGGCTGAGCTGCTGCCTCCTCCGGTATATTGGTTACAGAACAAGTGTGTTGCACACATAGAAGGGGAGTACAGCCATATGCTGGAGGTAAAAAAGGTCAGTAAAATCTATGAAGGAAACGTGGCCTACCGGGCCTTGACCGAAATTGATTTAACCATTGCAGCCGGAGAATTCGTGGGGATAATGGGACCCTCGGGCAGCGGAAAAACCACTCTGCTGAATCTGATTGCCACAGTGGACGTTCCGACTACAGGAAGCATTAGGATTGATAACAAGGACACGGGCAATCTGGACAAAAATGAACTGGCTGTATTCCGCCGCCGCGAGTTGGGGTTTGTCTTTCAGGATTTCAATCTGCTGAATACCTTAACGGTAGAAGAGAATATCGTGCTGCCGCTGACACTGGATGGCACCCGGATCAGTGAAATGAAGCAAAAGTCGCGGGAGATTGCCGGGAAGCTGGGCATTAGCTCCATTATGAAAAAACGCACGTACGAGATCTCCGGCGGACAAGCCCAGCGGACAGCCATCGCCAGAGCCATGATCCATTCTCCCAAGCTGCTACTGGCGGATGAGCCTACCGGCAATCTGGACTCGGGTGCAGCCAGGGATGTAATGGATCTGCTGGAAACGATCAACCGACAGCAGGCAACGACGATGATGCTTGTTACCCATGATGCTGTAGCCGCCAGCTATTGTCACCGGGTCGTCTTCATTAAGGATGGCAGATTCTATACGGAGATTCACTGCGGGGATAACCGCCAGAGCTTTTTCCAGAAAATCATCGACACACTTTCGCTGTTAGGAGGATATAGCCATGACGTTCCGCCAGTTCGCATTCCGTAACGTCTCCCGGAACACAAGGCTATACACCGCCTATTTTCTCAGCAGCATGTTTACAGTGATGGTCTTCTTTACCTTTTCCATCTTTGCCTACCACCCGGTGCTGAGCGGGGACAATATTCAATCCAGTGCGGCTCTTGCGCTTGCGGTCTCCAAATGGGTGATCTACATATTCTCCTTCTTCTTCGTCCTCTACTCCATGAGTGCATTTCTGCAATCGCGTAAACGGGAGTTCGGGCTGATGATGATGCACGGTATGACTGTCCGGCAGCTGCGGCGGATGATTTTTCTGGAGAATATGATCGTCGGGTCAGGCGCCACTGTGAGCGGCATCGGACTTGGCCTTATCTTTGCCAAAGGGATTCTGCTTGCCGGGGAGAACGTGCTTGCCCTTAACGAGCCGCTTCAATTCTATTTTCCGTTCAAGGCGATAGTGTTGACCCTGTTCTCCTTCCTGCTACTGTTCGTCCTGATCTCCCTGTTCATCTCGTCCGTGCTGCGCAGCGGCAAGCTGATCACGCTCATTAAGGCAGACCGTCAGCCCAAGCCGGAGCCGAAGGCCTCGCTGCTATTGTCATTGCTGGTGGTATCGCTGCTGGGGGTCAGCTACTTCCTGTCTCTCCGGGCGAGTGGTCTGAATGTAGTACTGCTGCTCGTGCCGGTGGTCATTATGGTCACGATCGGTACCTATCTGCTGTTCACACAGCTCAGCGTGTACCTGATTCACAAGCTGAAGGCACGAGAGGGACTGTACTGGCGCCGGACCAATATGCTGCTGTTCTCTGACCTTTCCCACCGGATGAAGGACAACGCGCGCGCTTTTTTTCTGGTGGCCATCATCTCTACCGTTTCTTTCAGCGCGATAGGAGCTTTATATGGCTTCCAGTCGATGATCAACGGAGCGCTGACGCAGAAGAATCCCTATCTGTTCACCTATCAGTCCTTGGACGGAGACAGCAAGGCACAGGCCCATATACAGCTGATTGACGAGAGCCTTGGCGGAGCCGGGATTTCCGCCGAGAAAACAGGTCTGGAGCTTAACTACTATAAAGCTGTGGATGGCCGGACAATGGTTCTGGTGAAGCAATCCGATTATAACCGCCTGGCAGCGCTGATGGAGCTGAAGTCCATCCGGCTGGCCGCTGGGAAAGCCGCAGTTGTTGATTTCGGGCTGTCCCGCAAGGGAGAAGAACTGCTCAACCAGCCGGTAGAGCTGCAGCCGGGAGTCGTCATCGAGGCGGACCAGGCTGTCGTATCTTGGGCGATCCGGGGAGTCAGCGGTTATTATGTCGTCCCCGATGAGTGGATCAGCACGCTGGGACAGCCGCTCAAAGTGAGCCGTTATTATGCATGGCACGGGGCAACTGGACAGCCTGGAGTAAAGAAGGCAGGCGAAAAGCTGACCAATGAGCTTCCCTATGATGAGCAGTATACTTTCTATGCCCTTGAGTATTTGACCTCCAAGACAAATGAGGGCTTTGGCCCGGTGATGTTCATCGGTTTTTTTGTCGGGATCGTATTTTTTGTCTCTGCCGGCAGCTTCCTCTATTTCCGGCTGTATAGTGATCTGGATGAGGATAAGCACAAGTTCAAGGCTATTTCCAAGCTGGGGCTGAGTGACAAGGAGCTTGGCCGGATATTGAACCGCCAGCTCAGCCTGCTCTTCTTCGCTCCAATCGTGGTCGCCCTGGTACATGGAACCGTTGCCCTTACGGCCTTGTCACACATGTTCCAGTACTCCATATTCAGGGAGTCCCTGCTTGTGCTGGGCCTGTTCTTCTTCATTCAGGTGATCTACTTCTTCATTGTCCGCCTGTTCTACACGAGACAGATCCGGTCGGCATTAGCCGGCTAACCCCGGCACGACACTTTGTTTTGGAGTAGGATCAACGTGAGCACTTGGGTGGACGCTGCGTGAACGGACCGTTGTTCCAATCGCTGTGCTCTCCAGATTTTTTTCATTCCCCTTAGCGGTGAAAATCCGGAGACCAAGGCGAACGCTTCCGCTTTTCCACAATCGTTCCGTCCTCTCCGCTGTTTAAGCGGGAAAAGTTTTTTAAAACTTTTTCTAAAATCACAAAGAGAAACCGGCCTTTAGTAAAATGGAGTTACCACACAACCCTTTCAAAGGAGAGTTTTCTGTACATTCAATAGTCCATGGACCCACTTTGCTTGCCAATGGATCTGAAAGAAGATATCCCGGAAAGTCACCTCGTTCGTGCTCGTGAATGCCGCCGTCAATCGGCTGGACAACGCCATTTTTGACGCTGCCTATCCCGGCGGCGGCCGTGACAGCTACCACCGCCGTGCTTCAGTTTCTGGCTGACGAAAAAGCCAACCATGACCAAAAAAGCAGAGCAGCGATCCTCCAATAACGGGAGAATCGCTGCTCTGCTCACTTTTTGTAGCATTAAGAATGATGACAACTGCCTTCCGCCATAGAAAATCTGCTTTTGGTACAGCCTCTTTTGCCGTATCCATTGTCTGTTCTAACCGCACCCGTTATGGTTCTGCGCAAGTAGCGCCCGCCCTCCCTTACGGCAAGACCGAGAAGACAATATCGTCGAACAGCATATAAGCGAAGCCGCTGGTGTAGAAGCCGACCTTGCCGGACGGGCGGTGGCCCGGATCAGTGCCGGAGAGCCTTGGCGAACCATTGACAGATACGGCAATATCTCCGTCCTGCACCGTCACCTTCACCTCATATTCTGTATCCGGCAGCAGGTCATGTCCCGGCAGCACACTCTCGGTAAGCTTCTGCCACGCGGTATCATACAGAATCCAGCCGGAAGATCCGTCTGCCCGGGTCCGGTAGCCAATCCGGGTGGAGCCGGCGCTGTCCTGGCGGTCGAAGATGTACAGGATACCGTTATCCGGCATCACGGGTGGCGTCTTCAGCTTGAAGTCCAGCTGATAGTTCGTGAAGCTGCGGTCGAGCAGACCGCTGGCACCGTTCAGGAGCTTGTAGCGGCGGTTGCCGTCCGGATCTGCGGCAATGCTGCGGTTCGGGTCTACCGGCCAGCCGTTGCCTCCGTTCTCGAAGTCTGTCTCATGCATAATATTCGAGACGGTGACTGTGATATCCGCCTTCACGAGCGGATTCACCGTGGACACTGCAGAGATCAGGGTCTGCCCCTCGTATACGGCTTGAACCACTCCCGTACTGTCCACCGTAGCGACCGCAGGGTTAGCCGACTGCCAGGTGACGCCTGTATCCGGCGTATCCACAGGGTCGAAGGCCAGCTCCAGTTGCCGCTGTTCCCCGGCGGCTATACGCACTGTGCTCTCTGCCGGAATGATTCCGGCCAGCGTAGGGGTCAGCGCCTTGAACTGAATGTCATCGAAGTGCATCTGGCTGACATTGCTGACGTAGAAGCCGACTTTCCCTGCCGCGTTATGCCCCGGATCATTGCCCTTCAGACGAAACGCCCCATCCAGGTAGACGCTGATGTCGCCGCCCTTCACCAGCATCTTGACCGCATATTCCGTATTCGGCTGCAGATCATGCCCTGGCCGCTTAACCTCCTTCAGCACCGTCCAGGCCGAATTGTACAGCAGCCAGGCAGAGCTTCCGTCTGCCCGTGTCCTGTACCCGATCCGGCTGGAACCGCTGCCGGCCTGACGGTCGAAGATGTAGAAGGTCGCATTATCCCCCATGACCTCCGGTGTCTTCAGCTTGAAGTTCAGCTCGTAATCAGAGAAGGACTTGGGACTGAGCGACGAGGCCCCGTTCAGAATCTTGTACCAGCGGTTCGACCCAATCTTCTCAATGCTGCGGTTCGCATCCTGCAGCCAGCCGTTCGCGCCGGATTCGAAATCCGTGAAGTCCATCACGCCGTCCCCTGCCTCCACGTGCACCGTAACCGCAGCGGTCAGCAGCGGATTCTCCACCGAGGCTACCGTAATAACCGTGGTGCCAACCGACTTTCCGGTAACGACACCTCCGCTATCTACAGCCGCAACTCCGGGATCGGCCGAAGTGAAGGTCAGAGCGGGATGGTCCGCGTTCCACGGAAGCACCGCCGTGCGCAGCTTCACCGTTTTCCAGCGGTCCACGGTAATTTCACTGTCATAGACGGCTACTCCCTCAACAGGATAGCTGTCCGGACCGTCTGTTGTGCCCGCCTTGCCGTCAATGCCGATATCGCCAAACGGGATATCCGGGAAGCCGGGAATGACATCGAAGACCTCCGCATCCGGCCGCAGCGACAGATCGCCTCCCGCCAGGTTGGTGAAGCCGGGATCTGCTGTGGTCACCCAGTTATCCGCGTACTGGACCAGTCCGAACTTGTCATATGCCCCGTATACATTGGTCGTCACACTCCGCGGAACCGACGGGTTATAGACGACATTCCCCTGGAAGGTATTCGTGTCCGGATAATAACGGTTCTCCGTGAAGAAATCCGCCAGCTCCGGATACTTGGTCAGATAAGGGGTTCCGGTGAAATTATTGTTCGCCGCGAACAGCGCCTGCCATTTCGGCATGTAGTTGAGCGGCACCTGATCATCCGGCTCATCGCCCAGGAACATATCCGCATAATCATAAGGAATTTTGCTGTCGATGAATATATTGTTGCGGGTCAGAATATGTGCACCGCCGTTATTTTTAATAGCTGAATTGCCCATCTTGTAAAAGATATTCTCGTCGATAGTCAACCCCATCGTGAAATTGTCGGGATATACGCCCTCCACTCCGGCCTTGCTCTCGCCGATGTTATGGAAGTAATTGCGCCGGATGACCGTCCCCCGCTCATGGGGCTGCTCACCGGCATTCATGTAAATCGCGCCGAGATCCGAGAAGGTAGTGCATACGTCATAGATCTCGTTATACTCCACGGTATGATCATTGCCGAAGATCAGCACGCCCGGATGGGGCGCATCATGCAGCTCATTGTCCGACATGCGGTTACCGACGCCGGACAGCAGTACTCCGGGATTGTAGGCTTTGTGATAGTAGGCAAAATCGTGAATATGGGAATTCTCCACCACATTGTTCCCTGGCGCCAGCGTCGTTTTGTTGCCGCCTGTCAGTGTAACGGCGGTGCCGCCGATATGATGAATATGAGTGCTGATAATGGCGTGGTCCGTACCCGGCGCCCCTTCAAAGTTGTTGTAGTAGAACCGGCTCTGCGTATTGACCAGCACGCCGCTGTTGGTGAAGTTACGGATCTCGCTGTTCAGAATACGCATATGACTACCGCCCATGAATACGGCTGCCGAATCACGGCCGTTCTCAAGGATAAGCTCGGAGAAGTCGATATACGAAGCATTGAGCGCGTTAATCATCGGACTCTTCAGCATCGTAACTTCAATATCCGGGTTATCCGCTGCAAACTCGGCGTTCGGCAGGAAATACAGCTTCCCCGCCTGGCGGTCAATATAATATTCTCCGGGCATATCCATTTCCTCCAGCAGATTCTGCGCGAAATGGAAGTCCGGATACCAGTTCTTGAAGATGCCGCTCATTTCCCCGTAGCGGAGGGTGATGCTCTTAGCAGCCGTGTCAATGGATGCAATCTTGTTGTACGACCATTCCCAGCTGTAGCCGAAGATCCCGTCCAGCCAGATATCATCTGCCTGCGTCCAGTACTGGGGCCGGTCATACGTATAGGTGAAGGTGCCGCCGCGCGTATGCACCTCCCCGTTCGGGTCCTTCCTTGTCGGACCGGGATCAAGGATTTCATCCATCTGAACGGTGCTCTCATTGGGCCAGCGGGCCAGCGTCATGCCCTGTCCGGCCACATACAGCTCCATCGGCGGCACCTCGCTCAGATCATTGGCCAGATAATAGCCATGGCGGCTGAGCTGGCCGTAATCGGTGATGCCAAGCGCCCCCAGATCGGCTGCGAGCACTTTCGTTCTCGCGTCGGTACTGATAATCCGGCCGAGAATGGCCGGGTCAGTAACCGGAACGAACGCGGATTTGGCCAGCTTACGGGAGCCTGACAGAGTCACCGACTCCCCCGGATAAGCCGTGTACTTAACCGGCTTACCGGCCTCGCCGGAGTCCTGCTGGCGCAGCTCGAAGCTGGAGGTCCGTTCGTACCTGCCTTCACGCAGATACACGGTGACGCCGCCCTCTGGCAGACCGTCCTCCGTTTTTAGCGTCCGGATCGCATCGCGCGCCTTCTCCAGCGTCTGGAATGGGGCAGTCAGGGTCCCGGAATTGGAATCGCTTCCATTATTGGCGATATAAAAAGCTGTCCCGGACGTACCGCCCTCCGCTTGTGCAACTGGGGGAGCGGGGTTGAGCGTGAACAGCAGACTGGCTGCAAGTGCCGCAAGCAAACGTTTTTTCACCAAGGCTCCTCTTCCTTTCAAAGTGGGATGTAGGGGCTTACTTCTTCAGACCTTTATCCTTCAGGAATTGTTCAAATTGCTTGGTGACTTCCGCCACGTATTTCTCCTCGCCCGCTTCCTTCAGCTTGCCGTACAGCGTAGGCCAGGTCTCTTCAAAATCAAGCGTACCGGTAACCAGTCCCCGTTTGTATTCTCCCCACACGGCGTTCAGGTTGGCAATTTCGGTATTCACCGGCTCGGAATTGAATTTGAAGGCACCGACAGGATTGACCTCGGAATCAGAATTGATCTTCTTGGTCTCTTCCCAGACATTCTCCGGCTGTCCTTCCTTCAGATAAGAGTTGAACACACTCCCGAACACCCAGTCCATATTCGGCAGGTAACGGGAATCTGCTTTGGCCTTGATGTACTCTCCATCGGCCTTATCATAATGTTCACCGGCAATGCCGTTACAGAGCAGATTGTACAGCTCCTTGTCGGTATTCACCAGATTCAGGAACATCATCGCGCGTTCGGGATTAGGAGCAGTACGGCTGATGGACTGGTTGGTGGTGGCTGAATAGCCGTTGGAGAACCAGTCGCTAAGCGGAACGGTGATCACATCATTGCCGCCGTTTTTGGCCTTCACCTCAGCCTCAACCCCCGGCTTCAGCGTCACGTTGAAATCGACGGCAATTTGGCCTTTCGCCAGGTAATCATTCGCTTTTTCGGTGGCGGCATCCTTGTAAATATAGCCATCCTTATACCATTTGCTGGCCAGCCGGAAATTGTTCAGCTCTTCTTCGGGATAGCGCTGTAATGTATAAGTGGGATCATCCGTTTTAATATAGAAATGGTCATCCAGACCTGGAACCACCCAGTACTTGTCGTCATGAGCCTCGGGATTGATGAAGGAGGTACCGAATATGCCAAACGGAATGATGTCCGGCTCATTCTGCTTAATCTGGGCCAGGAATGGCTCGATATCGGCTACTTTTTTGATGGAAGCGGTGTCAAGTTTGTACTTGTCAGCGAAGCGCTTCTGGATGATGAATCCATACCGGGAGCCGTTGATCTGCTGGTTCGGGATGCCGTATATCTCCCCGTCCACCGAGAGGCCGTCCCACATGACCTGCGGCACATCCTTCTTCAGCTCCGGCGCATACTGCTCAAGCAGAGCATCCATCGGCTGGATGGCGCCCTTGCGCACCAGCTCTTCAGGCTTCAGCATGTAGCCGGTCCAGAGAATATCGAACTTCTCGCCTGCCGCAAGCACCGTGTTCATCTTCTGCACATAATCCCCGATCGCTACAGGCATCAGCTTGACGGTGGCATTGATCTTCGCCTTCGTAATCTTGTTTACTTCCTCCTGCACCTTAGCCTGATCCGCCTGAAGCTGCGACAACGGATAATACCAGGTCAGTTCAACCGGCTTCAGCTCCCCTGCGTTTCCAGATTCCGGAGCCGCACTTTGTGCGGTATCCGTCCCGCTTCCTTCCGTGCCTGTCCCGGCATTCGTGCCGCCGTTATTATTCCCACCGCAGCCTGACAGCACAGATGCAACCAGCATTACGGACGCCAATACTCCAACCAGCCTTTTTCTCATGTAAGTGACCTCCTGTACTTAGTACATGTAATTGTATGTTAACCCTTTAGGGAGCCAACCGTAAGTCCTTTGACGAAAAACCGCTGAAAAAACGGGAAGATCACCAGCATCGGTCCGCCGGCCAGTACAGCAATCGCCATCCGCGCCGAGCTGTTCGGGAAGCTGCTCAGATCAATCCCAAGCTGTCCGGTAAATTCAGAGTTCGTCGTCAGAAACTCGATGCTGTTGAGCGTCCGCACCAACAGAAGCTGCAGCGGCACCTTGTTCGGATCGTCGATATAGAGCATCGCGTTGAACCATTCGTTCCAGTAGGTGAAGGAGATCAGCAGGCCCAGCGTCGCCAGCGCCGGAGTGGACAGCGGCAGGATGATCCGGAAGAAAATGCGGAATTCCCGCGCCCCGTCGATTTTGGCCGATTCAATGATCTCCAGCGGAATCTTGGACATGAAGCCCTTCATGACCATGATGTTGAACGGCGACAGCAGAATAGGCAGAATCAGCGCCAGCAGGCTGTCCTTCAGATGCAGATATTGCGTAATCAGAATGTAGGAAGGAACGAGCCCCCCGCTGAACAGCATGGTGAAAAATACATAGAAGGTCGTCGCCCGGTTATACCGGTAATCCTGCCTTGAAATGACGTATGCGGTCATCGCGGTCAGCAGCAGCCCGGTCAGCGCGCCGAGGATGGTTATCGTGAAGGTCACGCCATAGGCCCGGAGCAGAATGTCAGGAGCGTCCAGCAGATACCGGTAGGCATCCATACTGAAGGACTCAGGGATGAACTGATACCCGTTTGCGGTCAGCGACTTCTCATCCGTCAGCGAGACTGCAATGACCAGCAGGAATGGCAGAATCACCACCAGCGACAACACCGTAAACAGCAGATTAATGAACAGCTTGGAAAATTCGAATTTCTTGCCCACGCTCAGGGCACCTCCTTACCACAGGGAATTATCGGGATCGACCTTGCGCACAATTCCGTTAGCCGTCAGCACCAGCACCAGACCTACAACCGACTGGTAAAAGCCTGTAGCCGCAGACATGCTTACATTGCCGACTTCACGCAGCGCACGGTATACATAGGTATCAATGATATCCGTAGAGCCGTACAGGAAACCGGAGTTATTCGGGATGAAATAATGCAGGCCGAAATCTCCGCGGAACATATTGCCGATGGACAGAATCAGCATAATAATGATGATCGGAGCCATCAGCGGGATCGTGATTTTGAACGCCATCTGCCGCTTGGTTGCCCCGTCGATCCGCGCCGCCTCGTAATATTCACTGTTAATGCCAATAATCCCGGCAAAATAAATCAGCGTATTGAAGCCCACGACCTTCCATAATTGAACCAGAATAAGAATGACCGGCCACGGCCCGGCATCCTGGTACCAGCTCACCGGATTCAGCCCGAAGGATTCCAGCGTGCGGTTGATAAAACCATCCGAATGGTTCAGGAAAGCATAGGCCACATAACCCACAAGTACCCATGAAAGGAAATGTGGCAGAAACAAGGCTGTCTGGTAGAACTTGCTCCATTTCGCCTTGATTTCATTCATTAGAATCGCCAGCAGCAGTGCGGCCGAGGTACCTGCCACAATGTAGGCGGTATTATATAGAACCGTATTCCGGGTAATCCGCCATGCCGTATCCGTAGTGAATAAATAACGGAAATTATCCAGTCCCACCCACTTACTGCCGAAGATACCGAGATCATACCGGTAATTCTTGAAGGCGATAATCAGGCCGATCATGGGAATGTAGGCAAAAATCAATTTGTACAACAGTCCCGGCAGTGAGAGCAGAAACAGCTCCCGGTTGTTCTTGAAATGATGCAGCTCTCTTCCGATCTTATTCAACATAACCAAAGCCCCTTCCTTTCCTTCCTTAGCTGCAGCTGTTTGCCTGTGTCCCAGGCTTTGCACGACTAACATAGCGCAGAATCCGGCTGTAGCGTTACTGTACAATTGCAAGAATGCTGTAACGGCGGGCTGTATTGTTGCCAGATTCCTGTTCCGGCGGGCGCAGAACTCAGGTGCGGCGCAAAAAGCCCGCTAAATGAGCAGCGCTCATTCAGCGGACTTGTGGTTGGCGTATGAAGAGAAGGGGGTTATTTGCTGCGGTCAATAGCCGATTTCAGACGGTACTCCTTCGGCGTAGTACCGTAGCGGCGTTTGAACAGGCGGTAGAAATAGCTCTCATTCCCGAATCCGACCTTCTCCATAATCTCAGTCACAGTCAGGTCCTTCTGCTCCAGATACTCTCTGGCACAGGACAGCCGGGCGGCATTGATCTGGTCGACCACAGTCGTCCCTTCCTGCGCCTTGAACACCTGCCCCAGGTACACGGAGCTCATCTTGAGCATATCGGCGATCCGCTGCACATTGAGATCGGGATCAGCATAATGCTTATCAATAATTTCCTTCACCGTTTCCGCCAGCAGCCGGTTCTTGTCTTCCCGCCCGCTCCGGCGCTGCTCCGCGACTTCACGCACCACCTCCAGAAGGACAGTCTCGATCTCATCCAGTGTTTCCTTTTCCAGAATCCGCCGGTTAATCGCCTGAAGGTTGACCGAGACCGGGTTCACGTTACGGCTGTTCATCTCGCCAAGCGTCTGGTTTAAGGTCACAGCAAGATGCAGCACCGCAGAGTACATATTCTCGTAGCTGAAGCCGCCGAGCAGCTCTCTCCATTTACGGATCGTCTGCTCCGTCTCTGCCAGATCTCCGCCCTTCAGCCCGTCCGTCAGCTGCCGTTCCAGCTCCTGCGGGATACGCAGCGCTTCATTCTGCTCATTCTCCCGGAGCAGCCCAGGCTCCATAACCGCTCCCTTGCCGAAGATCATCCGGTAGTTGGAGTGGCGTATAGCCAGATTGTAATGCCGGGTAATGAGGCGGTAATCGCTTAACACTTCGCTTAGTGTAACGGTAAAAGTAATATGATAATAACGGGCAATCTTCTGCTGAAGCTCCCTGAAGCGCTCCTCCAGCTTCGCCAGCTCCTCCTCCGTGTTCCCGGCAACGAAGACCAGATGGCCGCTCTTCATATCTGCGGCTTCACAGGACCCTTCCAGGCGCAGTACCTCCTGGCCGATGTTGGCTATGGCGAAATACAGCAGGGATTCCATCGGCAGTCCCGGCTCTGCCGCAAGCCCCTGCAGATTGTCGATCTGAACGAGCGCCAGACGGAGCGGGGACGGATAGGCGATGTCAATGCTGTGCTGCTCCCTGAGCTGCATGAAGGCCTGCTCATCCAGGCTGTGGCTTGCGCCGATCAGGCTGCGGAGCTGATAGAGCTTGGCAACATTGGACTGCGAGGCCCGCTCCAGCTCAAGGCCCTTGAGCTTACTGATCATCTCGGTGAGGTTGGCCGCAATCAGCGACAGCTCATCCTTGGCCTGCGGCGCCCCGCGGACATCCTGCGGAACCAGTGTCAGCAGTTGGCCTACCGGCTTATACAGACGTATCGCAAAGAACACGGACAGCAGGACGGCGAGCAGAACTACGGACAGTGTGACCGCGATCTCCGTCCATTTCATCTGCCGGACGCTGCCCAGCACCACATCATAATCCTGCATGCTGACAATCTGCCAGTTGTTCAGGGCTTTGCTCAGATAAGTAACCTTATACTTCGTGTCGTCATGCTTATAGTTGAAGGAATCCAGCGGCCTGCCCGATTCACTGATCCGCGGCAGCAGCTCCCCCTTGAGGTTGAGATCCTCAGGCAGCTGCCCGCCGGTGGAGATGAGTACCTCACCGTCGGTATCGGTCACGAATAGAACATCACTTTGCCGCTCGGCTACCTGGTTAAGCGCTTTCATGTTGTCCAGCATCCAGCCCGGCTTCACCGTCAGAATTAGCACATTGTCATTGATTGAACCCAGGGTCTCCCCGTCATACAGGAAGAACGCAAAGACATCAATGCCCTCGCCCTTTCCGTCCAGGTCCAGCGGAATAAGCTGTAGCTTCGGCAAGTCTGCTCTGGAGTCCATATAGCCCTGAAGGGAGCTGTACAGAAGATTATTATCAATCTCATGATTCAGCGACGAGAAGAAGCGGTGCTGGGCCCCGTTATAGAATACAGCCGCATGAAGATACGGGGACGCTGCGACCGTATGGTTAAGCCGTTCAATTTTGAGAATGCTCTGCCTGTAATCCGCACCGGACTTCAGCGCCAGCAATTCCTCGTCATTGTACAGGGACACCGCCAGATCTTTTACGATCCCGTTCATGTTCTCGATATTGTAATTGATCTGGGTCAGCAGCTTGCGGTCGGCTTCATTCTGCAGGCTAAGCACCTTGCTGCGGGCACCCGAGTTCACAAACAGCGAGGCCACAGCCAGTATAGCGACAACAAGCATGAAGCTGAGTAAGATCCGTTGCAGATATTTCCGCGAACGGATCGTCTGAAGTACATTCATAGGTGATCTCTCCCGGCTCTTAGGGTGACCTTACTATAATCCCGCGCCAAATTGCTTGTCAATCGGTGGTTCTGTGAGCCGCCTTCGGGAATTCTTACGTACCGGGCAGCTGATCCGGCTCGCACCGAAGCAGCTCCTGGAGAAGGGTCCGGGCAATCACCTCATGTCCCGGGGCATCCGGGTGGATGCCGTCGCCGTATCTATAGGAGGCATTCAGCGACCGCTCATGCCGGATATGCTCCAGCAGCGGTGTGCGCAGATCAATGACTCCGTCCGCCGGACACCCCCCGGACAGCAGCCAGCCTGCATAACGCTCCAGCACCTGATCATAGTCTTCATACGGCGCCAGATAGCTGAAGTCGGCCGCATCCGCCGGCTGCAGTGGACCGTTCATGGACAAGGCATCGAACGGCGGCGGTGTCATGAGCACTACCCCTGCTCCGGTATCACGAATCTGTGTGCTGAGCGCCAGCATCCCCGCCTGATAGGCAGCGAACCGCTTATCCGAGAACGGATGATAGATTCCGTCATTCATCCCATAACAGGCTACGGCCACATCGGGAGCGGCTGCCGCCAGTTCCCCGGCCAGCCGCTCATGGACGCTCGGCCGCGGGCCGGGATGCGCCGCTTCGCTGAGTCCCGAGACCGTCTCGCTGGGAACTCCGGCTGGAATCAGCTCAGCGGTCCACTCCGGCCGGTGTATGTTCAACCAATCCTGGATCAACCTGATATATTGTCCGTCAGCTGTAATACTGTCCCCGAGGAACAGTATCCGGGGATTTCTGTTATTCCGTGTAACTCTATCCTTAAGTATATTCCGCATTCTTTGCCCTCCTGACCTTGGCGCAGGTCTCACTGCCTGGCCGCAGCCAGGCCGGTACACCGCCACCCTAATGGTAGCGCCGCCCGCGCCTTTGCGCCTTGACGATCCCGACCTTCTTTAGCATAATATGGCCATGACTACCAAAATCCTAGCGCGGGATATCGGCCTTGAGCCGGGTTTTACCTTTAGAATCCAGAAATGCCCGCTGACCCACGATTACTACGTCCACAGCCATGATTTCTCGGAGCTTGTCGTTATTCTGTCGGGAAATGCCGTTCATATCATCGAGGGGAGGGAATATCCGGTTACCGCCGGCCAGGTTTTTCTAATCCACAGCAACGTTTCCCACGGCTACAAGAATGTCGACGGCATCGAATACGTCAATGTGATGTTCCAGCCGGAGCAGCTGCTTCAGCAGTCCGAGTTAAGACTTCTGCCAGGCTTCCAGGCACTGTTCTATATTGAGCCGTTCTACCGGAAGGAGATGTACTTCAAGGGCATGCTCTCTCTTGAAGCCGGGCAGCTAAGGGAAGCTACGCGGCTGCTCGATGATATTCTGGAGGAGCATGACCGGCAGCCGGAAGGCTACCGGCTGATGATCCGTACCTATTTCACCGCTCTGGTAGGCATGCTCTCCCGCTATTATCAGAACAGCAGCGGCCATGAGGATAACAAGGCGCTGCGGATCGGGGAGACCGTCACCTATATCGAGGAGCATTTCCTGCAGCCGGTCACGCTGCAATCCATGGCTGACCGGGCCTATATGTCTACCCGCCAGTTCCTGAGAGTATTCACCCGCAACTATCACACCACCCCTATGGATTATGTCATCCGCAAGCGGCTGGATTATTCCTGCACACTGCTGCGCAGCCCCGGCCTGAGCATCTCCCAGGTGGCGATGGACAGCGGCTTCCATGACCAGAATTATTACTCCCGCCAGTTCCGCAAGGTATTTAACTGTAGTCCCAGCCAATACCGCGAGCGGATGCTGGGCTCCTGACCGCTGCCCGGGCGGGCGCTCAGCCCTCCCCCAGATCGGTCACGGCAGCAGCCTCATCCCGCTGGCGCAACCGCTGCCGGTAGGCTCCGGGGGTCACTCCGAATCTGGCGCTGAACAGCCGGGTCATATAATTGGGGTCCTGAATGCCTACCCGTTCGGCAATTTCCGCGATACTCAGTACCGTACCGCCCAGCAGCTTCTTCGCTTCCTCCAGACGCAGATGTAGCACATACTGCAGCGGTGTGGTGCCGATATGCTGCTTCATGCACCTCGTAATATAATCCGCCTGGAAATGCAGCTCCTCCTCAAGCCGGGCCAGATGAAACGGCTCCCTCCAATGAACATCCAGATAGGCCGCGGCAGCCCGGGCCAGCCGGACTGCCGGCTCCGGCTGGATCGTCCGTTCACATTCCGCCTGCAGTCCCGCCAGCAGCCCGGCCAGCAGCAGATGCAGCCGCAGCGCGTTCCCTGCGCTGAGCCGGCTATGAATCTCGTTCATCTCCCGCAAGATCGGCTCCAGCCTCTCTACATCGACCGCAGCGAACTTCGGCAGGTACAGCCGCTGCCGGACAGGCTCCTCGTCCTCCACCGTTCCCTTGGACAGCAGGGAAGACCAGGGAATATCCCCGTGCCGGATATAGGCCGGCTTAGATTCATGGATGAAGTGGACCCAGAAGATCTCCGTATCCTCCTCGCAGGCCCGGTAGCCGTCATGTGGCCGTCCCGCCTCCAGCACCAGCAGCATTCCCGGACCCACTGCATACTCCTTGCCTTCTTCTGTCATATAGAGCGTTCCCCGCTTGACCAGCAGCAGATCATATACCCCGAACGTGCGGGCGAAATGCCGGTCCCCCGCCGACCAGACGGCATGTCCCACCGTGACGAACTGCGGCAGCGGCGGAATGGCAAATTCCAGGCACAGCATGATATCACCTCCTCTCTTAAGTCGGTTTTGTGCTATTTAAGGTCTATATTATCACTGGCTGCTGCGGCAATAAAGAGGTACATTGACTGGGAATTCGCTTTTCATTCTATTCCATAAGGGGCTGTGTATCCATGCGTTTTCGTCAGGTTCACCTTGATTTCCATACTTCAGAAGCCATTCCCGGCATTGGCCGTGAATTCTCCAAAGCCCAGTTTCAGTCCATGCTGCGCACAGGGCATGTAGACTCTATCACCGTATTCTCCAAATGTCATCACGGCTGGGCCTATCATCCCAGTGAAGCCAATGAGATGCACCCCCAGCTCACCTTCGACCTGCTGGGCGAAATGATTGAGGCTGCTCATGAGATCGGAGTCCGCACACCGGTGTATCTGTCAGCAGGTCTGGACGAGAAGCTGGCCCGCCGCCATCCGGAGTGGCTAATCCGCGACGACGAGGACCGGACCCGGTGGGTGAAGGATTTCATGACTCCGGGTTACCACGAGTTCTGTATGAACACGCCTTATCTGGACATCCTGCTGGCCCAGATTCATGAGGCTGCTTCCCGCTACGATGCTGACGGCATCTTCCTGGACATCGTTGGTTGCCGTAAATGCCGTTGCCAATATTGCGTCACCGCTCTGCGGGCCGCAGGTCAGGACCCCCGGGATGAAGCTGCCGTCATCGCCCTCGGTGAGCAGACTTACCTGAATTATGCCCACCGTGTGCGGGAGACCATTGATGCCGTGAAGCCCGGTCTTCCGGTCTACCATAACAACGGCCATCAGCAGCGGGGACGCCGCGACCTCGTGCAGGTCAACAGCCATCTGGAGCTGGAGTCCCTGCCCACCGGAGGCTGGGGATATGATCATTTCCCGCTGTCCGCACGCTACGCCCAGACGCTGGGCATGGAATTCCTCGGCATGACCGGCAAATTCCATACCTCCTGGGGAGAGTTCGGCGGCTATAAGCATCCGAACGCGCTGCGCTTCGAGACTGCGCTTAGCCTGGCCCACGGTGCCAGATGCTCCATCGGTGATCAGCTCCATCCCTCCGGCCTGATGGATGAGGCAACTTACGCCCTGATCGGCACTGCCTACAGCGAGGTCAAGGCGAAGGAGGAATGGTGCAGCGGGGTCACTGCTGTGGCCGATATTGCCGTCTTATCGCTGGAAGCGGCACGGGAGGCCTGTCCCGGCGGGCAAGCACGCAGAGGAGAGCGTAATCTGGCTGACGCCGGAGTGGTGCGGATGCTGACCGAAGGGCATTACCTGTATGATATCGTAGATACATTCAGCGATTTTAGCGCGTACAAGGTGCTGATTCTCCCGGATGAGGTATCTGTATGGCCTGAGCTGGCCGATGCCATAGAGAGCTTCACGGCTGGCGGCGGCAAGTTGCTGGTTACCGGATGCTCGGGATTGAACCTGGCCGGGAATGCATTTGCCCTGAACATGGGAATCACCTGGCTTGGAGAGAACCCGTACCAGCCCGCGTATTTCAAGCCCTATTTCACACCCGGTGCGTTATTGCCTGCTTCCTTTGTCATGTACGGCGAAGGTCAGCTAATCGAATTGCAGGAAGGACAAGGAGAGGCACTCGGACACCTGGAGAACCCTTATTTTAACCGTGACGTCTTCACCTTCTGTTCCCACCAGCACACGCCGGGCGCGATGGAGAACAATGGTCCGGGAATGACCGAGAGCAGCAGCGGAATCTATATCGCCTGGAAGGTATTCAGCGAGTACGCCGAAGCCGGCTCTCTTATCTTGAAGGAGTTGGTGCTGCATGCACTGTCTCGCCTGCTCCCCCTTCCTTCCCTGCGCACCAATCTGCCGGCCCGCGGCATAACGACCCTGCAGTATCAGCAGGCAGAGCAGCGTTATGTCAATCATCTGCTCCATGCTGCACCTGCCCTGAAGGGCCGGATTGAAGTCATCGAGGACCTCGTGCCGCTCCATGATATTACCGTCAGCCTGCGGCTCCCGTCTCCCGGCCCCGTCCACCGGGTTTATCTGGCTCCTTACATGACAGAATTGCCGTTCACACTCAGCCAGGATGGCGAGATTACTTACACGATTCCCTACCTGGAGAATCATCAGATGGCGGTAATTGAGCTGGTGTAGATTAGGTCCATTTATAGTAGAATAATAAGAGCTATACCATTGCCTAGAATGAGAGGATGACCGGGATGCTTCAGTCCATTGTGCACATTGCTCTAGTCGTTAAGGATTATGATGAAGCCATAGAATTTTATACAAACAAGCTGAATTTCACATTAGTTGAAGATCTCTATCAGCCCGAGCAGGATAAAAGATGGGTCGTAGTCTCCCCTCCCGGATCAGCAGGCACTACCCTTCTGCTGGCCCGGGCGTCGAAGCCTGAACAAGAGTCCTTTATCGGCAATCAGGCAGGCGGACGGGTATTTCTTTTTCTGAACACCGATAACTTCTGGAGAGATTATCATGAAATGGTCTCCAGAGGGATTGAATTCGTCAGAGAACCCAAAGAGGAAGCGTACGGAATCGTTGCGGTATTCAAGGATCTGTACGGCAACCTGTGGGACCTGCTGCAGATGAACGCGGACCACCCGATTTCCAAGCGGGTACAATGATTGTACAGCACAACAGGCCAACTCACTGGAGTCCAAATCTATCTTGCAGATAGTTATCCAGAATCCGAAGGGGCTCGTGTAATGCCTGGTTTGGAAACTTATGAGTGACCTTATAGCCTATTCTTGGGGGCACTGACACCGCCAGCTTCTGCAGAACAAATTCTCCCATCCCCATCATATGTGCGCCAATTGAAGCAGGAACGATCGTCCATTGTCTGGCATCCGTCAAAAAAGTAGTAATGAGTCCCGCTGTGTCCAGATGCACACGGGACGGGCACAGCGGGTCCCACCACTGGTCATGTCTGAATTGAAACTCCCGATTCCAATTGACGAAGACTTCATGCTCTGCCGCCAATTCTTCCATTTCTACTGTATCTCCAGCCTGCCGCCCTGGTGCAGCCAAGCGCAACAGCACCATTTCTTCAGTAAAAAACGGTTGAACAGTAACGCTAGGCGATACGATTTCCCGTACCACAAACGCCACATCCATCTCACGCCGCTCAATACTATCAAAAGCCTCCTGAGTATGCTGCGTACGAATCTGCAGCCGGATGGACGGGGTATGCTGATTTAGCATTCTATATACCGGAGGCAAGACAAAGTGGCTTATACTTTCCGCAGCGCTTATGGCCAGACTTAACTGCGAACCGTTAGCCTTTAAGATTTGTGTCTCCCTCCAGAGCGCCTCCCATCTTTCCGCAATGCTGAAAAGGTTCTCCCCGTTTGGAGTCAGACTGATTTTGGGTGCCCCCTTTCTTCGCTCAACCAACAGGCCGCCCATTTCCTGCTCCAACGTCTTTAACCGGTAGCTTACCGTAGCTTGTGACAGGTGCAGCAGTTCGGCCGCTTTACTGATACTCCCCGTCCGTACGATAGCTAGAAACGCTTCAATCCCAGGAAAATACATCGAATACCACCTCAATATATAGAAAATATTAATATAGTTCTCAAAATATTTGCGTTTTACAACATTATTCGTTATGTCTAAAATTATCATTAACACAGACAAGGGGTCAAATAGTCCAGGTTATGAAAAGGTGGTTTAACCATGAAGATTCTCATCGTTGGTCATTTTAACGAGACCGCACAATCAAAGATTACAAGGTATTTTCCGCAAAACTGGAATGTTGTCATTGTCCCGCCCGGACAAGAAATGCTGCATCATATTGAAGATTGCCAGGTCCTCATCCCTGAGCATATCAAAGTGGACCCTAGCCTGCTTGCTACCGCCCAAAAATTAAAATTGGTACAGACCGGTGCAGGTTATGATAATGTCGATATCCCTGCCTGTACACAGCTCGGCATTTGGGTGGCCAATGCAGCAGGAGTGAATGCACATGCCGTGGCCGAACACGTAATGGCACTAATGCTGTCCTATTATAAAAACATACCGTTTCTTGATCATTTCATGAAATCCAGGATGGATGAACATGACTTAGAGTATACAGGGAGTGAATTAGAGGGCAAAACCATTGGGATTATCGGGCTCGGTGCTATCGGAAAAAAAGTAGCTGCGTTTTGCAGGGTTTTTGATATGACTGTGCTGGCTTCTGCGAGAAAGACAGTGGTACAGGCTGACGATTTGGTGACAATGACGGATCTCGATACTCTTCTAAGTACATCGGATATAGTCAGTGTACATGTACCCTTGACTGAGCAGACCGAGCACCTGATCAACCAAGAAGTGTTCAAAAAAATGAAGAATACCGCCCTTTTTATCAATACAGCCCGCGGGGGGATTGTCAACGAAAGAGACTTGATAGATGCCTTAAAAACTGGGGAACTTTCCGGCGCCTGCCTGGATGTGTATGAATCCGAACCGCTTCCTATAGACAGTGAGCTCCGCACTCTGAGTAATGTGATCCTTACTCCCCATACCGCCGGAATGCCCGATGGCCGGAAATTCCACAAAAAAAGATACGATTTCTTTATAGATAATATAAAACGTGTACAAAACGGGAAAGCGCCTGTGAGCAGGCTCAATCAGTTATTATAGTTACGGTGCAATAAAAAAGGCTTATGACATTGTACAATGTCATAAGCCTTTTTTTAGTACCGGCGAGAGGACTCGAACCTCCACGGTTTCCCACTCGATTTTGAGTCGAGCGCGTCTGCCATTCCGCCACGCCGGCATATTATACGTATATATCCGCTAAGGATAATTAAATTTTAGATAGAGAAGCAATTAAAGTATGTTATGAAGTTAAAAATGGTGCGCCCTGAGAGATTCGAACTCCCGGCCTTTTGATTCGTAGTCAAACGCTCTATCCAGCTGAGCTAAGGGCGCAAAATATGGAGCGGACGACGGGAATCGAACCCGCGACCCTCGCCTTGGCAAGGCGATGCTCTACCGCTGAGCCACGTCCGCACACGGTATGTATTCAAATGCTTTGATAAAAATGGCGGAACCGACGGGATTCGAACCCGCGATCTCCTGCGTGACAGGCAGGCATGTTAGGCCAACTACACCACGGTTCCAAATATTGCGGGGGCAGGATTTGAACCTGCGGCCTTCGGGTTATGAGCCCGACGAGCTACCGGGCTGCTCCACCCCGCGTCAGTTATAAAATATTCTCTTCTGGCTTGCAAAGTCTGCATGGTGGAGGCTGAGGGGTTCGAACCCCCGACCCTCTGCTTGTAAGGCAGATGCTCTCCCAGCTGAGCTAAGCCTCCATCGAAGAAGCAACTTAATGATCATAACACATTTTTACGAGATGTACAACCATTAATTTATCAAACAAAAAAGTTGGTGACTCGTATGGGATTCGAACCCATGTTACCTCCGTGAAAGGGAGGTGTCTTAACCCCTTGACCAACGAGCCAGATGAACGAACAATCTTTCGACAACAAAAGGTATTATATCAAATAAAATAGAATAATACAATAGAAATAGAAATAGAAATATTCTATTATATGTTCAGTATCTACATCAAACGCGAAGAGCTCGCTCTTAAGCCCTCTAAGACATCTCTCTATCTGTTGGGCGGCCCAGGAGTCCTGCCTTCACCACGGCTCCCCAGTCTCCTGTGTAGGGTCTCAGAGGAAGCAGACAAGGTGAAATGACGGACATCTCTTCTTTCACTTCTCAGTCTGCCCACGATCTCTATGAAATACATCAGCAATAGCACAACAAAAAACCACCGTTGATAATCAACAGTGGTCTTAAGTGCTTGGCAACGTCCTACTCTCCCAGGACCCTTCGGTCCAAGTACCATCGGCGCTGGAGGGCTTAACGGTCGTGTTCGGGATGGGTACGTGTGGAACCCCTCCGCTATCGCCACCAAACATGATTTTTGCGCTGCGTTGACATCCGTGAGATCACTCCCGCAAAATATCAATCCTCAGAAAGGACATGCAGCTTAAAATCTTTCAGGAATTTGATTCCTGAAAACTGAATCCGAAATGAATCTGCGTGTTAGAAATTTGGATAAGCCCTCGACCGATTAGTATTGGTCAGCTCCATGCATTGCTGCACTTCCACCTCCAACCTATCTACCTCGTCGTCTTCAAGGGGTCTTACATACTGGGAAATCTCATCTTGAGGGGGGCTTCACGCTTAGATGCTTTCAGCGCTTATCCCGTCCGTACGTAGCTACTCAGCCATGCTCCTGGCGGAACAACTGATGCACCAGCGGTACGTCCATCCCGGTCCTCTCGTACTAAGGACAGCTCCTCTCAAATTTCCTGCGCCCACGACAGATAGGGACCGAACTGTCTCACGACGTTCTGAACCCAGCTCGCGTACCGCTTTAATGGGCGAACAGCCCAACCCTTGGGACCTACTTCAGCCCCAGGATGCGATGAGCCGACATCGAGGTGCCAAACCTCCCCGTCGATGTGGACTCTTGGGGGAGATAAGCCTGTTATCCCCAGGGTAGCTTTTATCCGTTGAGCGATGGCCCTTCCATGCGGTACCACCGGATCACTAAGTCCGACTTTCGTCCCTGCTCGACTTGTAGGTCTCGCAGTCAAGCTCCCTTATGCCTTTGCACTCTGCGAATGATTTCCAACCATTCTGAGGGAACCTTTGAACGCCTCCGTTACTCTTTAGGAGGCGACCGCCCCAGTCAAACTGCCCGCCTGACACGGTCCCCGTACCCGGTAAGGGCACTAGGTTAGAACCTAGATACGATCAGGGTGGTATCCCAACGGCGCCTCCGCAGAAGCTTGCGCTCCTGCCTCAACGGCTCCCACCTATCCTGTACAGATCGTACCCAAATTCAATATCAAGCTGCAGTAAAGCTCCATGGGGTCTTTCCGTCTTGTCGCGGGTAACCTGCATCTTCACAGGTATTAAAATTTCACCGGATCTCTCGTTGAGACAGCGCCCAAGTCGTTACGCCATTCGTGCGGGTCAGAATTTACCTGACAAGGAATTTCGCTACCTTAGGACCGTTATAGTTACGGCCGCCGTTTACTGGGGCTTCGGTTCACAGCTTCGGGTTACCCCTAACCACTCCCCTTAACCTTCCAGCACCGGGCAGGCGTCAGCCCGTATACTTCGCCTTACGGCTTCGCACAGACCTGTGTTTTTGCTAAACAGTCGCTTGGGCCTTTTCACTGCGGCCCCCTCGGGCTATTCACCCTACCGAGGCACCTCTTCTCCCGAAGTTACGAGGTCATTTTGCCGAGTTCCTTAACGAGAGTTCTTCCGCGCGCCTTAGAATTCTCTTCTCGCCTACCTGTGTCGGTTTGCGGTACGGGCACCTTCTCCTGGCTAGAGGCTTTTCTTGGCAGTGTGAGATCATGACCTTCGCTACTGTAATTTTCGCTCCCCATCACAGCCTGGCCTTAGTAGTGTGCGGATTTGCCTACACACCAGCCTCACTGCTTAGACGGACATATCCATCAGTCCGCGTCACTACCCTCCTGCGTCACCCCATCGCTCATAGCGGATTACGGTGGTACAGTAATTTCAAACTGTTGTCCTTCGACTACGCCTTTCGGCCTCGCCTTAGGTCCCGACTTACCCTGAGCGGACGAGCCTTCCTCAGGAAACCTTGGGCTTTCGGCGGATCAGATTCTCACTGATCTTTTCGTTACTCATACCGGCATTCTCACTTGTATGCTGTCCAGCGCTCCTTACGGTACACCTTCAACCTACATACAACGCTCCCCTACCCCAGATGCAAAGCATCTAGCCATAGCTTCGGTGGTGTGTTTAGCCCCGTTACATTTTCGGCGCAGAGTCACTCGACCAGTGAGCTATTACGCACTCTTTCAATGGTGGCTGCTTCTAAGCCAACATCCTGGTTGTCTGTGCAACTCCACATCCTTTCCCACTTAACACACACTTGGGGACCTTAGCTGATGGTCTGGGCTGTTTCCCTTTTGACAATGGATCTTAGCACTCACTGTCTGACTCCCGGCAAGAAGTACATGGCATTCGGAGTTTGACTGAGCTTGGTAACCCTTGCGGGCCCCGCACCCAATCAGTGCTCTACCTCCACGACTCCATTCACCGAGGCTAGCCCTAAAGCTATTTCGGGGAGAACCAGCTATCTCCGAGTTCGATTGGAATTTCTCCGCTACCCCCACCTCATCCCCGCATTTTTCAACATGCGTGGGTTCGGGCCTCCAGTGCGTGTTACCGCACCTTCACCCTGGACAGGGGTAGATCACACGGTTTCGGGTCTACGTCCACATACTCATTCGCCCTATTCAGACTCGCTTTCGCTGCGGCTCCGGCTTCTCACCTTAACCTTGCATGTTAAACGTAACTCGCCGGTTCATTCTACAAAAGGCACGCCATCACCCATAGAAAGGGCTCTGACTTTTTGTAAGCACACGGTTTCAGGTTCTATTTCACTCCCCTTCCGGGGTGCTTTTCACCTTTCCCTCACGGTACTGTTTCACTATCGGTCGCCAGGTAGTATTTAGCCTTAGCAGATGGTCCTGCTGGATTCATACGGGGTTTCACGTGCCCCGCACTACTCGGGATCCGTCTCGGAGAGAACACAGTTTAGGCTACAGGGCTTTTACCTCTATCGCGGGCCTTTCCAGACCTCTTCGCCTACCATCTTCCTTTGTAACTCCATGTGAGACGTCCCACAACCCCAAGAGGCAAGCCCCTTGGTTTAGGCTGTTCCGCGTTCGCTCGCCGCTACTGACGGAATCACTATTGTTTTCTCTTCCTCAGGGTACTTAGATGTTTCAGTTCCCCTGGTCTGCCTCTGCATTTCCTATGTATTCAGAAATGAGTAACTGCGAATTACCACAGCTGGGTTTCCCCATTCGGACACCCCCGGATCAAAGCTTGCTTACAGCTCCCCGAGGCAGTTTCGTTGTTCGCCACGTCCTTCGTCGGCTCCTGGCGCCTAGGCATCCTCCGTGTGCTCTTAGTAGCTTAACCAATGCTCCGGCGTTTCGCTTGTTTGCACAATCGAAAACCTTCGCTTAGCATCACTAAAATATTGAAACTTGTTTACACAAGTTCAGCTTAAAGGAATGTTCTAAAACGCAAATTCATTTCGGTATCCAGTTTTCAAGGATCAAAGTTAAAGATGAGAGCTTAAACTCTCAAAACTGACCAACGAGTGAGTATTCGAACCCAAGGGTTCTATTGTGGAAGCTTTAGCTTCCGATTTGAATGTTTCCGTTGCAGGAAACGATTCTCCATAGAAAGGAGGTGATCCAGCCGCACCTTCCGATACGGCTACCTTGTTACGACTTCACCCCAATCATCTACCCCACCTTCGGCGGCTGGCTCCCTTGCGGGTTACCCCACCGACTTCGGGTGTTGTAAACTCTCGTGGTGTGACGGGCGGTGTGTACAAGACCCGGGAACGTATTCACCGCGGCATGCTGATCCGCGATTACTAGCAATTCCGACTTCATGCAGGCGAGTTGCAGCCTGCAATCCGAACTGAGACCGGCTTTGCTGGGATTGGCTCCACCTCGCGGCTTCGCTTCCCGTTGTACCGGCCATTGTAGTACGTGTGTAGCCCAGGTCATAAGGGGCATGATGATTTGACGTCATCCCCACCTTCCTCCGGTTTGTCACCGGCAGTCACTCTAGAGTGCCCAGCTCAACCTGCTGGCAACTAAAGTCAAGGGTTGCGCTCGTTGCGGGACTTAACCCAACATCTCACGACACGAGCTGACGACAACCATGCACCACCTGTCTCAACTTTCCCCGAAGGGCACCTGATGCATCTCTGCTTCGTTAGTTGGATGTCAAGACCTGGTAAGGTTCTTCGCGTTGCTTCGAATTAAACCACATACTCCACTGCTTGTGCGGGTCCCCGTCAATTCCTTTGAGTTTCAGTCTTGCGACCGTACTCCCCAGGCGGAGTGCTTACTGTGTTAACTTCGGCACCAAGGGTATCGAAACCCCTAACACCTAGCACTCATCGTTTACGGCGTGGACTACCAGGGTATCTAATCCTGTTTGCTCCCCACGCTTTCGCGCCTCAGCGTCAGTTACAGCCCAGAAAGTCGCCTTCGCCACTGGTGTTCCTCCACATATCTACGCATTTCACCGCTACACGTGGAATTCCACTTTCCTCTTCTGTACTCAAGTCACCCAGTTTCCAGTGCGACCTCAGGTTGAGCCCAAGGTTTAAACACCAGACTTAAATGACCGCCTGCGCGCGCTTTACGCCCAATAATTCCGGACAACGCTTGCCCCCTACGTATTACCGCGGCTGCTGGCACGTAGTTAGCCGGGGCTTTCTTCTCAGGTACCGTCACTCCGATAGCAGTTACTCTACCGGACGTTCTTCCCTGGCAACAGAGCTTTACGATCCGAAAACCTTCATCACTCACGCGGCATTGCTCCGTCAGGCTTGCGCCCATTGCGGAAGATTCCCTACTGCTGCCTCCCGTAGGAGTCTGGGCCGTGTCTCAGTCCCAGTGTGGCCGTTCACCCTCTCAGGTCGGCTACGCATCGTCGCCTTGGTGAGCCGTTACCCCACCAACTAGCTAATGCGCCGCAGGCCCATCCCCAAGTAGCAGATTGCTCCGCCTTTCATTCTCTCTTCAGGAGAGGAAAGAAATTATCCGGTATTAGCTACCGTTTCCGGTAGTTATCCCAGTCTTGAGGGCAGGTTGCCTACGTGTTACTCACCCGTCCGCCGCTAAGTTAATCAGGAGCAAGCTCCATCATAACTCCGCTCGACTTGCATGTATTAGGCATGCCGCCAGCGTTCGTCCTGAGCCAGGATCAAACTCTCCAAATTGGTATTTAGAAAGAGCGATTGCTCATTTTGAAACATCTGACGAGAATTTTCATTCTCATTTTTGGATCTCGCCGAAGCGATTTCCGATACTCACTCGTTGTTCAGTTTTCAAAGATCAAGCTCGTTGTCAGCGCCGATCACCGCGTCACCAGCAACTTTTATAATATAACACGTTCTCCTTCTGAATGCAACACTTATTTTTAATGAAATACAATGTTTCGTCAGATCAACATGTCCAATCTTCTTGCAGGGCAGCTGCCTTGCGACTGGATATATAATATAGCATGATATATACCCGCTATCAACCCTTAATTTTTACCATTTTCGAGATAGTTCTATAGACTTTCATAGATATCCTATACAAGTCTCTGTACCTGCATAACCATGACCAAAGAGCACATGCAGGGCCTCATATCTAGCAGGACCTGCATGTGCAACTCTCTCCTTAGAGACTAGCCTCTTAATTCGGAATCCAAGGAGTCTGATTCTTCTTAGCTGTACTTGAACGTCCGTTTGAGTTCGAACTCGGCTTGGCGTGGGCCTTATCCTTAGTGGCAGACGTCTGGCTGGAGGTTTTCGCTTTCGCCGCTGCCGGTTTGGATTTTCCTGGTTTTGTATCCTTTGCTGCTGTGGCCTCAGTTCGCCCCTTATCCGGAAGCTCCTCCGTTTCCTGCACTACAGGTTCAGGAATCTGAATCTCGGGTACGCGGTTGTGGGCGAAGTTCTCCATGCCCGGATACGCCGGATATGGCGGAATATTCGATACCATAGGCTGTTCATACATCGGTGAGACCGCGTTAGGCATGGCATTCATTCCTCCAGCATACGGAGAAACCATCCCCATCTGCGGCATGCCGTACACCGGATAACCGTTATACATCGGCTGCTCATAAGGATAAGGCTGAATCGACATTGCGCCGCATCCGCAGGAAGGCCACGGAAGATTAACCTGCTCGCTCTGGTACTGCGGAGCAAATGCAGCATTGTCATTGACAGGGCTTACTGCAGACATATTCACATTGTTATAATCCGGCGCTTCATTAGGATACCATGCTCCGGGATATTGTCCAGGCGGACAAGGATTAATCGGCTGAGCATAGAACGGCGGGCAATCCGGCATAAACGCAGCAGGTTGAACATAACTCGGAGCATTGTTCATGTAATTCATATTGTTCATATTGTTCATATTGTTCATATTGTTCATATTGTTCATATTGTTCATATCCATGTTGGCCATTGGCTCATATACGGGATACACGGGTGCATAATTCATGAAATACGGATTCTCGCTGAGGCCGGGATAGCCATCGCTCTTTCCCCATGGCGAGGTTTTACCCTCATCCCAGGCGGCAGGCTGAACCTCTGATTTATGATGCACTTCTTTGGTTTTCTCTTCCTGCGCGGGAACAGTGATTTGCACATACAAGCTTTGTTTCTCATGCATGACTTCCTGGACAGGCTTAACTTCTGGTGCTTTATTAGGTGCAGGATTAGGTGCAGGATTAGGTGCAGGAACAGAGATTGGGATGGGAACCGCTTCTGCCAGAGGAGCCGGGGCTGGAGCAGGAGCTGGCTTTTCAATGACACCTGTGTAAGTTTTACCGCCAATCGCCGTTTTATCAACCACTGCCGGAGCGGAGGACTGAGCCTGAATTGGAGTTGTATTAGCTTTTACAGGAGAGATGGATTGGGCCTGGATTGGAGAAGTACTGACTTTCTTAGGGATATTCACGACTTCACCCGTCATCAGTGCATTAGGGTTCTTAAGCTGCGGGTTGGCATCAATCATGTCCTTGAGTGTAATTCCCCAAGCCTTGGAGAGCTTCCACAGGGTATCGCCTTGCTTGACAGTATGCTTATAGTAGATATCGTTGTTGTCCGGAACAGGCAGAGCTACAGGCGCAGCCGGGATTTTAACCTTATCTCCAACCGCAAGCACATCTGGATTGGCGATTTGCGGATTGGCCTCGATTATTTTCTGCAGCGGCACTCCATACTTCTGTGATAACGCAAACAGCGAATCACCTTGCTTAACAATGTGTATTTTCACGCAGCATTTACCTCCTAAAAGTATCTATTGATCGGCACTGCACCCCGGTTCAGGGATGATAGCCCTCCAGATTCGGTAGTTGCGGTACAGCCGCCTCCTTCGTTACTACATCTTATGCAGCCCATGGGCGAATGACATCCCTATATGCAAAAAAAATCCTTCCATGCTTGGCATGAAAGGATTTTTCTCTATTCGCTTTTGCGAAACTACTGTACTATTCCCAAACCTTATAGCCGTCTTTATCAACCACATTGCGGAACTCTTCCAGCAATTGCAGGGTAATCGGCCCGGCCTGGCCGGAACCGATGACTCTGCCGTCGATCTCACGGGCTGCAATCACTTCCGCTGCTGTGCCGGTGAAGAAGACTTCATCAGCAATATATACGTCATGCATAGTGAACGGTTCTTCCTTAAGCGGTAAGCCCAGTTTCTCACATAGCTCAATAATCGCCAGACGGGTGATTCCCTCCAGGGCACCCAGGTAACAAGGCGGTGTATAGACTACCCCTCTTTTGATAATGAAGATATTATCGCCGGAGCCTTCGGTTACATAACCCTGGGCGTTCATCATGATCGCTTCATCGGCTTCCGCCAGATTCGACTGGATCTTCACCAGAATGTTATTGAGATAATTCAGCGATTTGATCTTCGGATTCAGCGCATCCGGGATATTGCGGCGCTGGGACACCGAAACGGCACGAAGTCCGTTCATATAAGCCTCCTCCGGGTAAATGGCCAGCTGCTCAACAATGATAATTACACTTGCTATGGGACAACGGCGCGGATCAAGACCCAGGTTGCCGGGACCGCGTGATACGATCAGCCGGATGTACCCGTTGCGCATGTCGTTAAGGCGGATAGTCTCAGCCATAGCTTCCAGCATCTCATCATAGGTCAGAGGAATGTCCAGCATAATCGACTTCGCCGAATCATACAGCCTGTCCAGATGCTCCTTACATTTGAAGATGTTGCCGTTATAAATACGGATACCTTCAAATATTCCATCTCCATATAAAAAGCCGTGATCGAATACGGATACCTTTGCATTCTCTTTCGTTACATGTTGTCCATCCAGATAGATCCATTGCTCAGCCATGAACTTACTGCACCTCCGCTTTCTCTTCCTCATAAGTGTATGTGGGATAGGACCCCAGAATCCGTACCTGACAGCCCAAGGCTTTGATCTCTTCAATCGCCCCTGGAAGCAGTACCGATTCTATCGGCTCCAGCACATCAATATAGAAATAATAAGTACCCAGTTTCTTCTTCGTGGGTCGTGATTCAATACGGGACAAGTTCAGCTTCCGCCACGAAAAAGCAGCCAGCACCTGATGAAGCGCACCAGGAAAATCCTCCGGCAGTGTGACAAGAATACTCGTCTTATCTCCGCTGCTCTTCTGCGGAAGCTCCAGCTTCTGCGGGCCAACCAGTACAAACCGCGTGTAATTGTTGTTATGGTCTGTAATCTGGCGTTCCACTACCTCCAGCCCGTGCGTAGCGGCTCCAAGCGAGGTGCCGATGGCAGCCCAGCCTTTGCCGGGATTACTCTTCACAATCTCCACCGCTTCAGAGGTGCTTCCGACAGACTCCAGCTCAGCCCACGGCATAGCCTTGCGGATGAACTGCGTACATTGCGCCATAGCCACCGGATGGGACAGGATCTTGACCATCTTCGTATAATCCTTGTCCCCATTCTCCTTGGTGAATTCCTGCGGATGACTGATCAGATTCTGTACTGACGGGAAAATCCACTCCGCCTGCATCGGCAGGTTCACTTCATTAATGAGCCAGTCGATATGCAGGCTGACCGAGCCTTCTATCGTGTTCTCAATCGGAATGACACTGTAATCAGTAACTCCGCCAGCCGTAGACAGAAAGACATCGGATATAAGCTTATGGTGCTCAATATGAACAGGGTTACCGCCAAATAAATGCAGCAGCGCTTCATGCGAGACTGAGCCCTGAGGCAATACCGCTATCGATTTCATGACTGTAATTCTCCTTTTATCATATCCAAAAATGATTCGTTTTGCATCCCGTTTCTTTCAAGCAGCTCCGCAGTGACACCTGTGGTGCATGGGGACAGCCATACGGTACGGGCAGAAATCCCGTTCTCTTGCATCGTCGCTGTCAAAAACAGCTCCAGCTCCTGCTTCCGCCGCTCGCTGCGGTCCACCATACATAACAGGGTCGGGCCTGCACCACTAAGCGCAATCCCGAGCGCGCCGTGGCCCGGAGCTTCAGCCAGCAGCTTCTCCATCCCCGGCACTAACGGTGCACGGTAGGGCTGATGCAGCCGGTCCTGCATCGCTGTGCCAATCAAGTCCAACCGGCCTGCGGCTAACGCTGCGGTGAGCAGCGAGGTACGGCTGATGTTGTGAACAGCATCGCTGACCGTAACCTCCGCAGGCAGTACGCCTCTTGCCTTGACGGTCTCCAGCTCGAATTCAGGGATGACCACAAGCACTTCAAGCTCCTGAGGAGGCTCAATCCGGATATAATCGGCATGCTCGCCGTCCCACACGGCCGTAATAATTCCCCCGAAGAGCGAGGCTCCGACATTATCGGGATGCTTCTCAATCGCGGTAGCCATATCGAACAGCTTCGCCTGACTCAGCGGTGAACCAATCATAGCATTTGCCGCAGCCAGCGCGCCAATAATGGCTGAAGCACTGCTGCCAAGCCCGCGGGTCAGCGGGATTTCCGAATACATGGAGATGGACAACTCCGGAACCTGGACTCCGGCCTCTGCAAATACCATTTGAGCGACCTTGTAGAGCAGATTGCTTTTGTCCCGGGGAACGCCGGCCATCTCATCTCCGTACAGATGAAATACCGTTTCAGCGGCTTCCTCCATTTCAATCCAGGCGTACAGCGACAGAGCCATGCCCAGCGTATCGAAGCCCGGACCGAGATTGGCGGTACTGGCAGGGACCTTCACTCTAGACCTTCCGTAAATACTCATGGCGGGTAAATCTCCTTCATTATATTTGCGCGCAAGCCCTATGTTCCATGGACGCCTGCGATATTTAGCCTTCTACACGGTAATGGCTTTTGATGCGGTGAATGACGTTCAATTGCTCTAAATGCCGCATTACTTTATTCATACTCGCCTTGCTGGCATTGTGCGTTACAATAATGATTTCCGCATCCGGATTATTAGTATTAGCCTGCTGCACTACGGAATCGAGACTGACGTCATATTCGGCAAACACTTGAGTAATCTTCGCCAGCACACCCGCTTTGTCATCTACGTGCAGGAGGAGGAAGTTCTTGTAGAAGATATCCTCATCACTCTTCAGCTTCTTCTGCTTATATGGCACAATCTGCTTAAGCCCGTTGACACCCAGCTTCAGGTTCTTGATGACCGCCACGAGATCCGCCACAATGGAGGTTGCTGTAGGCATCGCCCCTGCCCCCGCACCGTAGAACATCGTCTCCCCTACAGCCTCACCATATACATATACCGCATTAAACACACCGTTCACGGAGGCAATCGGGTGGTTCGTACGGATCATCGTAGGCTGGACGCTAATGCTGAATTCCTCATCCTGGCGTTCAGCGATCCCCAGCAGCTTCATCTCGTACCCTAGCCGTTTGGCAAAAGCCATATCCTCCTTGCTAACGCCGGAAATCCCGCTTACACTGACATCGCTCAGCTCCACATTGGTGCGGAAGCCCAGCGTGCCCAGAATGGCCATCTTGCGGGCCGCATCCAGCCCCTCCACATCGGAGGTCGGATCAGACTCGGCATACCCCAGCTCCTGTGCTTCTTGCAGTGCATCAAGGTAAGACGCGCCTTCCTGGCTCATTTTACTGAGAATGTAGTTGGTTGTCCCGTTCACAATCCCCATAATCTTCATAATCTTATCCGAGGAAAAGCCTTCGATCAGGGTGCGGATAATCGGAATGCCTCCTGCCACACTCGCCTCATAGAACACATCGCACTGCTTCTCCTGCGCCTTCGCCAGAATCTCCGAGCCGTGCAGGGCCATCAGATCCTTATTGGCGGTTACGATATGCTTGCCGCGCTCCAGTGCCTCCAGAATATACTCCTTCGTCCCTGCGATCCCGCCCATGACCTCAACAATGACATCAATCTCCGGGTCACGGATGACTGCCCATGGATCATCGGTAATCTTCGACGGGTCCACCTCGATATCACGCGGCTTCTCGGTATTCTTCACGGCAATACGTTCAATAAGAATCGGCGAACCCACCTGGCTGCTCAAATCCTCCTGATTCCCTTCAACAATACGGACAACGCCCGTACCCACTGTACCCAGACCCAGCAAACCAACTTTGACCGGCTTCATTCGTATTCTCACCCCTGACCAATAATTAACGCACGCTTCACACCCGGAATTGCCTTGAGACTGTCCAGCAAATCACCCAATTCTTCATTCAGATGGGAAATCTCGACAGAGATCACCACGTTGGCCCGCCCCTGAAGCGGAATACTCTGATGGATCGTCAGCACATTCGCCCCGTGGACAGCTACAGAACCGAGCACCTTGGACAGCATGCCTGACTCGTGCTCCAGATCAATCGAGATCGTAACAATACGTTCGCGCTCCAGCTGATGAATCAAGTGTATCCCATCTTTGTATTTATAAAAAGCACTGCGGCTAAGACCGACCTGTTCCACGCCCTCGTGTACGGTTTTGGCATCTCCTGCTTCCAGCAGTTGCTTAACCTGCATGGTCTTCAGCACCGCATCGGGCAATATGTCCTCCCGGACCAAATAATAGCGTTCTTTCACGAACGTCCTCACCCCAAAGACTTTTGTATGTACATAGTGGACATTATACGGGATTGAAGGCTTTTATTGCAATAACTTTCTGCAAACCAAGTTGAAAAGGCTGTCCCCCCATCATCTAGGAGGAACAGCCTTCATCTGAGTACCCCGCTCAGCTGTAAGCAAGGGTCGTCCCGCAGTAATCACAGCTTGTGGACTGGCCGGGAGCGACCGTATTCTGCGCGCCGCAGCCCGGACAACGGACAGATTTGGGAAGCTGCTGCGCTCTCGGCTGCTGATATAACGGCTGTCCCCCAGGTGTTGAAAAGGGCGATGCGGCCGCTTGTCCCGCCGGGGCTTGAGGCTCCGTATCTGCTCCCTCATGGAAGAGAAGCCCGGAGTCCAGCACTCCATACTTTTGGAGATACAGCAGATCTCTGTTCACATCTCCTTCGCTCTGCCCGGTGCGGTCAGCCAGATTACCGGTATAGCGGACTCTGTCCACCGCGATAAGATGTACATACTGATTGGCGAGCTGTGAGAAGCGAAATCTGGCTTTGGCTGCACTTCTGGCAAATACGGCCGCAGGCAGAAGCGTTATCAATGAGAACATAATTAACATTCCAATCAACGTACCCGTATCAACAGCGACTTCACTGAAGATGGAATTGACGACAATTCCCAACAACTGCACGAAGCCGCCCACAAACACATGATGCATCAGATTATAATTGACAGCCTTGCGGTAATTTTTGTAATGGGTCGTGATTATGCGTACCAGCGCAAGCACAAGTCCCAACGGCATAAACAAATATCCGGCGCCGATAGTTACAACATCAAAAGTGGTCCGCTCATACTTAGGCAGACTATCAGAGGGCTGCCCTTCCCGGCCCGGCAACAGTCCCCCCAACTCATTCCCTATCCCCATTGCTGTGTATTCCTCCTATTTAAGCGCCGCCAGCTCCAGGTTACGCCGCTGGAGCGTGCCGGCAATACTTTCGGTTAATTCCTCTGTCTCCGTGTCCCAGCGGGCCGGCAGCTCCTTCAGGACAAGCAGCAGAGCCACATGGTCATGCAGCAGAGAGATCTGCTGCCTAATGATGTCTTCCGTTGCGTACAATTCCGGTCTCGATACCGGGTCACTATAGCGGAATTTCTCCTCCAGAGCCTCGATCAGCTCCACCAGCCTGCCCGCCTCAGGATGCTTCCAGGTGCCGGCAATCCCTCTGATCTCATGCAGCTCCTGCATGTGAGTGCGCAGGCTCCGCGAAGCGTCAGCAGCCCTACGCTCCCCGGAGGCGGCATTCCAGCCATATCCCCCTGTAGCCACAAGTACGATGGAAGCTACAATCAGGATCAGCAGCTGCTCTCCTGCATACCAGAGCGGACTTAGCTCCAGAATCCAGTCCAGCAGAATAGCCGAAGCAAGTACCGCAGCAACATAGAGGGCCATAATCACGGTTCCGCTGATGAATACTGGTGAAGTCCGGCCCGCTTCAGGAGCACGGCGCAGCCAGATCATGCAATATATATAAACCACAGTCTCTGCCATACCTACAGCAAGCAGAGTCACTACGAAGCGCAGCAGCGATTCCGAGAATTCAAACGTGAAGAAGGTACCCGCAGTAACTGCCAGAACAGCAACATAAATGCCAGTAACAAGACCCGTATATGACCTCTGCTTCTGCATCCCGCTCACCTGTTAGCCGCTCTGGTACCGCACTCTGGACAGAATTTCTGTCCGGGCTTCAGCTCATGCCCGCAGCCTGCGCACTTCAGAATCAGGCCTTCACCGCAATGCGGACAGAATTTGGCACCAGGGATGACCGCCTTGCCGCAGCTATGGCATACCTCATTCTCAGCCTCCGGCGGGGTTTGCAGACTGCGCCCGCAGCCGGTACAGAAGCGTGCATCTGCCGGATTAAGGGTCCCGCAGCCCGAGCAGGATTTAGAAGCAGCATCCGGCGCCGGCTGGCTGCCCGTACTGCCGTCCAGGGACATGCTCCGGGTCATCCGGGTGGCTATCTCAGCCGCAGGTCCGGCCAGCCCGAAGCCCATGCCGAGCCCCAGCCCGGCATTCATCATGCCCGCGCCTATATTGCCCGGATTGCCTGCCGCCTCCTCCATCGCATCAAAGCTTCGTTCCTGCTGATAGGTGAAGCCGATAATGTCCATCTCTGCTTTTTTGGCCAAGGCTTCCTTGAGACGCTGGGTTGCCGGATCATCATCGGGAATATTGATCGAGTCAATATAGAAGTTGTTAAGTTCAATACCGCTATCCAGGAATGAGGAGGACAAGCGCCCCTGAATATGCTTGGAGATTTCAACCACGTAGGCGTTGATCTCCAGGATGCTGATTTTTTTGTGCACCAGATAAGAAGAAATGAGTTCATTGATATTAGACATCAGCAGGCCGCGGAAATAACTCACCATCGTATCCTGATCGAAGACCGGCAGCGTCCCCACCAGCTTCAGCAGGAATTTGCGGGGATCTTCGATTCTCACTCCGAACTGCCCGAAGGCGCGGACCGCCACCATGAGTTTGTACTTGGGGTCTTGCAGTTGCAGCGGGGCGCTTGTTCCCCACTTGACATTCATAGAGTTCGTCTTGTTCACGAACCAGATCTCTGCGGTAAAAGGGGACTTGCCGCCGAACGGCAGATTCACCACATTCGACAGAATCGGAATATTCGCTGTGCTTAGGGTATGGCGTCCGGCCGTGAAGGAATCCAGCGCCTCTCCGCCCTTGAACAGAATCGCTTCCTGGGATTCATTCACAATCAGCTGTGTCCAGGTACCCAGCTCCTGATTCGGATACTTCCAGGCGAAGACGCCCGGAGGCCCGTCATATTTGACTACTTCAATAATTGCCATCTATCCATCCCTCTTTCTTGACAGGTATGTATGATATACGCAGATTACACCCTTTGGGTTCAACTTAACGTCCCTGACCGCATTCAAAAAAAGGCCGCATCCCCTCTCGGAAGATACAGCCGGTAAACTTGCTTCTCTATTAATAGTAACTGCTATTCTCTACAAATTCAAATTCAAAATCAGCAATCCGCACGATCGTACCTTCTACGGCGCCGCGTCTGCGCAACTCGGCATCCACACCCATGTGACGCAAAGTACGGGCCAGCTTAAGAATAGCATCATGTGTGCTAAGCTGCATCCGCTTAATCATCCGCTCAATGCGCGGACTGTTGACCACATAGGCCTCGTTATCACGGGTAATTGTGAATGAGTTATCCTCTTCTGCTTCCAGCTTATACACCTTGCGCTCTTTGCCAGCCACTTCTTCAACCACCGGAGCCACAGGAATACTGTCAAGAATATCCGTAGCACGGTAGAGCAGTTCCTGAACTCCCTGACGGGTCAGTGATGAGATCGGCATAATCTCAAGGTCCGGACGAAGCTCCGCGATACGCTCACGGAAGGAAACCAGGTTCTCCTCGGAATCAGGCATATCCATCTTATTCGCCGCCACGATCTGCGGACGGTCAATCAGCGCTGCATTGTATTGCTTAAGTTCATCGTTAATGAGCACCCAGTCTTCAAAAGGATCACGGCCTTCCGAGCCGGACATATCCACGACATGAATAATGATACGCGTGCGTTCAACATGGCGCAGGAACTCATGTCCCAGCCCCACTCCTTCACTCGCGCCCTCAATCAGTCCCGGCAGATCCGCCATTACAAAGCTGCGGCCGTCTCCGACAGCAACTACACCCAGATTCGGGGTAATGGTGGTAAAGTGGTACGCTCCGATCTTCGGCTGAGCAGCAGATACAACCGATAGCAGCGTAGATTTCCCTACGCTTGGGAAGCCTACCAGTCCTACATCTGCCATAACCTTGAGCTCCATGACCACGTAACGCTCCTGGCCCTCTTCGCCATTCTCGGCAAGCTCCGGCGCCGTATTGTTCGCTGTTGCAAACCGGGTATTCCCCCGGCCGCCACGGCCGCCACGGGCCACCACAACCTGTTGTCCATGACGGGTTAAATCGGCCAGGATCTCCTGGGTATCATCATCAATCAACACAGTTCCAGGTGGAATACGCACGATCATATGATCGGCGTTGGCCCCGTGCTGGCTCTTGTTGCGCCCCTTAATTCCCTTATCAGCCTTGAAGTGCCGCTGATAACGGAAATCCATCAGGGTCCGTAAGCCTTCATCCACGCGGAAAATCACATCTCCCCCGCGGCCGCCATCTCCGCCGGCAGGACCGCCATCCGGTACATACTTCTCACGGCGAAACGCTACGAGACCATCTCCGCCGTCCCCGCCTTTTACATAAATCTTAGCCTTATCTACGAACATAAATGTTCACCTTCCTTACATCTCCAGCGGTAACCGCAGTTCCACATAGCCCTTGGCAGGCTGAACCTGCTCCGCCTTCATGATTTTTCCTTGTACTATATTATAAATTTGCCCCTGAAGCAGCTCGGGATGACCTTGCTCTCCCTCACCTTTGAAAGAGATCAGAATGTCCCTTCCCTCCTGTGAAAAGCTGAGCTCAAGCTTCCGCGTGTCTCCATGCGGCGTTATTCCGCTGTACTGGTAAGCCCTAACCGTCTGCATAATTACCGAAGTCAGCTCAGACCCTGCCTCAGGACTCAACTTGTCCTCCAGCTGAAGCCCTTCCTCCACCTGTATGTCCAGCTCCAGACTGCTTCTGAACGTACGGAAGGATTGGAGGTAGAACACCAGGGAAGGCACTCCCAATTTGGCAATACGGCTGTCGAGCGCAATACGCTCCTTTATTCTTTCCACACATTGTACGGATTTATCAGGCTTGCCCAACTGGATATATCCGTAAAGCACCTGCAGATCATTCATCCAGTCATGACGATGATGATTCAGTGTCCGGTTTGCCGCCTGCTGCAGAGTATTCTCCTGTATACGCAGTTCCTCTTCATATTGACGCCGGTTGTAAACAAAGCTGAATGCAAGCACTGCCGCTACCCAGACTCCGAGCAGCAGGCATGTGAAAAGGGAGGTTTGCCAATACACGAGACCTAAAGGAAACACTGCGGATAACATGACTGCCCAGACCTTACTTTTCCAGGATTTCATTCTTTCTCCCCGTCCCTCGGTTCGCAAAATTGATTCCAATGTAAGCACTGCTCATCTTGCTTCATATTCACCATTTTCCAGTATAACACAGGCTTTCTCCGCAATCACCAGAATCCCCCCACAAAGTGAGGCTTAAGCTTCGATGCTTACTCAGGTACTGTGCGGGGACCCCGAAACAATTTCAAAAAAAGCCCCCGGCACTCATGCCGGAGGCTTCTCATCTTCATAGGTTCCGTAAGCTTACGCTTCCAGTGCCGCTGCTACCGGAGCGACATCCACCGGATACACGCTCACTTTTTTGCGGTCGCGTCCCCAACGTTCGAACTTCACTACGCCGTCCACAAGTGCGAACAGTGTGTCATCTTTACCAATGCCCACGTTCGTGCCCGGGTGGATTTTGGTTCCGCGTTGACGAACCAAGATGTTGCCGCCGGTTACTGCTTGACCGTCAGCACGTTTCACGCCAAGACGTTTGGAGTGGGAATCACGTCCGTTTCTTGTGGAACCTACACCTTTTTTCGATGCGAATAATTGAAGATCCAATTTCAACATGTTGTCAACCTCCTTCTTCAAATAATGACTTCCTGTATCTGAACAAATTTTCTGTAAGATTTAGCGATATCCTTGAGCATTAGCACCATGGATTCCAGCAAAAGCTGTACCTTGGCGGAGACTTCGGGATCATTCACGGGAACCAGGGTTCCGCTTAAGAATCCATCCTTCATCGAAGTATCCAGAACGACACCGGTCAGGCTCTCAATCGCATTCACAGTTCCAACGGTAACCGTCGAAACACCCGCGCAGACGATGTCTTTCCCATTCCTAGCGTATTCCGCATGCCCCTTGACGGCAAAACCGACAATGACACCCTGAGCAGAAGCCCGTGTAATCCGTACGTTAATCATTAACGCACCTTCTTACGCCTGAATCTTCTCGATAGTTACTTTGGTGTACGGTTGACGATGGCCTTGTTTCTTGTGGTAGTTCTTCTTAGGTTTGTATTTGTAAACTACAACCTTATGACCCTTACCATGCTTCTCGACTTTGGCTGTTACAGACGCGCCGCTTACCAGCGGAGTTCCTGCAGTCAAACCACCTTCGTTAGAAACAGCCAAGACACGGTCAAACGTTACGCTTGCGCCGTCTTCAGCTTCCAGCTTCTCAATGAACAAAACATCGCCCTCTTGGACTTTGTATTGTTTACCACCAGTTTCGATAATTGCATACATTGTACTTGCACCTCCTCATGTCTCAGACTCGCCTAGTCAAGGTGGCAATCCCCGGAGGAATTACACTTCATCTACCCGATCGGAGCGGTTACAGCATGTGCAGGAATGGAACAACCAAACACATACTTGAAGATATTATCATACATATTGGTCCAAGTCAATATCTCCCCACAAAACATATACATCCTATCGTCTCTCGCCTACTCCAGCCATGTTCCAACCTTGCCTGTACCGCCGCAGCACTGGCAGATCACCGGGGCAAATCCGGCGGAATCATGTCTGGCCTTCTTACGGGTCATCTCCAGCAGACCGAGATGGGTCCAGCCGAGAATATGGGTCTTGGTCCGGTCCCGGCTGATGATGCTCTCCAGCTTGTCCGTCACCTGCCTGCGGTGCTCTTCCCGTTCCATATCAATGAAATCAACAATAATAATGCCGCCCGTATCCCGGAGCCGGACAAGCCGCCCGATCTCCTCTGCAGCGAGCAGATTGGTCCGTGTTACCGTATCCTCAAGGTTCGTCCCGCCGGTGTACTGGGCTGTATTGACGTCAATGACGGTCAAGGCCTCTGTCTCATCCCAGATGAGTGTAGCCCCGCCTTCGAGGACGATTTTGCGGGCAAAGCTCTTGTGAAGCTGATCCATCACCCCGTAAGCGGAGAAAATGGACTCCTGTCCCCGGTAGAATCCCACAGGCTTGTACCCTTCAGGAGCCATATCTGTAAGGAAGGCTTCCGCCTCCTTCACCGACTTGGCCGAATCAATCATCAGCTCATCGCGCTGCGGATTGAAGGCATCCCGGATGAACCGCTGGACGATGCTCAGATCACAGTGCAGCAGGGCCGGTGCCGTCACTTCCTTGGAACGCCGGGTAATCACTTCCCATTGTGCCCGCAGAAAAGCCAGATCCCCTTCCACGGCATCCACCGGCTCGTCCTCGGAGACCGTGCGCATAATGAGCCCTTCCTCCCCTTGGCGCAGCCGCTCGCCGATGCCTTTGAGCCGACTGCGCTCGGATTCGCGGCTTATTTTTTTGGAGACCCCGACATATTCGGCAAAGGGCATGTACACCATCCAGCGTCCGGGCAGTGTATAATGCGTGGTTACCCGCGCACCCTTGCCGCCCCGCGGTTCTTTTCTCACCTGGACGACAATCTCCTGGCCGGGCTGCAGCAGCGTCTCAATTGAAGGCTTTACCTCCGGCTGCTTGTCGAGATGGGGATGCAGCACATCATCAACATATAGGAACGCATTCTTTTTCTGTCCGATATCTACAAAAGCCGCCTGCATACCCGGCAGCACATTCATAACCCGACCTTTATAATAACTCCCGACCAGGCCTTGCTGCTGATCGCGTTCAGCCGCATATTCTACCAGCCTCCCGTTCTCCAGAAGTGCCATGCGGGTAATATGCTGTGTACAGTGAACGATCATTTGTTTCATGGCTTCACCTCTGGTTTGAATCAAGCTCGCTTTTACTTTCCGAAATAAGAAGCAATCAGACGCTGCTCCGGCATAACGGCTACGATATCCCTATCGTTGTTCATCACATAGATATAATGATAATGGTTACGTTTAAATAGACGCAATATCTCATCCAAAGGTTTCGCGGAAGCGGCAACTATTGGACGGGCAATGTTCTCCGCCAGCAGATAACGCTCATAGATCCGCTCACGGTTCATCAAAAAACCAACAAACCGGTACGGCAAATTGCGCTGGTCCGTCCAGTTGGAATAGAGCAGAAACGCTCCGATCATCAGCAGGTTAAGCTGGAGGCCGCCCCCGCTCCCCAGCGGAAGAAGTGCGGACATTATCACAAGCAGGCTAGCCGCAATGCTGACTCTGCCGGTCCACAGCAGCGTGTAATAATAGGGGAGCAGCATACTCAGGGCTGCCTGAAGGACTTTGCCTCCGTCCAGCGGAAGCACCGGCAGCAGATTGAACAGAGCGATCATCGCATTGGCTCCGATAAAATAATCCAGATAGGCGATATTTCCATACTCCACCTGCTTAAGCGCCAGCGCCATCAGAATCATAATTCCGTTCTGCAGCGGACCAGCCAGGGCAATTCCGATCTCACGGACAGCCGTAAGCCGCCCATGATCCTCTATAACCGCAACGCCGCCGAAGGGCAGCAGTTGGACCGATCTGACGTTAACTCCGACCAGCAGCGCCGCGCACACATGTCCAAGCTCATGAATAAATACGATCAGGAACAATGTGAGCAGCTCCAGGAACTGTCCGGTAAGCACGGAAACCATGAGAATCAGCACGAAGAGCGGATGCAGTGACAATTCAATGCCGTAGACCCTAATCAAACGATACCACTTCGGCGGGATCAATATAAGACTTGTCTTTCATAATCGCAAAAAAAAGCAACGGGACCCGGGCATCCTCCGTCCCCTGAATCCAGCCTATTTCGTCTCCGCTCTGTACCCAGTCATCCACCGCGAGCCGTGTCCCGCTCAAATGACCGTATTCTGCCGTGATCTCCCCGGTATGGCGGACTGTAATACGGATGCCCCCCCGGGCTTCCTTCGAAACGGCCAGCACCCGGCCCGTATCTACACTTTTCACCGTGACGCTGGCACTTGAATCGTCTGCCGGTACAATTTCAATGCCATTAAGCGAAGTAGCAAAGGGACGTACAATGCTTCCCGCAAGCGGAGCGCTAAGCTCATGAGCGGCTGTCACCTTCTCTGCCGGCACCTGTTCATCTCCGAAAATCGGAATGAAGGACGGGGCTCCATTAAAATGTTCCTCGTACCACACCTGCGCCGCTGCAAAATCCATATCCTTGCTGAGGATGTCTGTAATAAAGTACTGCGCCTTCACTGCCCATGGCTGCTGGACTGCAAAGATGCCCCAGACCGCGCCGAAGACCAGCAGACTGGCCACGGTCCGCCGCAGCAGACCCGCACGGAAGCCCTGTCCCGGTCCCTTACCGCCTTCATCCTCCCAGTGACCCCGCTGCTGCTTCCACATCGTTTCGGGATCGGGCTCAGGGGAAGAGGCAAATTCATTCCTGTCACCTGCCCCCCATTCTCTGAAGGAGGGAGGACTGTCAGGCAACCGGAACCGCTCTGGTGCTGCTCCGGCTGCCGGCTTTTCCTCCAGCAGACTCTGTATACGTTTCTTACGTAGGTTCTTGGACTCTCTCGGGTATTCCATCCTGATCCCTCCGGCGGGCTTGTTTTACTTCTATTTTATGAGTGCCGGAAGCTGCTTTAGAACAAGCCCTGTCCAAGTTACCGAGAAACACCAAAAAGCCCGCTCGTGATTGCTCAGCAGCGGGCTCTTAACAGAAGATTACCGTGTATAAGTGCGTGGCCGGGATTCAGCCCATTCCAAAAAATTTCTTGAGCTTCTTGAAGGCGCCCGTCTTCTGGTCAAGCTGCATCAGCGGCACCGCGTCGCCAAGAATACGCCGGGCAATATTACGGTAAGCAATCGCTGCCAAGGAGTCCGGGTTCATTACGGTAGGCTCTCCGTTGTTCGCCGCCCGGATGACCTGCTCATCATCTGGCACAATTCCGATCAGATCAATATTAAGCACCTGTAGAATATCCTCAATATCGAGCATATCCCCGGATTTCACCAAGCCCTGACGGATACGGTTAACCACCAGCTTCGGAGATTCCACATGCGACTGCTCCAAGAGACCGATAACCCGGTCTGCATCCCGTACTGCAGCATGCTCTGGAGTAGTGACCACAATCGCTTTATCGGCACCGGCAATCGCATTGCGGAAGCCATGCTCGATACCTGCCGGACAATCGATCAGAATATACTCATATTCCTTCTTAAGTTCAAGAATGATGTCCTTGACCTGCTCCGGTGTAACTGCGGTCTTATCCTTGGTCTGGGCTGCGGGCAGCATGTACAGCTCATCGAAGCGCTTGTCCTTGACCAGCGCCTGATTCAGACGGCAACGGCCCTCCGCTACATCGACAAGATCATAAATGATCCGGTTTTCCAGCCCCATGACAACATCCAGATTCCGCAGTCCAATGTCCGTATCCACCAGACATACTTTTTTGCCCTGCAGGGCAAGTGCGGTCCCAATGTTGGCTGTTGTGGTTGTCTTGCCAACTCCGCCTTTGCCTGAGGTTACGACAATCGCTTCTCCCATGGAGGCTACACCCCTTTAAAGACATTTAAATCCTGACGTAACTTCACTATATTATGAATTTTGTCGATTTGCATAGCACCGCCTGATAAATAGGCAAATTCCATACTGCTCTCCCGGGTTCCCCATTCATCCGGCGGCCTGCTGATAATCTCAGCAATCCGGAGCTGGGTAGGCGCGAGGAGGGAAGCTGCAATAATAGCCTCCTGGTTACCGTTGATTCCGGCGTGTGCCATCCCTTTGAGCGCTCCAAGAATATAGATATCTCCTGAACAGGTAATGGTGCCTCCCGGATTCACATCGCCGAGGAACAGCAGATTACCCTCATGATGCAGCATCTGCCCCGAGCGGAGCATTCCGCTCATCATGAACAAGGCTTCCGTATCCTTCTCTTCAGGATCTTCAATCGCTTCAACCGAACGGATCAGCAGATTCCCCTGGCTCTTGAGGATATCCAATACCGCCTCTTTATCTTCTTCAGTAACAGCACGGTTGCCCAGCTTAATATCCACATGCACAATCGGTCCGGTCAGAATATTTTGATGGCTGTGCTCCAGCTTGTAGCGAAGCTCGCTTAAGAGATCTTCAAAGGGACACTTGTCGTCTAACAGGAATACCAGGCCATCCTTGATGCCCTTAATCCTTACATGCTTGGATTTAACTGTCATATGCCTGTCCCCCTATCCTCATTCATTCGTGCCGGGCCGGGCAAATTCCTTCTTTGGGCGATAAGAAAATACCGCTGCAGCTTAGGCAGCTTCCTCATCAAGCGTCTCTTTCTTCAGCAGCTCCAGCTGGCGCCGGAGCGGAATGTAGAGAAGCAGGCCTGCAGCAAAATGAATCAGCATAGTAGGCAGCATATGATGTAGTAGCGCCCAATTGTAAGGCTCCTGGCTTAGATTAAATACATTATAAATGGCAAAAAGAATACTGTCCTTCAGCAGGCTGCCCAGCAGCACCGCTGTCATCATCAGAGGCAGCGGCGCGCGGGGAATCTGGAATATCAGTCCGATCAGGTAGGCAGATAAGCCCATGGCAAAGGAATGTGCCCCCAGAATGCGGCCATAGAAGACCACATCATGCAGCATCCCGAAGGATAAGCCCAGAATAAGTGCCGTATGCCGGTGATGGTATACCGTTACGAACAGAATCACGATGAAGACGAGATCAGGAACAATCCGCATCGCCCAGGCATCAGGAATCAGCCAGGGAAGCACTGTGCCTTCCACAATAAATAATAAGAATAACAAAAGTACCAGGACAGGTCTGCGCATCCTCACTATTCTACACGCTCCTCCGTATAGACAACGAAGAGTTCCTTCCAGTCCTGGAATCCTGCCGCTGGCTTGATAATCGCTGTAGAGGTGAACCCGTACTGCCCTACCTTGACTTCTTCCACCGTGCCGATAGGCACACCGCGAGGATATCGTCCTCCAATACCCGATGAGATAATGATATCATCCTTGGCAATCGGATCGCCTACGGGAATTTTGTTCATCAGCAGCATTCCGGTCTGCTGATCATAGCTCTCAATCATCCCAAAGGTCTTGCCTTCCTTGTTAACAGCGGTTGCCGCTATAGGAGGCTGTGAGTTCGGGTCGTTGATATCCATCATTGTCATCAGCTTCACCGTAGAGGTGAAGTTACTTACATTACTTATAACTCCTACAAGCCCCTCGATAGAAGTTACGGACATATTCAGTCTAATGCCATCTTTCGCACCCAAATCAATAACAAGTGTATTATTGCCCGGTTCTGTCGTTACACTGACCACATTGGAGATCAGATATTCATATTTATACATGTTCTTTTGAGCTTTAGTGAATTGAAGATCCTTTTCATATTGTTCATTCTTGGCTTTAATGAAATTAAATTGCGCCTTATCCCGGGCGTACTGCGCAGCCAAAATCTTAAGCCGCTGGTTCTCTTCGGCCAGCTCATTCAGAGTTCCGATATCTTGGAAGAAGCCCGCTACGTATCCAGCGGGCTTGTAGAACAATTTCTGTACGAATCCGGTCGTATCCCTGAGGAAGTTCTCCGGCCAGGACAGGGTCTTTCTCTGCCCCAGGCTGAAGCCCATCAGAACGATAAACGTGACCAGCGTAATCAGCAATATAAACAGTCGTTTATTGTTAAACAGCTTAAACAATCTCGAGCACCCTCTAATAACCGTATTTCTCCAACCTCAGGGGTTGACGTTCACAGTCAGCATGATCCTAGCGTTTGGAGCGGAAGCCTGAACTGCTGCGGCTCTTGAACAGGTGGATATTCTCCAACGCCTTGCCTGTGCCGATTGCTACACAGTCCAGCGGATTCTCAGCCACGATTACTGGCATTCCGGTCTCACGCGCCAGCAGCTTGTCCAGGTTGCGCAGAAGCGCGCCGCCACCCGTAAGCACAATGCCGCGGTCCATAATATCGGCAGCCAGCTCCGGTGGACATTTCTCCAGCGTAACCTTCACAGCTTCAACAATGGCATTCACGGTATCAGACAGAGCTTCACAAATTTCATCGGAGGTAACGGTCAGCGTCTTCGGCAGGCCGGTTACCAGATCTCGTCCGCGGATCTCCATCGTCTCGGCCTTCTCCAGCGGCAGGGCAGAGCCCACATCCATCTTGAGCTGCTCGGAGGTACGTTCACCGATCATGAGATTGTACTGGCGCTTGATGTATTGAATGATAGATTCATCCGCATCATCCCCTGCCACACGTACAGAACGGCTGGTAACAATACCGCCGAGTGAGATCACCGCCACCTCGGTAGTTCCGCCGCCGATATCTACAACCATACTTCCGGTTGGCTCCCATACAGGAAGATCTGCACCGATGGCAGCTGCAAAAGGCTCCTCGATAATATAGGCTTCCCGCGCTCCGGCCTGCTTCGTGGCATCCTCTACCGCACGCTGTTCAACGGCAGTAATTCCGGAAGGTACACAGACCATAACATTCGGATGGCGCTGGAACATCGAGCGCTGCTTCTGGGCCTGGCGGATGAAATATTTGATCATGGTTGCCGTAGTATCGAAATCGGCAATGACCCCATCCTTCATTGGACGGATAGCACGGATGTTGCCCGGTGTGCGTCCGATCATTTTTTTGGCAGATTCCCCTACCGCTTCAATCGTCTTAGTATCAGTATTAATGGCTACCACGGACGGCTCTCTGACAACGATCCCTTTACCGCGCACGTAGACAAGCGTATTCGCTGTCCCCAAGTCAATTCCTAAGTCTTTCGTAAAACCACCTAACATCTTGTATGCTCCTTTTCCTTGTGAATCTGGACAATTGTATTACATATACCCTTTTTCTTTCAAACTTACATAGCTGCTGTCTCCGATAACCAGGTGATCGAGCACATCGATTCCGACAATCTCGCCTGCCTGCATCAGCCTGGAGGTCAGGGAGATGTCTTCAGGGCTCGGCGTAGGATCACCGCTCGGATGATTATGTGCGCATATAATAGCTGCGCTGCTGCATTTCATGGCTGCCCGGAACACCTCGCGGGGATGCACAATGGAGGCATTAAGGCTACCCATGGACAATGTTTCCTGCGCAATAACATGATTCTTCGTATTCAGGAACAGGCAGATAAAATGCTCCTTCTGCAAATAACGCAGCTGTTCGGTCAGAATCTCCGCCGCGTCCTGGGGACTGCGGATAATGACCGGTTCGGTAAGCCGGGAATTCGCCATGCGTCTTCCCAGCTCTATGCCTGCTTTGAGTTGCACGGCCTTGGCGGGGCCGATGCCGTTGATTGTTGTCAATTCTTCAATACTCAGATCCGCCAGTCCGCGGAGACCGCCTGCATGGCTCAAGAGCCGCTGGGCGATATGAATGGCTGATTCACGGTGCGCACCTGTGCGCAGCAGAATAGCCAGAAGCTCCGCCTGACTTAATGATTCCGCCCCATAATGCATCATGCGCTCTCGTGGTCGTTCTTCATGGGGGAGGTCACGCAGCATAAATGATTGCGACTCCATCCCTAACCTTCTTTCTTCGGCTACCCTTACCGGTTCAGCACCGAAATGCCAAACCCGGACAACATGCCGCTTAGCAGTGACAGCGGCAGACCGACCACATTAAAATAGCAGCCTTCAATTTCTTCCACCAGGGTGGCGCCCAGTCCTTGTATCGCGTAAGAGCCGGCTTTGTCGGCAGGCTCCCCGGTCGCTATGTAAGCGGAGATTTCCTCTTCGCTCATTGCTCTCATAGTTACAGAGGTTACCCTATGATCTACCAGGGTACGTCCCTCTGCGGGACCGATGCAGGCCACCCCGGTGTATACCTGATGCGTCCGGCCTTGCAGCATGCCCAGCATTCTGGCGCTGTCCTGTTCGTCCGCCGGCTTGCCGAGCACCATTTCGTCAAGCACAACAATCGTGTCGCTGCCGATAATAACGGCATCCCGGTCTCCGGCAACAGGAATCACGGCTTCTGCCTTACGCAGGGCCAGGTTCCGTACAATAGCTTCAGGGCTCCATTCAGGCGGCGTACTCTCATCAGCATCGCTGGACAGCACCTCGAAGGGCAGGCCAAGCGAGGCTAACAGTTCACGCCGCCGCGGCGAGCCTGAGGCCAGAATAATATGCCGTGTGTTGTTGTCAAGCTCCACTGTAATAAACGTCCCTTCCTGATGCTGCCAGCTAAGGCTACAGTCTGCGGTACAGCCATACGGCTGTAATGATACCGGCAAGACTGAGCAGGCACAGTTTCAAATGGATTGTAATGTCATAGGTTATGATGTCCAAATCGGCTTGCGGCGACCACTTGAGGACAGTCGAGGCTGTAAGAAAAGACAGAGCTTGTACAGGTTCCAGCAGCTTGGCAATCCAGGCTCCAGCCAGCCAGCCCAGAATAAGAAATAACAGCAGTGTTCCTACATTTTTCTTCTTCATTCAAGTCTTCCCTCGCCATTTTTTGACACCCTAATTATTATACGGTGAAACGGAGTTCAATACAAACTCAAAATCCATCCAGGGAATGTTTACCACGTATGCAGGCTGCAGATTTCAGCATAGCTCATGATTACCGCCGGAAATACAGCAATCCCCCGCCGGGCATCTCGTCCGGTACGGGGGATCTTTCAACCTATGGCTGGCGGTGCTTTACGCTTAAGCTGTCAGCTCATGGCGGACAGCAGGCTTTTTTGGCCGGTCAGGAAGCTCATCATGGCCTCCTGCACTTCCCAGAGCAGCCCCTCCGCCTTATTCTTGCTGTATTCATTCAGCGCCGCTATTCCCCGGCTCATGGATTTCTCCAGCCCGTCAGCGGTTCTCTGCCCTTCCGGGGTCAGGCCCGGCTCCAGCGCCTTGACCGCCTGGGTCCACTGCATATGGAGATCACTTACTGCTCCTCCGCCGTTCCCGCTGCCCCCCCCGACAAGCAGGGAAGCAGACAAGCTGCTCAGCTCGCTTAACAGCTGGCTGCTGATTGTGAAATAGCTGTCCACCGCCGCCCCCGTTCCGGTATAGCGGACCTGGTTCACAGCTGGCAGGGACACTTCTCTCACATACAGCTCGATGCCCTGCCCCTTGAGGCCATTGCTGAGCAGCTTGGCCTGCTCACGGTCAGGAGACAGCCCGGCGTACACACGGTTGCCGTCGGCCGGGTCAAGGCCTGCGGCAAGGCCTGCGGTCAGCAGCTCCTGCCGGGCCTGCTCCGCTCCTGCCGGTGTACTGAATACGCCATATTGCAACAGATAATAGCTCTGCGGTGCAACCTGAACCGGAATCTGCGCGCTCACCGCTTCTCCCGTCTGCTCAGCAGGCACACCCGTTATATCTGCTGCGGTACCGCTGTTTGCCGCATTCTGCCCCTGAGTGATCCCCGTCTTAACCGCAGCATTGCCGGGAGCTTTCCCCGTCTCCCCTGTCCCTCCTGTGATGAACGACAGGGCTGCGTATCCGAGCAGAATTCCCGTTCCCAGCGCTCCAGCTATGGACAGTGCGAACTTCCACCAATACGAGGGACGGCGGGTATGGAAGGAGCCACCGGAGCTGTTCCCCTGAGCGCCGGACTGACCATAACTGTCCGGCGCTGATTCCCGGTTATCTTCATACAGCGGATAGTACTCCTCTGCCGAATACAGATCTTCTCCGTCCGCTTCTCCATAGAAGGGATGCTCCTCCGAATCTTCACTCTGTTCCCACAGGTTCCTTGCAGAAGCAGGACGGGCAACAGAATACAGCCCCAAATCATAGTTATCCTCAGGAGCTTTCAGTTTCCGGCGGCTGGAGCCCGGGGGCTTCATGTAGGCTGTCTCTACAGACCGGGGCAATTCCACCTTCTCCAGATCCACAATATATTCATCGGCCTTGGAATAGGAGGATGTCTTAACTCCCCCGCGCTGCACCTTGTCAGTGTCCTTGTCCTCCACAACCACACCGGTTTCGTTCACCGCCCGGAGGTCTGCCGTCTCCATCCGCTGTCTGCCCTGGTCCCCGTCGAACCGGAATGTCATTCTACCGTTATTCAATACCCTCACCTCGCGATCTTCAGTTCTATACTGAAAGATATGAAAGCTGCGAGAGAGATATGCTATTTTAATATATTTACACCAGGCTCAGCACCTTCGCCTTCACGCCGTCTGCTGCATAATGCTTGCTCAGTGTCCGGTAGGCCTGATCCGCGATAATGGAACCAAGCTCCGGCGTCGTCAACAGTGTGATCAGATGCTCGGCAAAGGCAGCCGTTGTTTCTGCCAGCAGAATATTCCGCCCCGGCTCGCAGATCAGCTCCTCTGAGCCCTTCAGGCTGCTGACCACCGGAGTTCGGAGGGCCCAGGCCTCCAGAATCTTGCTCTGACTGCCGCAGTCCTCGCTGCACGAGGCAACCACAGCTCTAGCCCGGCGGATATAATCGGCTGTCTGTATAGCTTCGCCGATGATTAGAATAGAAGAGTCCTTCCGGGCCGCAGCTGCAACCTCAGGATGCACTTCCCCGCTAATCACGCAGCAACGGAGATCCGGCACTGCCACCTGAACCAGCGGGTATACCTTCTTGAAGAACAACAGCGCTGCATTCTTGCCGTGAGTGGAATGCATGTCCCAGTGCAGAACGATGGAGTTATCCTTGGCAGTATCTCCGGCAGCCGCATAAGGGGGTTCGCTCAGATCAATGTACGGCGGAACCACATGCACCTTGCCTGCATCGGCAAAGGATAACGCCTTGAAGGACAACGCCTCTTCTTCTGAAGCGGCGAGCAGCAGGCTGGTCTTGTTCATGAACCGGCGCTCCTCCCGGCGCATTAGGGCATTATTCAGCTTGCGGTAGCCTGTGCTGATTCCCCGCTTGCCAGCCGCCCGGCTCTGCGCCTGTCTGCCATAGGCACGGCGCACGTCGGTGACGATAACCGCACCGGGAAGCAGCGAGGAGACCAGATCCAGCCCATTGCCGAGCATGGCATACGAAACAAACACATGGCTGTAGTCGTGCTGGCTGCACATTTCAGTAATTACCGCCCGCAGAGACTTGTCATTGCCGATCATTGAGGCATCCGTACGGAGCCTGTTCAGTGGAAAAAGCAGGCTTCTGCGGGTGGCCGCAGGCCGCTTCACCTGATGCACGGTCAGGGCCGGACTGCGCAGAATCTGCGTCTCGCGGCGGTGGTGGCAATACTCCAGCAGATCAATATCAAACCGCTCCAGCAGAATATCAAGGAAATTCTCTGTTCTTATGTCTCCTTCCCGGTCTTCCGGCGTATGACTCCGGGCAGAAAGGAACAGCATTCTCTCTCTCATGGCTATAGCTCCTTGGTTCTATGTAAAATGTGTATGAATGTGTACGAAACAAAGAGGCCGAATGACATCCAGCCCAGGAATGTGAAACTTTCGATGTAGATCTATAGTAACGCATTCCCCTGGAGAAGGTTGTCGATTTATGGGGGAAATAATTTTTTTAGCTTTCACACCCCTTCAGACCAGGGAAAGCAGCTTCTCCTTGACACTTTCCGCCTCATAATGTGCCAGCAGAGTCTCGTAAGCACGGTCCGCGAGTACTACTCCTCTTTCGTGATCCTGAAGCAGCAGTGTCACACTATCGGCAAAAGAAGCGGGATCATCGGCAATCATAATATTCCGGGAATGCTCGCAGAGCAGCCCTTCCGCCCCTTTGGAGCTGGAGACGACAGGGATCCTCAGCGCCCAGGCCTCCAGAATTTTCAGCCGTGTCCCGCTGCCTTCCAGCAGTGGAGCAATGACAACCTGCGCCTTGCGTATATAATCCGCCACACTATCCACATATCCGGTAATGACGATAGAGGAATCCTTCAAGGCCAGTGCCGCTACCTCCGGATGCACATCCCGTCCGACAATATACCACTTAATGTCCGGTACCCTCGCCTTAATCAACGGATATACCTCGCGGTAGAAGTAGAGTGCTGCGTTAATGTTAGGGAAGTAGTTCATATTACCTGGAAGGATAATCCACTGCTCTCTGGGAAAAAGCGTCTTGGTCCGGTAATCCTCCATGCGTATGAAATTCGGAATGACATGGACCTTATGCGACTGGCTTGGAGCCAGTGCCTTGAAGGACAGGGCATCCTCTTCCGATGTGGCAAGCAGCACATTAGTCTTGTCCATCAGCTTAAGCTCATCCTTGCGCGTCCATACGGCATTAAGGGAATAGTAGACCTTGGCAATCCCCTTTTTGCCGCCTGCAAGCTGTGCAGATAATCCACTCTCGAAATTATGCGCATCGGTAATAATCACAGTGTCAGGCAGGGAGCGCTGTACAATGTCAATGCAGCAACCCAGCAGACTGTGCGAAATAAATACATGGCTGTAGGACTTCCGGCTGCAGAGCTCAATAATCATCGCCTTCATATCCACATCGACATGGCTCATATACGAGCAATTCCGCCAGGTATATAAAGAACGGAGAAGCGCTCTGCGGTAGCTGACCGTACGCTCCACTTCATGCACCGTAAGTGACGGCAGTCCCTCCGGCGTCCCTGTCTTCCGGGGATTGGCGTAGGTGATAAGCTCTACCTCATACTTGGCGAGCAGAAGCTTCAGAATATTGCCCGTTCTCAGCTTGCCCCCGCTATCCTGCGGATACGGATTCTCTGCGGAAATGAATAGCAATGGTTCCTTCATGGCTTGTTCTCCTACTCTCCATTGATCTATTACCCGGGACTGCCCAGGACATCTAGGATCTATTACCCAAGTTCGGGTGTTTGACCACGCAGTTCCTTCCCCGCTGCCGAACTGGCGCTCAATCCTGCGATTCTATGGGGAATATAGTAACTTCGTATGCAAAAAAACGGCCCTACACTCCCTATTAAAGGAATGTGGAGCCGTTTCTGTAATCAACACGATGCTATCTTACCGGTTCTTCAGGTTGTCTGCCAGCGCATAAGCGACCTTCCAGATATCGCCTGCACCCATGGTGATGACCAGATCACCGGGAGCAATGCGGTTCTGCAGGTCTGCCAGCACATCTTCCTTTGTCGGCAGATGCCGTGCACCGGCGTTGCTGTTCTGTACAATTAGCTCTACCAGCTTGGCAGAGGTAACTCCCTCGATCTGCTTCTCACCCGCAGGGGAGTAGATATCGGTGATAATCACTTCGTCCGCTTCGCTGAACGCGCGGCTGAACGCATCCAGCAGGAAGAAGGTACGCGTGTAGCGCTGCGGCTGGAACACGGCGATAATGCGTTTGCCGGTTGCCTTGGCGGCGCTGATCGTAGCCTGAATCTCTGTTGGATGATGCGCATAATCATCAATGACGAGAATCTCGTCAACCTCGCCCAGCACCTGGAAGCGCCGTTTGGCGCCGTGGAATTTCACAATGGCAGCGGCAATGGCTTCAAAGGAAATGCCTGATTTCAGACAAGAAATCACTGCCGCCATAGAGTTATACAGATTGTATTGTCCCGGAATAGAGAGCTCGATACGGCCTAATACCTCTTTTCCATGATTCATGGTATAGGATACCTGCCGGTCACCGAGGACAATATCAGTCGCCGTATAATCGGCCGTTTCTGATTCGATCCCATAGCTGATCACTGTACCTTTTACCTTAGGCAGCAGGGATTTCAGATTCTCATCATCTGCACACACGATAGCTGTTCCATCCTCGCGCAGCTGATTCATGAACTGAACATAAGCATCCTTCAGCTTGCCGAAGTCGCCGCCGTAGTTCTCCAGATGATCAGCTTCAATGTTCGTAACGATTCCCAGCCAAGGATGGTATTGCAGGAAGGAGCCGTCACTCTCATCGGCCTCCGCGACGACGAATTCCCCTTGTCCCGCTTTGGCATTCGTGCCGACATTCATAATCTCCCCGCCGATAATATAGGTAGGGTCCACGCCGCAGTCTTCCATGACCAATGCGATCATAGAGGAGGTGGTAGTCTTGCCATGCGCTCCGGCAACAGCTACACCCTTCCGCTGGTTCAGCAGCCGCGCGAGCATCTGCGAACGGTGCAGAATCGGAATCTTCAGCCGCTCCGCTTCCACCCACTCCACGTTATCTGCTGCAAGCGCCGTAGAATAGACGACCAGATCTGCACCTTTTACCTGTTCCGCCGTATGCCCGATGAAGACCTTGGCACCCTTGGCAATTAATTTCTCCGTTAACTCTTGTGCAGCTACGTCTGAGCCCGTAACTGTATATCCCATCTCCAGCATCACCCGGGCAATCGCGCTCATGCCATAGCCGCCGATCCCTATAAAATGCACACGTTCAGTAGTATCCAACAGTTCGTCACCAGCCTTTTTCAGAATCGGGTTGCCGTAAAAGCGTACTGCGCACATCAGAAATCAAATACAGCGTTCCGGACACAACCGCAAGGTCATCGTCCGCTGTGATCGTCTGCAGCTTCTGCAGCGCCTGGCCCCAATTACGTTCTACTATAATTTCCAAGTTGTCCTTGGCATACTTATTCCGCAGACTCTCTGCAATAGCCTGCAGATCTTCCGCGTCCATTTTCTTACGGAAATCCGGTTCGGTCAGGATGAGCGTATCCACTATAGGCAGTATATGCTTAAGATACGACTCGTGATGCTTATTTGCCAGCATCCCCATGAGCAAATTTAATTTACGGTAAGGCTGGAACTGCGGAAGACTCTTCGCAAGGCTCTCTGCCCCTTCCGGATTGTGCGCGCCGTCCAGAATAATTCTGGGTGAGGTACTCACTTCCTCCAGTCTTCCGGCCCAGAATGTGCCGCGAAAGCCCTCCAGCACATCCTCGTCCTCCAGCATGAAGGCCATATACTGCCGCAGCACCTCAAGCGCCATCATCGCCCCGGCCGCATTCTCCAGCTGGTGTTCGCCCTTCATGGCAATATCCAGCTCAAGCCCCCGGAACGGCCCGTTGAAGGTGAAGTGCTGGTAGCCGTCTCTCTGCTTAACCTTACTATAGCTGAAATCTTCTCCGGCTAAATAGAGTGTCGAACGGGTAGATGCCGCCTTGGCCTTCAATACAGCTACAGCTTCCGGCTGACTCACACAGCTGACTACAGGAACGCCCGGCTTAATAATCCCAGCCTTCTCGCCGGCAATCAGCGTAAGCGTATCTCCCAGCACATCGGTATGATCATGTCCAACATTAGTGATGACTGATATAACCGGAGTAACAATGTTCGTTACATCCAGCCTTCCCCCAAGCCCCGTCTCCCATACGACTACATCGGGATAACAGACTTCGCCGTAATAGAGTATCGCCAGCGCCGTCGCCACCTCGAACATGGTCGGTGAGCCCAGCTCACTGCCCGCAATCTCCTCGACCAGCGGACGCAGCTGATTGGCAAGCTTCAGCAGAGTCTCCTCGGGAATATCCGTCCCGTTGTACTGGAACCGGTTCGTGAACTTCGTGATATAAGGAGAGGTAAAGGTCCCCACCGAATATCCGCTCTGAATAAGGGCCGAGGTCAAAAAGGCGCAGGTCGATCCCTTGCCGTTCGTCCCGGCCACATGAATGAACTTGAGCTTGCGGTGCGGATGTCCCAGCTTCTCCATCAGCAGCTCTATCCGCTCCAGACCCGGCCGGATTCCAAAAGGAATCAGACTGTTGATCCAGTCTACCGCTTCTGTATAAGAACTTAAGGGAGCGGCAGCGCCGCTCCGGATGATCTCTTCCATGTCTGTTATCCTCTCAGCTCTGCAATACGGGCCAGCACTTTCTCGCGTCTGTCGGAATAGTCCGCCTGCTTCGCCCGTTCCTCTTCGATGACTTTTGCCGGAGCTTTGGCTACAAAGCCCTGATTACTGAGCTTCTTCTCCACACGCTCCACTTCGTTGTTCAGGGTCTGAACTTCTTTTTCAAGACGGATAATCTCCTGGTCGATATCGATCAGACCGGACAGCGGCAGAAGCAGTTCCGCTCCGGTAACCACGGCGGACATCATTTTATCCGGCGTCTGCGGCGCAAGACCTGCTTCGAACGAAGAGGTGTTGCAGAAGCGCCCGATGTAATTGTCGTTGCGGGAAATAATGTCCAGGGTGTCCTGGCTGCCGGCTTTGATAATCAGTTCGACCTTCTTGCTCATTGGCGCATTCACTTCCGCGCGGATACCGCGAACGGCCCGGATGATATCCATCAGCAGGTTCATCTCTGACACTGCCTGCGGATTCTCAAGCGCCGCATCGTACTTCGGCCATTCGGCCAAGGTGATGGATTCGCCCTGATGCGGCAGATGCTGCCAGATCTCCTCCGTAATGAACGGCATGAACGGGTGAATCAGGCGCAGTGTGCGGTCCAGCACGTAAGCCAGAACGGACTGGGTCTTGGCCTTGGCGGCTGCGTCCGCTCCATATAGCGAGAGCTTGGCGAATTCGATATACCAGTCACACAGATCATCCCAGATGAAGTTGTAGAGCAGGCGGCCAGTCTCGCCGAACTCGTACGAGTCAATTAGACGCGTAATATCGCGGGAAGTTTCGTTCAGGCGGTGCAGAATCCAGCGGTCCGCTGTGCCAAGCTCACCTGTAATGTCGATATCTTCAAAGGCTACGCCTTCCAGATTCATCAGCGCGAACCGGGAGGCATTCCAGATCTTGTTGGCAAAATTGCGCGCCTGCTCTACCTTTTCCATCCGGAACCGCAGATCCTGTCCCGCTGTACTGCCGGTAGTAATCATATAGCGCATGGCGTCAGCGCCGTACTGCTCGATAACATCCAGCGGATTGATGCCATTGCCGAGAGACTTGGACATCTTGCGTCCTTCGGCATCGCGTACGAGTCCGTGCATCAGCACATCGGAGAACGGCTTCTGTCCTGTGAATTCCATGGCTGAGAAAATCATGCGCGCTACCCAGAAGTAGATGATATCGTAGCCGGTAACCAGTACGTTGTTCGGATAGTAGCGCTGATAGTCGCTGCTGTCCCCGTCAGGCCAGCCTAAGGTAGCGAACGGCCAGAGATTCGAGCTGAACCAGGTATCCAGAACATCTTCATCCTGCTTCAGGTCGGACAGTCCGCTGATGCGGCGTGCTTCTTCTTCATCATGTGCAACTACAATCTCCCCGGTGGATTCGGAGTACCAGGCCGGAATACGGTGGCCCCACCACAATTGGCGGGAGATACACCAGTCGCGGACATTCTCGATCCAGTTCAGGTACGTCTTCTCGAAGCGGTCCGGCACGAAGTGAACTCCGTCTCCGTCCTTCTGTGCGGCGATGGCTGCTTCTGCCAGCGGCTGCATTTTGACGAACCACTGGGTGGACAGATAAGGCTCTACTACGGCCCCGGAACGTTCACTGTGTCCTACCTGATGTACGTGATCCTCAATGGAGATCAGCACGCCTTGCTCCTTCAGGTCCGCTACGATGGCCTTACGGCAGTCGCTGCGGTCCATTCCCTGGTAGGCGCCTGCTTCCTCATTCATCACTCCGCCTTCATCCATTACATTGATCTGCGGAAGGTTATGGCGGACTCCCATCTCGAAGTCGTTCGGATCATGGGCCGGTGTAATCTTAACCGCACCGCTGCCGAAGTCCTTATCGACGTATTCATCGGCAATCACGGGAATCTCACGTAAGGTAATCGGCAGAATCAGCGTCTTACCGATCAGATCCTTATAACGCTCATCCGAAGGGTGTACCGCTACCGCAGTATCGCCCAGCATCGTTTCGGGCCGTGTGGTAGCCACCGTGATATGGCCGCTGCCATCCTTAAGCGGGTAACGCAAATGGTACAGATGACCGTTCACTTCTTTGTATTCAACCTCGATATCAGACAGCGCTGTACGGGCAGCCGGGTCCCAGTTAATAATCCGCTTGCCGCGATAGATCAGGCCCTTCTGGTACAGCTCCACAAATACCTTGCTTACTGCCTTCTTCATTCCATCATCAAAGGTAAACCGCTCGCGGGAGTAATCCAGAGACAGGCCCATCTTGGCCCATTGGTCATGAATCGTCTCTGCGTACTGGTCTTTCCAGGCCCATACCTGCTCCAGGAACTTCTCGCGCCCCAGATCATGGCGGGAGATTCCCTGCTGTCGCAGCTTCTGCTCTACCTTGGTCTGCGTAGCAATGCCTGCATGATCCGTACCCGGCAGCCACAAGGTATCATAACCCTGCATCCGCTTGGTTCGAATCAGCACATCCTGAAGCGTGAAATCCAGTGCGTGTCCGATATGCAGCATTCCTGTTACATTCGGCGGCGGAATAACGATGCTGTAAGGCTCCGCATCCGGCCGCTTGCCGGCTTCGAAGAAGCCGTTCTCCATCCAGTACGCATACCATTTCTTCTCTGCCGCTCCCGGATCATATGTAGTCGGCATGTCGCTCTGCTTGTGATTAGCTGCGGCGGTATCTTCTGCCGCTTCCTGCTGGTTCGGCAGCTCTGCTGCTGCATTGTTATTATCAGCCATTGTGAACCCTCCACTGTTAATGTATTGAGTAGCTAGTGGTTTCTGAGAATACAAAAAGGCCCTTCGTCTCAAAGGACGAAAGGCCATTCTTTCGCGGTACCACCTTTGTTTCGCGCCAACAAAAAATAAAACTCTGCCTTAAGTCCCCTTACAGGTTCCTGAAGCTTAGCGCGACACTTCTGCAGATAACGGCTGCGTCCGGCCGCATCCTAACCGGTCTTCAGGATGAAGACAAGCTCAGAAGGGCAACTCCGGGGCGACTTCGGGGGCTGCATCCTGCGGAAATTCACACCAATAATAATTCCGCTCTCTGAAGGGCTGACCGCCTACTCTTCCCGTTCCCAGTCTTTATGCTAGTTATTACTTAGTTCAATAATACATTCAGTATTATCCCTAGTCAACCAGCATATGCACTAAACGGCAGGCAGCAGTTAAGCCGCAGCGCTTACTCCCCGCTCCAGATCACCTGAACCACATTGAAGCCCTGGTTGCTGCCTGTTCCGGGAGCTCCATCCAGTGTTACGGCGAACTTGCTTCCAACATCAATAATGGAGAAGGCCGAGGCTGAGACCTCCTCTGTTTTGGAGGTTGCTCCTTTTTGCACGAAATAGTCCTTATACGTATTGCCGAGCGTCTCCAGACTCTGCTTCGTGCGGTAGCTGAAAGTCGCGGACGGCGTACCGGTCGCCGAGCCTTCGATCAGATCAAATATCTTCGCATCGGCCGGAAGCGGGAAGTCCGCCGGCAGACTCTTCGGACGCTTCACGGAATCCGCTGGTGTTCCTGCGGACGAGCCGCCGGAGGAGACAGCCGGGGCAGCCGCATCGCCGATGATTACCCGGCTGGTAGCAGCGTCGTAAGTGACAGCGGTGTTCAGCGCTTCGCCGATGGAGCGTACAGGCAGATAAGTAATGCCGTTGTAGGTAATCGGGGCGAGGGTTTTGCCGTTGCCGTCTTTGGGCGTGTACGCCTGGCCATTCACGACGATCCCGATTTTGTTGTTCAGGAGCGCCTTGATCTCCTGCAGATTACTGGCGGCGTAGACACCGGCCGAGACTGTGAGCGTCAAGCATAGTGCGGCCGCAGTGGCTGCCACTTTTTTCTTCATGTGAGTTATCATCCTTCCAGAAGTGGTGTACCAGCGCATAGCTGCCTGAATGTGTAATGTATGTAGGCCGGTAGTGACTATTACCCCCGGCTGAACGGTTTGTAAACCAAAAGCGGATTTCACAAAGAAAACAGGAACAGCCCCATCCATAAGGCAAGGGCTGTTCCTGTTAAGCCTGAATTCTCCGCACACCGTCAATCTCAAGGAATGTATAAGACCTGTCCCTCTTCTACAATCTGGCCGGACAGCCGGTTGTACATGGTCAGCTCCCGGGTGCTAAGCTGATATTTCTCGGCAATGGTATCCAGCGTCTCTTCCCGCTGCACGATGCAGAGCCGTACCTTGCGGAACAGCTCCGTTCCGCCCATGCCGCCGATGAACCGGCTCTTCCACGCTGTATCATTGCCGGCCTCAGGGATAGCCTCCGCTACAGAGTCAATATTGCCCGAGAGCAGCTCCTCCTGCTCTCTGTTGGCGCGGCTTGCGCTGAGCAGCGAGGAGAAGGTGAGCGGCTCCTTCTCCGCGGCTCCCGGTTCTTTTTTGCTGCCAAGGGCAACCTTGAGATCCTGCTTCTCCTCCTGGGGAGCCAGAGATTCCGCAGACAGGAAGACTTCATTGTCTGTGGCCTGAATCTCCTCTGCCGTCTCCACCTCTTCGTTCCCGGCAAACAGCGCAGCAGCATCGTTGGCAGCGGAGGTAAGCACCGGCTCCGGCTGCGTGGCGGCATGAAGCTTCGCATTGCCCCAATGATCCACTGTGTTCAAGGCAGCGGTGCCTGTCTGAAGCGTGGTGTCTTCTTGAAGCGAGCCGTTCACAGCCGCTGGCGCCGTCTTCTCTCTGGAGGTGAGGAAGTGGCCGGAGACCGGATCAGCCGCCGGCTTGCTGCCTGCCGATGAAGCCGTATCCAGGCTATGGGTTCTTACTCTGGGTTCCTTGTCCTTCAGAGGTGTGGTGAGATAGGCAGCGGGCTGGGTGTACGCAGCGTCTTCCGCATACAGCGGCCCAGCTGCAGCCTCAGCCGGATCAGCAGCGTTCTGATCTTCTTCAGAGCCCTCTGCTGCTCCTTCGCCATAGGTCCAGAGCGAATTCTCATACAGGCTATCATTCTCCGGACTGCGTAATTTCTCCTCAGCCGCCCTACTGTCTCCTGCCTCCGGCGAATACGCTACCGTGTATTCCTCCTGCTGCCAGGCCGGCTGTGCATCTGCACTTCCGATTCCGCGCAGCGAGAGCACTCCGGTAATGTTGACGGTTCGCATCGTCAGCAGATCAATATCGAAATTCTCGATCTCCACCCCTATGTCATCAAGTGAGCTGACCCGGGTCAGCGGAACAGTGATTTCAACAGGAATTGCATGCTCCAGACGCTGTGTAAGGTCATCCTCCCCCCGGTAGAGTCCGGTGAGCAGCAGTTGACCGTGCAGCTCGGCCCGGTCCTCCCGCTGGATGACCTGGATGTCGGGAACCAGCTCGACTTCCTCCAGCTCTGCTATTCCCGGAAGCTCTTCCGAAAGGTGAATGCGTTCATAAATATCAAACCGCAAGCCATGGGACTGGTCAAACACGGGAAATGTCCTCCTTCTTGGCATAATCTATCCCTGAGACAAGCCCAGAGTATAAGCCCAAAATGTTACTCCCCTCATGTATATGCTTCAATCAGGCAGGCATGACAACTTTGCCGCTTCAATTGCGGACAGCGTCTATCCCAGGGGAGGAAGGGCAGTACGTGCATCAGGAATAGTGTAGTGCTGTGGAAGCTTGACACGCAGCGTTACGGCAAGCGGATTCCCCGGATCACACTCGTTAAGCACATCCGCCGGATGAAAAGCTGCCGGAAGCGTACCCGAGCCCGGCTCTTCCTCAAACCGGAGGTGATCCGGAATTCCCGGCCGCAGCCTGACCGCTCGCTGGTATACATTCAGCGTACCCGCAGCCATGACATCCAGCGACCGGGTCTGCTCTGCCCACTCTCTGGCCTGGAGGCCGGTGCGTCTTCTCAGCTCCACATCCCCCAGCAGCTGCTCGATCTGCAGGGCAAGCTGCGCGGCATCTCCGGGAGGAACAATCCAGCCCGTCTCCCCCTGCCGGACCATCTCCGGCATGCCTGCGGTTCCGGCGACAATCGGCGCGATCCCGGCAAGCTGTGCTTCCGTAACCGAGAAGGGCTGCGTGTCCTGGAGGGAGGGCTGCACATAGATGTCGGCAGCCCGGAGCGCAGCCGGAATGTTGTTCAGCTTCCCGGTGAAATGGACCTTCCCCGCGATACCCAGCCGGCGGGTCTGCTCCATGAGCTCCTCCAGGAGGCTGCCGATTCCGGCCACCGCACAGATCCACTGCTGACAGCGCTGCTCTAGAATGCCTAGCGCCTCTATCAGTACATGTACTCCTTTGATATATTCAAGACGTCCGGCAAACATGATCACAGGGATTCCTTCTGCAAATTGAAGCGGCGGCGTCTCTGCAGCCCGGGCGGCATATTGGTGCAGGTCCAGCCCGTATGGCAAGGTATGAATACGGTCCGGGCTGACTCCCAGGCTCTGCGTGAGCTGTCCGATCCACTCCGAAGAGACCAGAATCTGGTCGGCCGCCCTGGCACCCAGCGTCTCAAGCCTGCGGAAATAGCTCCAGATCGGCCGCTGTTCATATTCCTCCCGGGTCAGCCCGGGCTCAAGTCCCTTGTACTCATAGAAGGTCTCCTTGGTCAATGCCCCATGAACACTTGAGACCAGCGGAACGGGACGGCGCATAATCCGCCGCAGCGCGTACGAGGCTATAGGGTCCTGGGCATGAATAACATCATATTCCTCCAGCCCCAGCACAGCGGCTCCGCCCTCAAACACATAACGCCCCAGCTCGAAGCTGAAGATGCCATGCTCCAGATGCAGCGAGGGGAACCGGCCGATATCAAGCTGCGGCAGCAGAAGCGAATAGAACGTTTTTTTATCAAAAGACTCGGTCCGGTTCAGCAAATACAATGTATTGTTCTCCACATGGCTGCCCATCACTGTAACGGAATGCCCCTGCTCGCCCAGCTTATCTGCCAGCTGCTTCATATACGTCCAAATCCCGCCCATATTGGTGAGACCCCAGTAGGTGACCAGCAATATCTTCATGCATTCCTCTCCCCGGCTTATAGATTTATTTAGAGGCACAGGAGCAGTCTGCTCCACCTTAGCCAGGATAGTATATGAAGGCTACGGGCAGGCGGAAATGGATATATGGTCATTCGATACAAATTTCAAAAATAACTTTTAATCAAGAATCGTCTTTTCGGGTATAATCGGTATAAATCCTGAAAGGAAATTTCCGACATGTCAAAAGCGAGGGTATTTGACCTTTTCCTATTTGTCGCCTCCCTGGCTATAGCCTTCATTCCCACATATGCTGTAGTCCTGGACGTTACCTATATAAAAGCATTGCTGCTATACACTGTCTTCTCCAGCATCTACTTCCAATTGCGGATTGTGACCCGGAGCGGGAATTCTACGATCGATTATGCGATCAGCTATACTTCGTCTTTCGGGATTTTTGCCGGACCGCTGGGTACCCTCCTGTTCGAGACCGTATACCGGTTCATTGTCTATTTCTATAAAAAGAAAACAAAAACCGCCGATCCCGGAGAATTCCTGGATACCTTCTACAACATCGGCTCATTCACACTAGGCGGCTCAGCCGCGTATTATCTGTACACGGCACTCTCCCCCCTGGCGGACAAGCTTCCGCTCGGATACTGGCTGCTGTTCCTGCTCGTGGTCTGCGTCACCACTCTGCTGTCCTCCACCTTCCTGGTGCTGACCTTTGCCCTGTCGGGAGATATCAAGACACGCCGGGAAGCGCGGAACCTGCTGCTGCGGAGCCGGAATCTGCTGGACTTCAGCAAGGTGGCCCTGAGCAATGCTCTGCTGCTGCGGCTGCTGCAAATGGAGAAATGGGAGATGCTGATCGCCCTGTTCGTGCTCAACTATGTTGTCAGTATCTCGTTCTATTCCAAATCGCAGAGTGCCCAGCACAAGTATGAACGCGACAAATTCGAGCAGATGGCTTACCGCGATTTCCTCACCGGCACCTATAACCGGGCACATATGGACAAGATGATGAAGGAGCTGAACCAGAGCGGGGAGTATATCGGAATTGTAGTGGCGGATATCGACCGGTTCAAAAAAATCAATGACAGCTACAACCACGCCGTTGGCGACCGTGTCATTGTTCATTTTGCAAAGACGCTGCAGAAGCATCTGCAGGAGCAGGATGTTCTGTTCCGCAGCGGCGGGGAAGAGTTCACGCTGTTCCTGAGGGACAAGACCTTCGAGGAATGCCAGAGACAGATTCAGGAGATGCTGGACAGCCTTCACGATCACAGCGTAAGTGCAGAATTCGAGGAGCAGGTGATCCGCGTGCCGTATTCGGCATCCTTCGGACTCTTTTACTATAAGGCAGACCCGGACCAGAAGACCTCTATGGAAAAAGGGTACGTCTACGCCGACCAGCTCCTGCTGGAGTCCAAGAAGCTTGGCCGCAACCGTCTCTCTTACCGGAATGATCTTGAGTCTTAGCCAGGCACTAAAGGCCGCTCTCCGTCAACCGGAAGAGCGGCTCTTAGTGTTCGTGATGCTGGAATCGGCTATAGTTCAGCAGCCTTGAAGGTATCTCCGCCGGCAATCGTGCCGGAGTTAAAGCCCTTATAGAACCAGCGCTTGCGCTCTTCGGAGGTTCCGTGCGTGAAGCTGTCCGGCACCACATATCCCTGCGCCCGCTTCTGGATCGTATCGTCCCCCACCGCGCTCGCGGCAGTCAGCGCCTCTTCGAGGTCCCCTTCCTCCAGCAGATTCATCCCCTGGGCATGATGGGCCCATACCCCGGCATAATAATCAGCCTGCAGCTCGAAACGGACCTGAACCTTATTGAATTCGGTCTCGCTGAGACGCTGGCGCTCTGCATTCAGCTGCTTGGAAGCACCCAGCAGGGTCTGCACATGATGACCCACCTCGTGGGCAATCACATATGCCATGGCGAAGTCGCCCGGCGCCTTGAACTGCTGCTGCAGCTCATCATAGAAGCTGAGATCGATATACAGATTGGCATCCCCCGGACAATAGAACGGGCCGACGGCCGAACTTGCGGTTCCGCAGGCAGAGTTCACGCTGCCGCTGTAGAGCACAAGCGTCGGGTCCTGATAAGTCATCCCCTGCTTCTTGAAGATATCGGACCAGACATCCTCGGTATCGGCCAGCACCACGGATACGAACTCGGATAGCTCCTTCTCCTGGGCGCTCTGTTCATAGGGAGCACCAGAGTTTGTACTTGAACCAGTTGAGGTCAGATTCCCCATAATATCGCCGATATTCCCGCCGCTCAGCAGCGTTACAATCACTATAATCACGATCCCGCTGATTCCGCCGCCGATCAGCTTGCCCCCGCCTCCGCCGCCGCGGCCTCTGCGGTCTTCCACATTAGAACTGCCTCTTCTGCCCTGCCATTTCATGGCCTTACCCCCAGTTATGAATACTCGCGAATGCTGATGTCTTTATACTTATTAGTGTTATACCCATAATTGCAGGGGTGCCACTCTCTTGAGCAACGAAGTCGGTCTGGAGACAAATGGAAACAGCATAGCAAAACCCCTCCACAGCCGCAGCCACGAAGGGGTTAAAATCGGTTAAATGATGGAACAGCCGTTTATTTTGCAGCTTTGGCTGCGCTTAGAATGGCTTTCAGGTAACCTTGGGTATCCACCAGAGTTGCACCGCTTACAGCGTCAACGACTTGCTCTTTGCTTTTGTTAGTCAGTGTAGCTTCAAGGGATTTAATCGTTTTGCCTGTGGCGAATTTCTCGATGGCCGCCAGGTTCTTGTCATAGGCTACTGTTGATTTGGCTTCTTCCGTCATGTGCTCACTGTAGTATTTGGCGTTGGTCTTCTTGGAGGCCAGCACCATATTAGGGTCTTTGTAATTCTTGCCGAAATCCTTGTCCGAGTTCGGTACGCCAGTGGCTACATCGGTGCCCAGGAACTGATAATCATCCAGCGAAGCCGCAACGATTACGCCATTCTGTACTACAGCAACCGCAACGGTGAAGCATTTGGTGCCATGGGCAGCCGCTTCCACCCGGCCTACCTTAAGCGGTGCGCTCGCTGCCGAAGTGACATTGTTCAGGGCGCCGCTGTTCCCTACCCCGACAAGTGCCAATGAGATACCGGCCACGAGCATAAACTTAGTAATTTTTTTCACAAAATTTCCCCCAGTTCATCAATTAGACTGCGCTTACATACTATATTTATCAATATATTGGCAGCCCGTCAGTTACAAATGTTACTAGGGATCTGCAAATATCTGGATTGTTCATAGATTAGCTGCAGTTTTGTTTGATTGTCACCTTGTCATTCGTAATAATAACTTTGGAATATCCGGATAAAGTTTCGGTGTAGGAGCATATTCCGATGGTTCTGGGAACGTCCGGTTCTCTCTTGTCTGAATACTTCAGATAAATTCCGCCTTCGCCGCTTAAGGTCAGCCAGGGCTTAATTTTTACAGTTTTTCCGCTTTTGAGTAACTTGCCAACTTCGTCTACTGATGCCTCTGCTGCTGCGCCGGTTACTACTCCTGTCTCCAGAATACTCAGCTCAAAGTCCGATTGATTGTCTACCGTCACCCGGAAGCTCTGAAGCTGGGCAACCAGACCCAGTACTCCGTAGTTGTTGTTCAGTTGCACAACCACCATTATTCCGGCGGCAATCACCAGGGTCGAGGCGGCTAAGATTCCTAACACTCTGCGATTCCATCTCAATCTCACAGCCAGATCATCTCCTCATATTAGTAAGACGGGCTTGCGCGCGGAAAGGTATCAGAGGACACGTGGGCTAACTGGTGGCTACAATGAAATAAGTGGAAAAAGGGTAACTGTTCACCAGTAAATAAATAGCATAAATCCACTTATTGTCCGATGTTCCGGCTGGGGGAGGTCGCGCTAAACAACAACTAAAAAGCCGGGCCGCAATCCTCCAGATATCGGAGAAACGCGGCCCGGTTGAGTATAGCTTACCTTAACTTCACACAGCCGATTGGTTAATGGCTTACTTCTGATCTAGGCCGCCGATTTGCTCACGCAGACGGCACAGATCCTCCGGCCAAGGATCAGATACTTCGATCTTGATGCGGGTCCAGGGATGGGCGAAAATCAGCTTCTCGCCATGCAACGCCTGGCGGTCGGAACTCTTCCTTTTCGCCGTGACTCCCGGCTTGGAAGGTGGAGCTGGCTGCTTGCCGGTGACTTGCAGACCAGGGGTAAGCCCTGCCTTCTCCTGCTCTTCGAACCAGGCCGTAATGGCAGACTTCACCTGACCAGGCTTCGTGCGCAGCTGCTTCTCATCATATAAAGAAGGAATACCAGCGGTATGCCAGCCGGCTCCGCCGTAGAGATCATCCCCGAACAGCGGATGTCCCGCATGGCTGAGGTGGACACGAATCTGGTGCGTTCGGCCCGTCTCCAGCTGAAGCTTCACTACGGTTCCGCCGGGCAGGGCTTCGCGCCCCACAATCCGCGTTACCGCCTCCTGCCCTCCCGGGGATACCCGTCTGCGCGCTGCATGATGGCGGTCACGGCCGATGGGGGCATCGATCACCGCAAGCTCAGGCGGCACTGTGCCTTCAACAATCGCCGCATACAGGCGGGATACATTCTTCTCACGCATATCCTCATCCAGTACAAGCTGGGCGTATTCGTTCTTCGCATACAGTACGGGTCCGGTAGTATCCTTGTCCAGCCGATGGATATGGCGGACGGCAATCCCTCCGCCGGAAGCCGCATAATGTGCGGCTACGATATGATCCAGTGTCACCTCTGTGCTGCTGCCGTCCGGATGAACTGCCATACCCGCAGGCTTATGGACTACGAGGCAGAAGTCGTCCTCGAACAGCACCTCAGCCGCAGCTTCCTGCCACACCGGCTCTATTCCCGCTTCCCGGTGGGGGAACAGGGCCAGCCGCAGCCGGTCGCCCCTCCACTGGATGCCGTCCTCGCGGCGCAGCCGGGCGTGCAGCTTCTCCGGCATGCCGGCTACGCCCAGCAGCCAGGCATCGATGGCTGCCGGTCTGTCGGCAGCCGACGTAATGACCCGGCCAGGCATGGCTTCCAGCCATTCCCCGCGCCGGGTCCACTTGCCGCCGCCTGCGAAGCTCCCGGAGCTGGCGCTGGTACCTGCACCCGCCCCCTCTCCAGGGAGCGGTGCAGTACGGTCAGTGCCCGGGCCGCCCACGCGGCCCTCCGTTGCACTGCCATGTTGACCGGACCGGTCTTCTGGTCCGGCCGTCATAGCGATTTCAGGGCCTGGTAATGGCCCGTAATCGTATCGTCAATATCCTGCTCGCTGTGCGCAGCGGATACGAACATTCCCTCGAACTGGGACGGGGGAACGCTGATGCCCTGATCCAGCATTTTGCCAAAATAACGCTTGAACCGCTCCAGATCACTGGTCTTGGCTGTCTCGAAGTTAGTGACCGGCTCCTCCGTGAAGAACGGACATACCATCGAGCCCACGCGGTTAATCGTCAGCGGAATTCCCGTCTCCTGCGCATTGCGCTTAAGCCCGGCTTCCAGTCTCGCACCAAGCGACTCCAGACGGGTGTAGACCTCAGGGGTCAGCAGCGCAAGCGTGCTGTAGCCCGCCGCCATCGCCAGCGGATTCCCGCTGAGTGTGCCTGCCTGATAGATCGGCCCGGAAGGGGCGATCTGCTCCATGATCTCTCTTTTGCCGCCGTAAGCCCCTACAGGAAGCCCGCCGCCGATAACCTTGCCGAAGCAGGTCAGATCCGGGTCCAGCCCGAACAGTCCCTGCGCACATCCCCGGTCCACACGGAAGCCGGTCATCACCTCATCAAAAATCAGCAAAGCCCCGTACCCCGTAGTCACCTTACGAAGCCCTTCCAGGAAGCCCGGAAGCGGAGGCACCACGCCCATATTTCCGGCGATCGGCTCAACGATGATAGCGGCAATCTCGTTGCCGTAACGTTCAAAAGCAGTTTTGACCCCGTCCAGGTCATTATAAGGCACCGTGATCGTGTTCATCGCCACACCTTCCGGCACGCCCGGACTATCCGGCAGCCCCAAGGTGGCCACCCCGGAACCGGCCTTAATCAGCAGGCTGTCGGCGTGTCCGTGGTAGGAGCCTTCGAATTTGAGGATTTTGCTGCGTCCGGTGTAGCCGCGGGCCAGTCTGATCGCGCTCATCGTCGCTTCCGTTCCCGAGTTCACCATGCGGACAATGTCCACCGAGGCTACACGTTCTACCACGGTTTTGGCCATAATGGTCTCCATCAAGGTCGGCGCGCCGAAGCTTGTCCCTTTGGCCGCAGTCTCCTGCAGCGCCTTCACCACCGCAGGATGGGCATGTCCCATAATCAGCGGCCCCCACGAGCAGACGTAGTCAATGAAGCTGTTGCCGTCAATATCATAGATCCGCGAGCCTTCGCCCCGCTCGACATACACCGGGGTCAATCCTACGGATTTGAATGCCCGGACCGGGCTGTTCACCCCGCCGGGAATATATTGTTTTGCCTCTTCAAAAGCGGTGCGGGAAGCCTCTTCCCGGCGGTTCATCGGTATATTGCCCATGCTTGTGCCCTCCTGATCCTAGCCGCGCAGCCAACGGGCTGCGTCCTTGGCGAAATAGGTAATAATCACATCTGCTCCGGCGCGCTTCATGCCGGTCAGCATCTCCAGCACAACCGCCTGCTCATCGATCCAGCCCTGCTGCGCAGCCGCCTTGACCATCGAGTACTCACCGCTGACGTTGTAGGCTACGAGCGGCAGATCGAACTGGTCGCGGATCGTCCGGATTACATCCAGATAAGCCAGCGCGGGCTTCACCATCAGCATGTCCGCGCCTTCCAGCACATCGGAATCCGCTTCGCGAATCGCTTCCCGCAGGTTGGCCGGGTCCATCTGATACGTCTTGCGGTTGCCGAACTGGGGAGCGGAATCTGCCGCTTCGCGAAACGGGCCGTAGAAGGCAGAGGCGTATTTTACCGAATAGGACATGATCGGCACCTGCTCGAAGCCATTCGCATCGAGTCCGGCACGGATCGCCTGTACGAATCCGTCCATCATGTTGGACGGCGCGATAATATCCGCCCCTGCCCGGGCCTGCGAGACCGCCGTGCGGGTCAGCAGCTCAAGCGAAGCGTCGTTGATTACATCCCCGTGCACCACACCGTCCACTGTATGGGTATGCACCATGCCGCAGTGGCCGTGGTCGGTGAATTCACACAGGCAGGTGTCGGCGACGACCAGCAGGTCGGGGTACCACTTTTTGATCAGCCGTGTTGCCTCCTGTACAATGCCATCCTCAGCGAATCCGGACGAGCCAACCGCATCCTTCGTTTCGGGAATGCCGAACAATAATACCGCCGGAATCCCAAGGGCAGCAATCTCATCCACCTCCGCCTTCAGCGTATCCAGCGAGAAATGATAGACACCGGGCATGGAGCTGATCTCATTCTTCACACCGGTACCATAGGTTACAAAAATCGGCTGGATGAAATCCAGCACATTCAAAACGGTCTCGCGCACCATGCCGCGAATACCGGCCGACCCGCGCAAACGGCGGTGTCTGGTTATTGGAAAGCTCATTGCTGTAAACCTCCTGTCCAGTAGTTATACACACACATCTATTCGTCTTAAGCAGTATTGGGATGTTACCGTTATCGAAGCTAATAGGCCGGACCCGATTGCAACGCTCAAAGGCAGCGCTGACAGATCTGGCAGAAACAGGCTATCTCAGTCTTGTCGATTCATTCCAGCGGCACAGCTCCTGCACTAGTCCTTCAATGGTGGCTTCTTCCGGGAGCAGTCCCGGAGTGAGTCCTGCTTCGACTGCGGTCTGCTCGGTAACCGGGCCGATGCAAGCAATCTTAACGCCCGCCAGCAGCGCCAGCGGATCTTCCAGGCCCATCCGCTTCAGGATGCCGAGGAAATTGCGCACCGTGGACGAGCTGGTGAAGGTCACCGCATGAATGCGCTTCTCCTCCAGCAGCTTTACCAGTTCAATATCATCCTCGCCAGTGACAATCGTCTCATAAGTATCCACTTCCGTCACTTCCAGCCCCAGCTCCCTCAGCTTACCAGGCAGCCACTCACGCGCCAAATCGCCGCGCGGAAGCAGCACCTTTTGCCCCGGCAGCAGCTGTGAGCCAAAAGCTTCAATCAGCCCTTCCGCCTGGAAACGGCCGGGCAGTTCCTCGGAGATCAGTCCGCGCTCTGCAAGCGCCGCGGCCGTACCCGGTCCCACAGCGCACAGCCGCGCCCCGTGCAGGCTGCGGATATCCAGCTTCTGCTGCGTCAGATGACGCATGAAGAAGTCTACGCCGTTCGGACTGGTGAAGAACACCCAGTCGTACGCCGCAAGCCTGCCAAGAGCCGCAGCGATCTCCGCCTGCTTGTCCGCATCCCGCTGCATCACCGTCTCAATGACCGGGAACTCATACGGCTCGCCGCCCAGCTCCTCGATCCGGTCCACCAGCTCACTTGCCTGCGCGCGCGCCCGCGTCACTACAATGCGCTTGCCGAACAGCGGCAGCGCCTCCACCCACATCAGGTGCTCCCGCTGGAGCACAACGTCACCGACCACAATAACCGCCGGGGGCTGAAAATCCGCTGCCGTAACCTTTGCCTCAATATCGGCCAGCGTTCCGGTCAGCGTCTCCTGATCCGCACGGGTCCCCCAGCGCACCAGCGCCACCGGGGTCTCCGGCGGACGGCCGTGCTTCATGAGCTGGGCGCTGATGTAACCGATTTTGGCGACACCCATCAGGAACACCAGCGTGCCTGTAGCATTCGTTACTTTATCCCATTGAATGGAATGATCCAGCTTATCCGGGCTCTCATGGCCCGTAATAATCGACAGGGAAGATGATGCCTCCCGGTGGGTCACCGGAATACCGGCATACGCCGGGACGCTGATGGCCGAGGTAATGCCCGGAACAATCTCATAGTAGATGCCATGTCTGCGCAGGAGCTCCGCTTCTTCACCCACCCGGCCAAAAATCACGGGGTCCCCGCCCTTCAGACGCACCACCGTTTTGCCCTCCAGAGCGAGATCCACCAGCAGCTGATTAATATCCTCCTGCTTCATCGTATGGCGGTCAGAGAGCTTGCCTACGTATATTTTCTCACCGCCGGGCTTCATCCATTTCAGCAGCCTTGGACTGGCCAGCCTGTCATAGACCAGCACATCAGCCTTCTGGATACACTCCAGCCCTTTGACCGTAATCAGCTTCGCATCCCCCGGACCTGCACCTACCAGATATACCTTCCCCGCCATCTCCGTCATCCCCTTATCCCTATACACATGCGATTCTGGCCTGCATAAGCTTCTCCCCAACCCACACTGTTTCCCTATCTCACCCTTACCCTTATTCCCTTACATCCGCCAAAATCTTCTCCGCACCTCTGGCCACCAGCTTACGCGCGACCTCCGCACCCAGCTCCACCGGATCTTTGCCGGTGCAGGTCTCCTTCAGAATAACAGTACCGTCCGGTGTTCCGACCATTCCGGTTAACGTTATGGACGGACCCGCAGCTTCGCCTTCCGGCTCAAGGATCGCGTAGGCGCCAATCGGCACCTGACAGCCGCCGTTCAGGGCGCCGAGGAAGGTCCGCTCCGCTGTCACCGTGAGTGCCGTGCGCTCATCATTATACAGCGCCAGCAGCTTGCGCAGCTCCTCATCGTCCTCACGGCACTCAATACCGAGTGCTCCTTGGCCTACAGCGGGCAGGCAGACCTCAGGCGGCAAATATGCCGTAATCCGGTCCTGCCATCCCATCCGTGACAGCCCCGCCGCTGCCAGCAGAATCGCGTCATATTCGCCGCTCTCCAGCTTCTTCAGCCGCGAATCAATGTTGCCGCGTACCGGCTCAATAAGCAGATCCGGCCGGAGTGCAGCCAGTTGGCTGGAGCGCCGCAGACTGCTCGTGCCTACGCGCGCGCCTTGCGGCAGATCCTCCAAGCCCGCTCCGCTGCCCGAGATCAGAACGTCGCGCGGATCTTCACGCTTCGGCACCGCACCATTCATCAAGCCTTCCGGCAATTCGGAAGGCATATCCTTCATACTATGTACCGCCATATCGATGTCCTTGGCCAGCATCGCCTGTTCAATTTCCTTGACGAACAGACCTTTGCCGCCCACTTTGGACAGGGTCACATCGAGAATCCGGTCACCCTTGGTCACAATCTTATGCACCTCAAAAGTAAAATCAAATCCATGCTCTCCGCTAAGCCGCTCCAGATCGGCAATCACATGCCCCGTCTGCGTTAAAGCCAGCGCACTTTGTCTGCTGCCCACGATAATCTTCCGCATGCCCCATTCCCCCTGTTCAAGTCAGTCCCTTATCCCCGCTGTTACCGCCGAACAACTTGCCCCTGGATTCGCTCGCCTGGGCTGATTCGGCCTAAATTCAGGTGTATTTATACACCTCATTTGCTCGATTGAGCCGTTTTGGCCGAATTCAGGTGTATTTATACACCTCATTTGCTCGACTGAGCTGATTCGGCCGTATTCAGGTGTATTTATACACCTCATTTGCTCGATTGAGCTGTTTCGGCCGTATTCAGGTGTATTTATACACCTCATTTGCTCGATTGAGCCGTTTCGCCCGTATTCAGGTGTATTTATACACCTCATTTGCTCGACTGAGCCGATTCGGCCGTATTCAGGTGTATTTATACACCTCATTTGCTCGACTGAGCTAATTCGGCCGTATTCAGGTGTATTTATACACCTAATTTGCTCGCTTGAGCCGATTCGGCCGAATTCAGGTGTATTTATACACCTAATTTGCTCGACTGAGCCGTTTCGCCCGTATTCAGGTGTATTTATACACCTAATTTGCTCGATTGAGCTGATTCGGCCGTATTCAACGGCACTTTTGCCCTTGATTCGTTCACCTCGGCGGCTCAGCTACTTCCGCCGCCTATTCCTCCCGGTGGCGCGCCACCCAGGCCTCAATCTCCTCGGATGTCCATGGTATAAAGGTGCCCTGCCGCAGCTCATTCAACACATCCAGCTTCCCCAGCCGCTGCAAGAGCCGCGACCGGGTCTCTGCCGCTGGCTCCAGCTGCTTGATGGCCTTCCGCAGCTCATACAAAAAATCCAGATACGGCTCGTATTCCTCGCCGAGCAGCCCCGCAATCTGCTGCGTAATCTCCGCAGCAGCAGACGGTCCCGCTCCCGAGGTCGAGACCGCAACCGTCAAGCGCCCGCGGCGAAGCACGCCGGGCGTGATGAAGGTGCCCGCCTCCGCATGGCTGGCTACATTAACGGGCAGCCCCAGTTGCCGGGCTTCCCCCGCAACAGCCTCATTCACCGCCCTGTTATCACTGGCGGCATACACCAGAACAGCTCCCTGGAGATCCCCGGGAGCATACGGGCGGCTGATCCATTGCAGCCGCCCGCCATCCGCCATCGCAGACAGCGTTCCGCTAAGCGATGGGCTGATGATCACAAGCTCCGCACCTGCTTCCAGTATCGGGATCGCCTTACGTTCAGCCACCGCCCCGCCGCCAATTACCACCACTCGTCTGCCGCCCACATCCAGCATAATCGGCAAATACTTGTTCATCCCACCTCACTCCCCGCCCCAGCCATGGAACTCCGACCAGGAATTCAGCAGGAAGTTAAGAATAGTGAAGGCGTACCCGGCAATGGCCCAGCGGGCCATGACTGTACCGCTTCGGCGGCCGGAGAACTTCAGCACAAGGTAGACGATGTAGACGCCAAGGCCCGTAAGCGTAGTCAGGACTTTCGTATCCTGAAAAAGCGGCGCCCGCCCTTCCGCCACAATCGACAGCCCGGCAAGGATCAGCGAGGCCAGCAGCAGCGGAACTCCGGCCAGGATCGCCGTGTAGGAATATTTGTCCATGGTCTCCAGGCTCGGCAGCCTGCGGACACGGTCATCCCACTTCTTATTCTTAAGCTTGGTATGCAGGAATAAGTACATTATCGCAAATACCGTCCCCAGTGTCAGTGCGGCAAAGCTCAAATTGGCCAAAATAACATGCATCGCCAGCCACCCGTGCACCGCACTCCAGCTCTGCAGCGTATGATCCTCCGCCGTCAGCCATACCCGGTTCAGCAGGAATACGCTGAATCCCGCCATACTGAGCAGCAGAACCGTGAACTCTCCGCCGCGCATATACGCCACTGCAAACGAAGTCACAACCATACTGAAGGAGAACCAGAAGAGGAAATCATAAGGCGTGAAAATCGGCAGTCCGCCCTCCTGAGAGAAGCGGATTGCAAGCCCCGTGAGCTGGAGTAGGCCCACGACAGCAAGAAGCCCTGTGCCCAGCCGCTTTCCGCCCGGATTACGCCGAAGGCAATCCGAGAAAACAAACAGCAGGCTCAGGGCATATAGCAGCAGAGCGGCATCATATATTCCGTTCAGCAGTAGCATGTTGCTCACCCGCCAAGCAGAGCGGCTGGGGTAAGCACGGTCCCCGGCACCAGGATCTCTCCGCCGGAGACCCGTTCAGCAGAGCTGCGCTTAGCCGGCTCTGCACCGCTTCCGGCCGGACCGGAATCGAGCTGCTCCTGCAGGGCAAAGATTTGGGTGAAGTACTCCAGTGCTTCATTCCCCTGCTTGCCGCCGGACATTTCCTTGATTACATTGATCGGATCATGCATCATCTGGTTGACAATGCTTTTGGTCAAGCGGCGGATCACCTTGCGCTGATGCTCATCCAGCTCCGGCAGCTTGTTGAACAGACTGTCCATCGTATCTTCGTAAATTCCGTTTGACTTGTCCTGCAGCGCACGGATGACCGGTCTGACCCCAAGGGTCTTCAGCCATTGCTGGAATTCCGCCATCTCATCCTCAATCATGACTTCGATCTTGGCGGCTTCACTGCGGCGCATCTCCAGATTGCTCTCCACAATCCCCTCCAGATCGTCAATATCATAGAGGAACACATCAGGCACACTTGCCGCTGCCGGATCAATATCCCGGGGTACAGCAATGTCGATCATGAACAGCGGCCGTGATGGACGGCGCTTCATTCCCTCGGCGACCTGGGCTGCCGTAAGCACATAGCCGTCCGCACCCGTGGAGCTGATCACAATATCCACCTCATCCAGAGACTTCAGCGCCTCGTCAATCGTGCTGGGCTTACCCGAGAACTTCTCGGCCAGCTCCATGGCACGGGACAATGTACGGTTGGCGACGATCACCTCTGCGGCACCGCTGCTGTACAGATGCTTCACCGTCAGCTCACTCATTTTGCCGGCGCCGAGAATGAGCACCCGCTTGCCGGTGAACATGCCGAAGATCCGCTTGCCGAGCTCCACAGCCGCGTAGCTGACCGACACCGCGCTTTCGCCGATGGAAGTCTCGCTATGCGCCCGCTTACCAAGCGTCACTGCCTGCTTGAACAGCCGGTTGAACCAGGTCCCGGTCACACCCTCCGCCTGGGCAGTCAAAAATGCACTGCGCACCTGTCCCAGAATCTGCGTCTCGCCGATGACCATGGAATCCAGACCGCAGGTTACGCGCAGCAGGTGGGCAATGGCCTGTTCGTCTTCATATATATACATATGCTGTGCAAAACTATCGCTTTTAACACCGAACCACTGCTCCATGTAGCTGCGGATGAAATACCCGCACATATGAAGGCGGTCCACGACCACATAAATTTCCGTCCGGTTACAGGTGGCGACCAGAACCCCTTCCAGAACGCTCTTCGTCTGCAGCAATTGATGAAGCGCAGCAGGCAGATCCTTCTCGGCAAAAGCGAACTGTTCCCTCACCTCTACGGGAGCCGTACGGTAATTCAGGCCAACGACGACAATATGCATCGCTTGTTCACCATCCTAATCTCTATTCATTGGTGTAGGCTCTGTTACTGCTTAGCAGCAGATATTAGTATCAATTTCACAAGATCTCAAATCGCTGTGTTAAGTATATCACATCAAAATACGGCATTTTACATAACCTTTGAACTATTTATGAATTACAGATAATAATTATTATAAATAAAAAGTTGGAAAAGCACCATGCTTTAGCATGAGTTATTTAGAGTTTATTTATGAATCCGCCACTTAACTGACTAATATCAAATCAAATAGAGTCACGTAACCTAACACAATGATGAAATATTGACACACTTTATTACGGATGATAGCATATAACAAATGATCTGAGTAATGTTTTATAACACAAATAACAAATCAACTCTGATTACCCCCTTCAAAAGTCACTTCCATGTCAGTTATCTTAATTATTTCTCTTGTATAAGCCCGTTAATGTGGAATGGGCGTATCTACAGGCAACCGTAAATTGCCCCAGGCTACAAGAGGCCAGACAAGACGCTGGAATCATCAGCAGAGAGCTTACGGCCAAGCCGGGCTTTTTCCTTCTGAGGTATTCTGTCTTGACTTAGGCCTCTTTCGTTCCTGGGGTTTTTGCCATCTATATAATAGAAGGAGTGAGGGCAATGAGTGCATCCTACGCACGGTTAAGTGAGTCGATCAGCCAGGCCAAGAATGTGAGGATCTACACCAATAAGGATACCGCCTATGACTTCAAGCTCTACCCCTTCGGAGAACGCGGAACGTACATCGCCCCCGAGCTGATCAGTGAGATTACGGATAGTCTGGCAGCGGCCATCACAGAGCAGTTCCCCGATTTCGATTACATCGTATCTCCTGAACCGGGAGGGCATACCTGGGGGATGCTGGCTGCTTACAAGCTAATGAAGCCGATGAATATCCTGCGCCTCAGCACGGAGCTGTATGAGAATTATGAGGTTAGTGTCCGGCGCGAGACGGCGTATAATGAGAATTATATATATTTTGACGGCTTCTCTTCCGGTGACCGTGTGCTGCTGCTGGATGATGTCATTAGTTCAGGGGCTACGATCCGCTGTATTGCCGGGCAGATGTCTGTTATGGGGATTGAGCTTGTAGGGGTGCAGGCGATACTGGCCAAAGGAGAGCACTATAAGCAGCTTGAAGCGGACATTGGAGTTCCCATACGGTTTCTATCCAAGGTATGAAGTGTATACATTTACAATCGCAGCATATCTGCAAAATATAGCAGGGGAGTGACAAGCCATGGCTTATTATTACGAGCAGCCTTCAAGAACCTTCAGTGAGTTCCTGCTGGTGCCCAGTCTGACCACCAAAGAATGCATCCCGGGAAATGTGAATCTTAGCACCCCGGTCACCAAATTCCGCCAAGGGGAAGCCCCGGCGCTGACGATGAACCTCCCGGTGACTTCGGCGGTCATGCAGGCCGTATCTGACCACAACATGGCAATTGCCCTGGCTAAAAGCGGTGGTATTTCCTTCATCTACGGCTCCCAGTCGATCGAACAGCAGGTAGAAATGGTCCGCCGGGTCAAAAAGTTCAAGGCCGGGTTCGTCCTCAGCGATTCCAATCTGCGTCCGGAGGATACGCTTCAGGATGTGTTAGTGCTGAAGGCGCGAAGCGGCCACTCCACCATTGCCATCACGGACAACGGGGAACCGACAGGCAAGCTGATGGGCATTGTCACCAGCCGCGATTACCGCGAGAACCGGCTGCCGCCGGACTGCCCGATTACGGAGTTCATGACTCCGCTTGCTTCGCTGATCTATGCTGAAGAAGGAATTACACTGACCGAAGCCAACGACATGATCTGGGATCATAAGCTGAACTGCCTGCCGATTGTGAATGCCAGCGGCCATCTCGTCCACCTGGTCTTCCGCAAGGATTATGACAGCCATCAGGAATATCCGCTGGAGCTGCATGATGACAACAAACAGCTCATCGTTGGCGCAGGGATCAATTCGCGGGATTACAAGGAACGCGTACCGGCGCTCGTGGAGGCTGGTGCAGATATCCTCTGCATCGACTCCTCCGACGGGTATTCAGAGTGGCAGGCGGAGACCATCCATTATATTAAGGATACTTTCGGGGAGCAGGTGAAGGTTGGCGCAGGCAATGTTGTCGATAAGGAGGGCTTCCTGTACCTCGTGGAAGCGGGGGCGGACTTCATCAAGGTCGGCATCGGCGGAGGCTCCATCTGCATTACCCGGGAGCAAAAAGGGATTGGACGCGGTCAGGCCTCCTCCGTCATTGAAGTCGCGGCCGCCCGCCAGGAATATTACGAGCAGACCGGCATCTACGTCCCGATCTGCTCCGACGGCGGGATTGTCCATGATTATCATATTGTGCTGGCTCTGGCGATGGGCGCTGATTTCGTGATGCTTGGCCGGTATTTTGCCAGATTCGATGAAAGCCCCGGACGCAAGCTGCTGGTCGGCGGGAACTTCGTGAAGGAATATTGGGGTGAAGGCGCAAGCCGTGCCCGCAACTGGCAGCGTTATGACTTCGGCAATGCCGATAAGGAGAGCAAGCTTGAGTTCGAGGAGGGCGTGGATTCCTTCATTCCTTATGCGGGCCGGCTGAAGGATAATCTCGATCTCAGCATCAGCAAAATCAAATCCACCATGTGCAATTGCGGCTCGCTGACCATCCCGGAATTGCAGCAGAAGGCGAAGATTACACTCGTCTCCTCCACAACGATCTTTGAAGGAGGCGCACATGATGTTATGCTTAAGGAAAAGGACAGATCATCCTCCTGATCACATCCTAATCCATAAGGAGCGTCAACCATGACCCAAATTACCAAAGTTCTGGTCAGCAAGGACCAGCTGCAGCAACGAGTAAAAGAACTGGGAGCTGAAATCTCGCGTGACTATGAGGGCAAGGAGCTTGTCCTTATCTGCATTCTTAAGGGCGGCGCCGTATTCATGTCCGACCTGATGCGTGAGATCACCTTTCCGGTCGGCGTCGACTATATGTCGGTGTCCAGCTACGGGGCAAGCTCCACCTCCTCCGGCGTCATCACGATCAAGAAGGATATCGACATGGATATCCGCGGCAAGCATGTCCTGCTCATCGAGGATCTGATCGATACCGGCCTGACGCTTCAGCATCTGAAGGAGCTGTTCGCCCTGCGTGAAGCGGCAAGCGTACGCATCTGCACCATCCTCAGCAAGCCTTCACGCCGTCTGGTCGATGTTCCCATCGACTACAGCGGGATTGATATTCCCGACGAATTCGTCGTCGGCTACGGTCTCGACTATGCTGAGCAATACCGTAATCTGCCAGAGGTCTGGATCGTGGAGACCGGGGACTAACACGGTCAGATTTAAAAAGTTGGAGTGGGCGCGATGAGTGGGCTCTGACGGACCTGAGAGACGCTATTCCCCGGAAAACACCGCTTTTTGCCGTTTAACGGACGGAGTGGACCTTATCGTCTCTCTACGAGAGGTTTAAGCGTAGAAATTCCAAGAATAAGCCCTATGGGGTCCGTTACTTTGCCCAAGTGGTGGCTTTCATCTGGAATAAGCGCTCCTCAGTCCGTTACACCTGTTTAAATCTGATGATCCACTAGAACCAATAAGCCAGCACAAGGGAGCGCCGTACGGCGCTCCCTTGTGCTGCAATATTACCTCCAGGACCTAGAAACTCCATCGTCGCCCGCAAAAATTAAAGCCCGCTCAGCAAATCAACATTAAGATAGTTCGTATTTCCCTGTGCACTGTTATACCCCAATTGAATGGTGTTAGAGCCTGCATTCAGCGGTACCGTGACCGATACCGTTCCGTATGCACTCCAGCTGGATGTCGAATTGAACACCAGATTGGAGGCGGCAACCGTGCCGTTCACTTTTACGAAGCGGGAAGCATTGCCTGCCCCTGCCGCGTAGCGGAAGGTCACGGTTCTAGTTCCGGCCGTATTCTGGTTGACATAGAAATCAATGGAGGTGCCGCTTGTGTTCCAACCCCCAACATACCCTCTTCCTGTATAGCCGGCATTGGTGCTCTCATTGATCATACCGCCTCCACCAACCAGCGTCCGCGCTGCATTCTCCGCTTCGTAGGCCCCGTTACCGGCAATGTATCCGGTGTAGCCGTCAGCGGGAACGAGCTGCAGAATGGAAGCGCCCGCAGCGGCAGCTAGGCTCTGCACATAGGAAGTGCCCGTATTACGCAGCCAGTCGCTGCCGATGATTCCGTCGCTCATGCGGCGGTGATTCCAGGCCTGAGTTGCATTCTGCTGAAGAAAGCTTAAGTATTGCGGCTGTCCGCCCAGCGTACGGAGACGGTTCAGATTGCGGGCAAAGACCATTTTGAAACCCGCAGCATCATTCTCCCCTTCATACAACAGAGTCTGGGCGGAGACCATTTTATTAACGGCATACCCGGCTGCATTGTTGGCATCCGTTAGGTAAGCGGAAGCTCCGGTAGCCTGGTACAGGGATACAGCCGCCCCCAGGAACGTTCCGTAATTGTAAGTGAAATCCCAATCCTTAATGAGACCGCTGCCCGCACCTTCAATATGATCATTGATTTTGCTGCCATTGACCAGGGTGGATTTGGTCCAATTATAGATTTGAGTAGCCTTGGTCAGATACGCATTATCATTGTAGGCACTATACAGCTTGACTGCGGTCATGACCATCGGGGCATTCGTGGCCATATTCTTCTGGGCATTGGCTTGGCCCGGTACATGCGCATCCCTTCTCCACCAGATGCCGCCGCCGTACGCGCCGTCCCATTCGTTGTAGATTTGGCCAAACAGGAAGCTGGAACGGTTCAGATACTCCGTGGTTCCAGTCAGTTCATAGGCCCTTGCGCAGGCCAGCGCCCACCAGCCCAGATCATCGTTGAACGGATTCGTCATCATATCCGGGTATTTGGCGTTGAATCCGGTGTAAATGTCATCAATCATCGTGCGGTAGACATTGCTGCCCGTGCGTTCGTAGGCATCCATTACGGTCTCCCAGAGCTGTGCCTCCCACCAGAAATCGGTGTAGAGCCCCCCATCCGGTCCGTGGGCATGTTCGGAATGAATCAGATGATCGCTGTTCGTATAGAAGTATTTGGCGGAAGAATCATAGAATACCTGCACGAATGAGTTCATTGCAGCATCAGCATTGGATACGGTAAAAGCCTCTGCCGTACCTCCAGCACCTGGAGCAGGCACAGTCAGAGACAGGGACAATAGACAGAGAACAGCGGCCGTTCTTACTTTCTTCCAGATGAACATTTCCGGGTACCCCCTTCATTTGTACATTTCGTCCATAACCGTCAGTCGGCAATGGGCTAATGCGTAAGCTTGGCTGCTCCCTCAAGCAGCATCAGACCGCTGAGCTGAACACTGAGCTGTACCGGCAGCACGGGAATCTGCTCCCAAGAGGGTCCGCACAGCCCCAGCGTCCGGTCCAGCCCTTGCACCCATAGCGTACGGGCATTGGCCCATATGACTTCACGGACCCGGTCATTTCCGGGGAAATGCTGCTCCAGCTGTACCAGATAGCGGATCAGAATCCCCTTGAATAATCCGGTATCGTCAATCCCTTCATCAGGCAGCAGCATAGATTCAGCGTGGCATAAGCGGTCGATGCAGGCCTCAGCGGTCCGTCGGGCATCTGCGGCATAGCCGGAATCGCCGGTGACACGGCAGAGCTCGATCCCCGCTCCTATGAACACCCCCTGACAATAAGTGAATTCCCAGCCGTAATCTATCCGCCCATCCCCCTGCCGGTTGATTCCATCCCATACGAACCCGGTGTCAGGGTCAACCAGATTCGCCTGATTCCAGCGGTAAATACGGATCGCCCAGTTCAGATCCTCCTCCTGTCCAAGCAGCGAGTATAGGCGGGCGGCCAGAATAGCGGCCGGGGCATTCGCCGGCGTGTTCTTGTAATCCGGCTGATCCTTTTTCCAGGCCATTCCTCCCCCGCAGTGTTCATTCCAAGCCGTCTGAATATCCGCCCATAATTCAAGCACAGCACTCAGATATTCCGCTTCGCCGGTAGCCTGATATACCCTCAGCAGCGCAAGGGCAGTCCATTCCATATCATCATAATAATTATGCGTGAACGTCCCGCCGTTATAGGCGTGTAAGCTGCGGCTCAGACTGCGGATGCGTTCGGCATATTTGGAATCCCCCGTCCGTTCATAAGCATCGCTCAGAACATCAATGACATGAGCCTGCCACCAGTAGTAGAAATTGTCGCCTGCCCTGCTGTACTCCCGCGGATACCATTGGTTCATAATTCCGCTGTCCGCATTATAATAGTGCCGCCAGAAGGAGTCTTGAAGCCAGTCCGCACGTGCTGCCCAGTTCTCTGCTAATGCTGTCCCGTTATAATGATCCATAAGCCAGCTCCTCCTATTTAAAATGAGGGTTGAGCATTCGGCTGCCTGGTCCCTGTAAGCACAGCCATCCGCTCCAGCAGCTTAATACCGCTCAGCTGGGTGCTCAATTGAACAACATCCGAGGGCGCCGTAGTCCAGTCGGGTCCGAATAGCACCTTGTCTGCCGGCTTCCCTTGGCTCCACAGCATCTCTGCGTTGCTGCGCAGGAAGGCCGCCGCGGCGCCGTCTTCCGGCTCGGCCAGGGCCAGCTCTGCCGCATAGCGGACCAGAATGCCCTTGAAGAGACCGGCATCGCCGCCGCCTTCATCCGGAAGTATGCCGTCATGCGGGCCAGCCAGCTCCTTGACCGCTGCGGCGAAGGTGCGCCGCGCTTCCTCAAGATAGTCACGGTTCCCGGTAATCCGGTATAGCTCGATAGCCGCACCGATATACACACCTTGATTGTACGAATATTTCCAATCCTTATCGATTCCGCCGTCACCGGTTCGGTTCATCCCATCCCAGACGAAGCCCGTGTCCGGGTCTACCAGATGGGATTGCAGCCAGCCATACAGCGCATGCGCCCACTCCAGGTCCTGCGGATCTCCAAAAGCCTGATACAGGCGGGCGGCTAGGATCGCAGCCGGGGCATTCGCTGGGGTGTTCTTGTAATCCAGCTGTGTTTTCTGCCAGGCAATGCCGCCCCCTGAGTGGCTGTTCCAGCCGGTTCTGATATCCGTCCAGAGGATAAGGGCCGTCTCTTTGTATCCCTCATCTCCCGTTGCCTGATAAGCGCGGAGCCAGGCCAAGGCCATCCACTCCATGTCGTCGTACAGCTCATTGGGCCATACCCCGTCATTGCGGCGGAGCAGTCCCGCATGCAGAGCGGATAGCCGTTCACGGTATCCGGCAGCCCCGGTCCGCAGCAGACCGTCCACCAGCACATCCACGGCATGTGCCATCCACCAGTAATGAAAGACCGTATTACATGCTCCATCTGGACAAGGAGTCTCGATATCATACATTCCGATAGCTTCGTTCCAGAAGAATACCTCCAGCGCTTCCTGCGCCGAGTCCGCACGTTCCGCCCATTGTTCAAGCTCTTTTTGCTTCATATGGTCTCTCTCCCCGTCTATGATTTGCCACCGGCCGATAACTCAGCCTTTGATGCCGCTGAAGGCAATCCCCTGTACAAAATAACGCTGCAGCGCCAGGAACAGCACCAGTATCGGCAGAATTGCCACCAGCGCCCCGGCCATCATCGGCCCGTAGTCTGTCTGGAAATTATATGAAAAAGCCTGCAGGCCCATCTGAATCGTTGCCTTATCCGGATCATTCAGCACGATCATCGGCCACAGGAAGCTGTTCCAGCCGGCCTGGAAGGTGAAGATGCTCAAGGTAGCCAGCGCCGGACGGGTAAGCGGCAGATAAATCCGCCAAAAAATTTTAAATTCCCCGCAGCCCTCAATCCGGGCCATCTCCAGCATGTCACTGGGGAGCGTAAGAAAAAATTGCCGCATGAAGAATACCGCGAAGCTCCCGGAGGCCCCGGGAAGAATGATGCCCCAGAACGAGTTCATCAGCCCGTTGCCGCCCCCGCCAAAAATATCATTGCCTCCGGCAAATGGAATATGGCGCATCACATACACTGTCGGGATCATCGTCACAATGCCGGGAATCATCATTGCCGCCAGCAGCACGCGGAACACCGGCTTGTTCAGCCTGAATCTCAGCTTCGCAAAGGCATAGCCGCTAAGTGATCCAAAAAACAGGTTGGCCAGCACGCCCGACACGGCAAGCACGAGCGAATTCCAGAAGAATAACGCAAAAGGCACCGTTGAAAAGGCTTTGCGGTAATGCTCAAAGGTCAGATGCTTCGGAAACCACTGGATCGGCATCGCAAAAATCTCATCATCCGGCTTCAGCGAGGTTAGCAGACTCCAGTAGAATGGCAGAAACATAACAACTGCTATAAGGATACATACAATATAAAAAATGAGCTTGTAGAGGCCCTGCTTCAAGGCCGAACCGCCAGTAACACCCATCCTGTGAACCTCCTTTTCCTGGACAAGCTGCCCCTAAATGATCGACTCTTCGGCTTTGGAGACCCGCATATTAATCAGCGAAAAAATAAGAATGGCTACAGCAAGCACGAAGGCCTGCGCCGAGGCATAGCCCATTTGCAGCTGATTGAAGCCCTGCTGATAGATTAAATAGACCGGGGTCTTGGTCACATTGGCCGGACCGCCCTGCGTTAGCACAAATGCCTGGTCAAACAGCTGCAGCGCACCAATAATCGCCATCGTGCTGACCAGGAAGGTCGTCGGCCGCAGCTGCGGCCAAGTGATGAAGCGGAAGCTGGCCCATTTGTTCGCCCCGTCCAGCCGTGCCGATTCATAGAGATAATACGGGACACCCTGCAGACCGGCCAGATAAATAATCATGTTGGAGCCCACGGATTGCCAGAGGGTGAGCATCACAATGGACAGCATGGCCGTACTTGTCTCAGACAGCCAGGCCGGGCCGGTAATGCCCACATAGGACAGCAAGCCGTTCACCAGACCGAATTCAGGATGCAGCAGCCAGATCCATACGGTCGCCGCCGCTACCGCCGAGGTCAGCGTGGGCAAATAATAGAAGGTGCGGAAGAGCTTAACCCCCCGCCATGCCCTGCTCAGCAGCATCGACAGCAGCAGGGAAATGATAATATTCAGCGGAACAAAAATAATCGAGTACAAGAACACATTCTTGAACGTCTTCCATAGCAGACTGTCGTCTATCAGGCGACGGTAGTTCTCCAGGCCGACCCAGTCATTTCTGCTAAGCACATCATAGTTGGTGAAGCTTAAATATAGAGCCATCACAACAGGGATGACTGTAAATACAGCGAACAGCAGCACCGTAGGCGTAATGAATACATAGGCCGTCCGGGCTTCGTGCCGTTCCACTTTTCTCATGGAAGCCATACAACTCCCCCTCTCCTCATCCGGCAAGCTTCCAGGGCAGACTACTTAACAACCGCATTGTCCTTCAGCATCTTGTCGCCTTGCTCCTGAGCCTTCTTCAGCGTGTCTTCAATGCTCTGCTTGTTCTGCTGGTTCAGTTGAAGATTAGGCGCAAGCGCATCGGTCTCCATCACAGAATAGCCGGGATGCGCCGGACGGATTTTGGCAAATTCCAGCGTATCCAGGAACGGCTTCCACTGCGGATCATCCTGGAAAAACGGATCTTCCATCGAAGGCTTGAAGCCCGGAAGATTGAGGCTGGTCTTAGCCCACAGCAAGGCGTTATCCTTGTTCGCTGTCCACCATTTAATGAATTCCCATGCCTCATCATGATGCTTGGAGCCCTCAGGAATAACGAGTCCGAAGCCGCCCATCACACTGCCTTTGTCGCCGCCCGGTCCGGCAGGAGGCGGTACAATGCCATAATCGAGATCTTTACCGTATTTGTTATAGGTACTGAGCATCCAGGGCCCGGAATAGAGCATGGCGACCTTGCCTGTAACGAAGGCATCCTGCCCTTCGCCAAGTCCCAGCTCAAAGCCAACCTTATACACCTTTTCTTTGTTCATCAGGCGGTCCCAGAATTCAAGCACCTGCTTGCCCTGCTCATTATTGAAATTGGTTTGGCCATCCTCTGTAAGCATCTGGCCGCCAGCCTGCTGGAGATACATATTGAACAGGCCGAGGTCACCCATGGAGAAGCCTGCCACCTCTAGCTTGTCGCCGTTCCACTTGGTCAGCTTAGCAGCAGCCTGCTCCAGTTCATCCCAGGTAGCCGGAGGCTGAAGTCCCGCTTCGTCCAGCAGCTTCTTATTGTAGAATAACGCCCGGGCATCAACGGTCAGCGGAAGCCCGTATAACTTATTGTCATGGGAGAGCTCGGTCAAGGACTCGCTGTAGAAATCATCCTTGGAAATGCCGTCACGCGTTAAGTACTCATCCACCGGATGCAGCACGTTCTTGGGAGCATACAGCGAGGTCCGCCAGCGGTCCCAGAACAGCACATCGGGAGCGCCGCCATTCGTAGCCGCAGTCAGGAATTTGGTGATCATATCCTGCTGCAGCACATATTTGACATGAATCTTATCCTGGGATTTGTTGAAGGCATTCACCATGGTCTCGAACTGCTTCTGGCCTTCACCGCCCCAATCGCCCCAGAACGTGAGCTCCGTCTTCTTTCCGCTGCTGCCGCTTCCGGCTTTGCCCTCATTCGCAGCATTCTCTTGTCCCGAATTGCCACTGCAGCCCGCCGCCAAGGCAGCGACCATCATCACCGAGAGTGCCGTAACCAAACCTTTTTTCATTGCTTCATCCCCTTAATTTGTATTTGTCTGTTACAGGTTCCAGGGCTGCCAGCCTCTTTGCTCCACAAGTTAATCTTCCGCCAGACCCCTGCTCGCTTTCAGTCGGAATGACCTCCTTTTTATTCAATGAAGCGCTTTCACAAATGAGTATATTGGCATTTAAATGATATGTCAATATGTATTTATAGATAATAATATACTAACATATGAAATGCACTGTAATTGCTAGACTGCAAGCTTCACCTCCGAACCGGAGACGGATCCATTTGAGCGCACCAAAAAAACCCATCCGGCGGAATGGGTTTGCGGATTACAGCAGCTTGTTGTGACGGACAGGGCCGGTCGAATTCCCGGGAACCAGCTCAGCTTCCAGCATCACCTTATTGGGGACGGATTGGCCGTTCATAATACTGAGCACATTCTCCAGGGCAATCCGGCCCATCTCCTCTTCATTCTGCCGCATATGGGTGAAGGCATAGCCGCTGCCCAGATGTGTCGGCGGACTGTCAAAGCATATAATGGAGATATCCTCAGGTACACGCAGTCCCAGACGTTCCACCGCAGTCTTCGCGAGCAGCGCGATATTGTATTCAATGGCAAATAACGCCGTGATTGACGGATGGCTCTGCAGATGGGTTACAAGCCGCGAGAGGTCCCGTTCAATATTATCTGTATTAAAAGACTTTGGCAGCGTCGAGGTTAAATCGCTGACCCACAGCTCCTTGTCCACCACGACTCCCCGCTGGGCATGGGCTTGAATGAAGCCCTCAATCCGGTCCTCCACGGCAGTGGTATCCACGGGAGGCGGAGACAGAAATGAAATATGCGTATGCCCGAGGTCAAACAAATACTCCGTCGCATCGAGAGCTGCCTCCAGATTATTGGAGCTGATGGATGCCGCAGCCACTCCTTTGAGATGTCTGTCTACCAGCACGAGCGGAAACCGCCTGATGACCAGCTTCAGAATTTCCGCATTGAAATACTCGCCTTGGGCCGGAAAAATAATCAAACCGTCCACACCCAGTTTCAGCAGCTTCTGGATCGCCTGCTCCTCATTCTCCGGAATACCAAAGGTTCTCCGCAGCACCAGGAAGCAGTCACTGTCGCGTGAAGCCTGCTCCATCCCGTAGATCAGCCCCGTCCCGTAGCTGTTTCCAAAGTCGGTGATGATCAGGCCGACTGTTTTGTCACCGGAGTGAATCTTCATGGCAGCAGGGGTTGTGATGTTCATCCCCGGGTCAGGCTGCCCAGCGGAAGCATCTGCTACGAACGAGCCGCGGCCGGGCTTGCGAACAATCAGCCGTTCGGCGGCAAGCATCTCAAGTGCTTTCTTGCTGGTTATACGGCTGACCTTATAGGTTTCAGCCAGCTCTTTCTCGGAAGGAACCCGTTCTCCGGGTTTATAAGCCTCCGTAAGGATGCTCTCCTTCACTTCATCAAAAATCTTCTCATACATCGGCTTGGAAGAGGTAGATTCAGTCATAACGTTCTTGGTCCCCTGACATTCATTTTTCAGTATCATACATAATAATATATCATGATATATAAAAATTGTCGATCCAGGTCGCCAGAACTTATCTACCAATAACGCTGCCACTCTCCAAGCACCCGCATCAAGGCCTCACAGTAGAAGTAATCCCCCCAGAGGGTGCATTCGTCAATCCCCCAACCCCGTGGTTTGTTATAGACACCATGCAGCAGAATTCCGTTTGAATGAGGATGCTCCTTCGTTGTGTACCGCTCAGCAAGTACAGCCAGCATCTCCAGGGCAGTTTCTCTGTATCCGGCTGCACCCGGATCGTCAGCCGGTAATTGCCGGAACAGCTCCAGCAGCCCGCAGACAGTAATAGCAGCAGCCGAGCTGTCCTTCTCCTGGCCGTCGCCGTCCGTAAATATCAGATCCCAATACACAATGCCGTCTGCCGGAAGTTTTGCCAGGAAATAGTCGGCCAGCTGCCTGGAGGCATCAAGCAGCGATGAATCGCCCGTATGCGCGTAGGCAAGCGCGAAGCCGTATATGCCCCAGGCCTGTCCTCTCGCCCAGCAGGAATCATCGGCATACCCCTGATGAGTGTTGCCGTACAGCGGCTTACCCGTTTCCGCGTCCATATAATAGGTGTGATAGGAGGTATGGTCTGGACGGACCAGATACCGGGCTGATTGCCGGGCGTGTCGGTGGGCTATGGATGCCAGGGCGCTGTCCCCGGTCTCTTCAGCAGCCCAGTGGAGCAGCGGAAGATTCAGCAGGCAGTCAATAATCATCCGGCCGCGCTGCGCCGGGTCATTCAGATCTCCCCAGGCCTGAATGATTCCAGCCTCGGGAAAGTAACGGTCCGCCAGCAGTCCGGCCGCTTCCAGCGCCATCTCCCGCGCCGCCGGATTGCCGGTAATCCGGTAGGCAGCAACCGCCGAGAGGCTGTACAGAAAACCCAGATCATGCGTATCCACCGCGATCCGCTCCTCCACCCGCCTCCGGAAGCTGTCCAACTGCTCTTCTGCCGCTTCCCGGTACCTGCTGTCTCCGGTCCATTCATACGCCAGCCAGACCATGCCGGTCCAGAAGCTGGCCGTCCAGTCCGTATTCTCTATCGCAGGATAGACCAGACCTTGGCTGGCCGACGCCGGGAACAGCTCCGTATATACGGGCAGATTCTGCTCAATTTTACCTACCGCAAACTTCAGGGCCTGTTCGAAGAACAGCCGCTCATCCTCCTTGAGTTCACACAGTACTTTATGCATGGCCTTCCAGCCTCCTTTTTAAGCGGAGTGTAAGTCCGATTGTCTGCCGGCCGCCGGTCAGATTGAATCTGAGGAAGGCTAGCTTATCCTTAATCAGCTTAACTTCAGCACCGCCTGAACATGCGCTGACTTCATAGCCCGCCAGATCATCCCAGTACACTAACCCGAACGGAACAGCGCTGCTGCTCCCAATCTCATATTCAAGCTCAATCACCGTATCCGTCTTCAGGTACTTCGTCACGAATACCGGCGGAACAGCTTCTGTGAAATCATCGTTCATGTTCAGCTTGCCGATGTAATTGCGCAGCAGACGGGGCCTGCATTCTCCCTCCACGAAGGACAGCTGGCACTCTTTATCATAGTATAGAAAGGTTTCCGGCCAAGGGCCGAAGCCCACTCCGCCCAGAGTCATGGTGTATTCGTTAACCTCCGGCCGTACCGGATAATCATGGGTCAGCATATAAGATGGTGCCGTGTATTCATTCTGCTCTTTATACAGGCGTACAGCATGGGGTAAAGTCGTTAAGGTAATAGGATAGCTGGTAATATAGTTAAAAAAGAGATCCAGCATCCCTGCACATTCCTCGACATGGGAAGCCGGGAATACAGTGAACCGGTCTGTGAACTCCATCTCATGGCCTTCCTGCTGCTGGAGGAAAAACACCTGCCCGTTATGATCCGTATTGAACAAATATTCATCGAACAGATGCTTCCAGTAGTCGATATTCTCTCCCGTACACAGACCGGCGCGCAGCACATCGTTGGGATCCGTGGAATAGATGACTGGGCTGCCGGTATGGTAGGTGGCATGCAGGTCACGGGCGGTCCATTCACAGGCCACCACCTGGCCCCGGCCGGAATGCGGCACCTTGAAGCTCCCGCTGTTCACATACCAGGACCCCCAGGGAATGCCCTTATGGGTGATGCCATCCCACCAGAACTGCTCATAGCAATATCCCCACATGCCTTCAAAATCCAGTTCTTCCAGCACTTCAATCACTTCATTGTAAATCTTCCCCCTTGCGGCCACCTTGGTGGTGGCCCATGGGAAGGCCTCTTGCAGCAGCGACCAATCCTCTTCCAGCCGCCGCTTCAGCACCTCCTTAGAGGAGCCAGCCTCCTCTTCGAAAAAGGGGCATTGCAGGATGACATCATCGCCGTAGGCCGCATGCCATTCCCCGATCCGTTCCCGCAGGACCGGAATCGAGCCCCGGTTGACGATCCAGGTTACGGGAATCGCATATTTATGCGCAAGCTCCGCAGTCCGCTCAATCCCGTCAAGGGCGACACCCTTGCCCCAGTCTGCATCATAATGGGCAGCGTAGCTGACGAAGGTATAAATAAGTCGTTCCGGTTTCAACACAATCCCTCCAGATATTCATAGTTTGTTCCTGCCGGACCCTGCCCGGCGCGGCTTCTCCGCCGTTGCCCTAGTTATCTTCATACTCTCCCGGAAACCGGAGGGTTACGGCGGTAAGCTTGTAGGGCTCACTCTCCAGCTCCATCGCGGCCTTGTCCCCATAGTGCAGGCGCAGCCGGGTGTAGACATTCCGCAGAGCGTAGCCGCCATGCTCCTGCCTGCCTGCTTCGACAAGTCCGGCTTCCACCCGCTCCTTGTCGAAGCCTTCCCCGTTGTCCTCCACCTTACAGACGATGAAGGTCCCTTCCCGGTACACGCGGATGATGATCCGTCCGGTATGGCCTTCACTCCTGAATCCGTGGAGAATCGAGTTCTCCACCAGGGGCTGGAGCAGGATTTTTAGCAGCGGCTGCTCTTCCAGCCCTTCCTCCACTGTAATCTCATAGGTGAACAGCTCCTCGTAGCACTGCTGCTGCAGGCTTAAGTAACGGCTGACATGATCTACCTCCTTGGCTACGGTTGTCAGATCATGGCCGTTATTAAGCCCAAGCCGAAACAGTTGGGACAGGGAGACAATCATCTCCTTCACATCCTCCTGCTTGCGGGATTCTGATTTCCAGAGAATCGTATTCAAGGTGTTGTAGAGAAAATGAGGATCAATCTGCGCCTGTAGCGCCTTGACCTCAGATACGCGCTTCTGCTTCTCCGCCTCAGTGACGTTCTGGATGAGCTGCTCAATTTTGACCAGCATGATGTTGAAGCGTTCGCCCACCTGTGCCACCTCATCCCTGTAATCGCTGGAGAAGCGCACGGAGAGATCATTGTCACCGGCTCGGGACATCAGACGCTGCAGCCGATAGAGAGGGCGGATCAGCAGGCCGGTCATCCACTTCGACAGAATCAGTGCCAGCGGAATGAGCGCGAGAACGATAACAAGGGTGGCCCACCACATGTAACGGATATCCTTCAGCAGCACAGCCTTGGGCTGGAAGTAGAAGATCATCCAATTATCGGGAAAGGTCACCTTGGCCCAATTGACCAGATATTCCTTCCCTTCGAACCTGTATTCAAAATGATTGCGCCCCGCGTTAACCTCGCTCTGGAAGGCCGCTTCCCGCATCGGGGCTACGAAGCGGGAATGCTCATCCATCACCGGATTACCTGCTGCGTCAATGACTGCAATGCTTCCGCTGTCGCCGACCACATTCGTCTCGGCATATTCCTTGATGGCAGACTCCCGCACATTGACGACCACCTGCACATCGGTTCCCCGATAGGCCGAGATCGGCTCAATCAGCAGGCTGAGGACACGGCCGCTGTTTTCGAAGAGCCCGTCACGGTGGGCCGGAACCCACAGCGGCAGCGTCTTCTCCTGCATAATCCGGCTTAGCGGAGTGTCCGCGAAATCCAGATTCGTCCGCTTCGCCCCGGTGACAGAATAGAATTCACCGATGGGCGTGGACACAAGCACCGAATCAATGGATGGCTCGATCAGTTGCATTTGGACCAGGGGTACCTGCAGCGCGTTGTTCAGCGCGAAATAAGAATAGTAGCTGGCCTCTGTTCCCGGCGAGGCGCGGAGAATATCCTCGAAGGGCGGACTCATCATAAAGGTCAGGACCGACAGCCGGACCTTGCGCAGCTTCTCCTCCAGCGCCTGGGCCGATTTGCCGATCATCATCTGGCTGAGCTCTGCCGTCTTGCGCTCCAGAAGCCGCGAAGCCAGGTATTGTGAGGAGACGCCTGTAACCCAGATCGCCAGAATCACGATGGACACTATGCCGATCCAGAGCCTGGTCTTGAAGGTGGAATTGTGCATTAATGTCCGCAAAATCGGCTTTCTCATCCGTTGCCCTGTCTGGGCCCATAGGCCGCCCGGAATTCCGTGGGCGTCATGCCGGTCGTTTTCTTAAAGACATCGCTGAAATAGGAGCGCTCCTCATAGCCGAGGCTTTCGGCAATTTCGGCGATGGGCCGGTCACCGGCCAACAGCAGCTTGGCCTGCTCCATCTTCTCCTGGATGACGAAAGCGCCGACAGAGAGCCCGGTCACCTTCTTGAACAGGTTGGAGAAATAGCTGGTGCTCAGGTGAACATGGGCAGCATAGTCGCCAACCAGCAGATTGAGATGCAGATGCTCACGAATGTAGCGGATAGCCGCCTGAATCGCCTCTTGGGCGCTGAATTGCAGCCGGGACTGGACCTGCGCACAGCTCAGCTTGCTCAGCTGCTTCAGCGATTCGCGCAGATCGCTCAGCACCGCGCGGGGCGAGGTCAATGCCTTCATTAGCTCGGTCAGCTCCGGACTCCCGGCCAGTTCAGGCACCGCATTGCGGATCAGAGCGGCAAGCTCTACACAGAGCGCCTTCGCACTGTCCGGCGAAGGCAGGGCTTCTGTCTTCCCGGCAGTTTCCAGCAGCATCAGCAGCAACTTCTCGGCCTGCCCGGCATTACCGGAACGCAGCGCATAGACCAGTTCCTTCTCCAGATCGGCATCAGGACGCGGAAGCACCTCGGGGCGCTGCGTGATATGCTCCCAGAAGAATACACTGTTGCCTCCGGTATAGAATGTGTAGGTTAGTGCCTCTACCGCCTGCTGATAGGCAACGGGAAGCTCATCCAGCTCCTGAACCGTCCGGCTTACGCCTGCCGAGACCGTGCATTTGGAGTAACGCTCGGCGTTCTCCCGGCATTCCTCAGCGATTCCCAGTGCGCTGGCCCCGTCCCCTGTGTTGATAATGAGCACGAAGCGGTGAACCGATTCGCGGAACAGCGTTCCCTTGGCCACCCGGAGCACAGTCTCCTCTACGATGTTCTGCACGGCAAACCGCAGCAGCTCCGCATCATTGACCGGAATCTCCTCGCTCTTCTGTACGAAATGGTCAATCTCCAGCACCACGACGGCGAGCGGAGAGGACTGCATATCCATCTGCAGAAATTCCCAGCGCCTGCGCAGCGTCTCCGGCTGGGCCGAGAAGCGGACCAGCAGGCTGAGGTATTCCTGGCGCAATAACGGCATGCTCTCCCGCAGCTTCTGCTGCATGTCGCTCAGCTCCTCGCTATGCTGCCGCTCTCTCTCCAGCTCCTCCGCAGCTTTCTTCACCACTTCGGCCAGCTGCCTCGGCGTGAAGGGCTTGAGGATATAATCGAAGGCGCCCAGACGAAGCGCTTCCTGCGCATGATCGAAATCGGAATAGCCGCTGATGAAGATAAATTTGGCCTGCGGGAGCTGCGGCCGCAGCTCCCGCATCATCTCAATGCCGCTCAGCCTGGGCATACGGATATCCGTCACAATGATATCGGGCAGCTTCTTCTTAACGAGCGCCAGACCTCCCTCGCCACTGGATGCCGTGCCCACGATGTCTATCCCCAGTTCGCTCCAGTCCATATCCCGGGAGATCCCGTTCACGACAGCGCGGATATCATCAATTACGACCATGGTATATGTCCGCTTGATCATAGGTGCCTCCTCCTTCAAAAGCCTCCTCCGGCCGGAGGAGGCGGAACTGATTATTGTTGTTCCAGATAACGCGCGTAAGCCGTATTATAGATTTCCAGTACTTCATCCAGCTTCAGCTGCTTCAGCTGCTGAACGAATGCGTCATAGCTGCCCTCCACTGTCTCTCCGCCCATGAACCACTTCTGCGAAGTTTCCATCACATAAGTTTCGATCGGCGGGAACAGCTCCTTAATCTTCTTGTCTTCATCCAGGGTGAAGTTCAGCTGCGGCACCTGGTACTCCGGGGCGAAGTAGTTATTGTCCACATACATTTTCACGCCTTCCAGAGCGATCTTATTCGTCCATTGCTCTTCGTAGGCGAAATCCTGATGTCCGCCGATCGTCAACTGGGCACCGGTGGTCTTGATCAAATAATCGACTACAGCAGGCTCATTCAATACCTTCTCGGTGAATACCGGCTTGCCGTCCACCACCGTGTACGTTTCGCCTTCGATTCCAAAGTTATGCAGACGGCGTCCTTCTTCAGTCCACCAGAAGTCCAAATAGCGCAGTACAGCCGCCGGGTCCTTGGCATTCGCTGAAATCGCCCAGCCGGCATCGTTGCCCAGCGGATTGCGCTTGGTTACTTCAAATACCTTGCCGGAGATGCTGGCCGGAGGTGCGATAGGACGCAGCGAGAAATTAGGCAGAGTCGGCTGGAGCTTGTTGTTGTAATTGGCGGTGCTGGCGAACCAGTCATGCACAGAACCGCCGGTATCATTCGCAAAGAGAATATCACGTGCGGTATTGCCGCGGGTGAAGATCTCCTTATCAATCAGCCCTTCCTTGTACCACTTGGCTGTCTCGGTCGCAGCCGTCTTATACTCCGGCTCGTTCGGCCCGTATACGATCTTACCGTCCTTCAGCTTGAAGGACAGCGAGGCATCCCACAGCGGAAATAGGGAAGCGAAGCCGGAAGTGGCATTGCGGGAGAAGAAAGGCACCTCGTCCTTCTTGCCGTTTCCGTTAGGGTCCTGTTCACGGAACGCCTTCAGCACCTCGTAGTACTCCTGAACTGTTGCCGGAGCCTTCAGCCCCAGCTTGTCGAGCCAATCCTGACGGATATACCAGCCCTCCTGGGCTTCCCCGTCAGACACGAACGGCACGACATAAATCTTGCCGTCTGAGGCAGTGATAGCACTCTTAACCGCCTTGTTCCCGTCCAGGAACGCCTTGAAGTTCGGAGCATTCTCGGCCAGCAGGTCATCCAGCGGCACAAGCGCGCCCTGAACAGCGATATTATTAAGTCCGGACAGCTGGTAAGCCACAATATCAGGCAGTTCACCCGAAGCGAGCAGCAGATTCCACGCCTGGGCATCGTCGCCTCCGGTCGGAGCTACATTCTTCAGTGTGACGCCGGTAGCCTTGGCCGCTTCCTGAAAAATCGGCAAATCGCCGTTAATCTGAAGCGCCTGGCTATAATAATAGAAGTTAAGATTTAGCGGTTCCACATTTGCTGCCGGTGAAGCAGAGGCGGCAGGCGAAGCGCCTGAATCATTCGCTGATGGGGATGGGGCTGCCCCCTCGTTGCCGCCTCCGCAGCCTGATATCAGGACGGCCATAAGCGCTGGTGCAAGCAGCAGGCTTTTCATCTTTTTCATATACAATAATCCTCCCTTTTATCTAGTATATCTTATCCCTTTTCTATGCAAACAAGTACGCCTCCGGTCAAGGCTTCCCTGGCGGCACTGCTACTGGCTTCAGCCCTTGATGGAACCGATCATGACTCCGTGTACGAAATACTTCTGGATAAACGGATAGAAGAGCATCATCGGAAGAACGGCAACCACAATCGTGGCGTAGATGACCGTTTCTGCAATCAGATAGGAGCTGTCCGTGACCATCATGGAATCGCTCGGCTTCATCTGTACCACCAGACGGTTCAGCAGCACCTGCAGCGGCACCTTGTCCTCACTGCGCAGCAGCACCATGGCCCAGAAGTATCCGTTCCAGCGCCCCACCGCATAGAAGAGCGTAACTGTCGCCAAGGCAGCCTTGGACAAGGGCAGCATAATCCGCAGCAGAATGGTGGCCTCGCTCGCCCCGTCAATGCGGGCTGCCTCCTCCAGCTCTTCGGGAACAGACTGGAAGAAGGTGCGCAGGATAATAACATTAAAGGTCGAAATAGCGAAGCCGAAGATGATTGCACTCCGCGTATCGAGCATGTCCAGGCTGCGGAAGTTCATATAGATAGGGATAATGCCCGCATTGAAGACAAGCGTGAAGGATATCATCAGATTGATCGCCTTCCGGCCTTTGAGCCTGCGCTTGGACAAGCTGTATGCACCGCAGATCGTAAGTACCATGCTGACCAGTGTACCTGCGACAGTGTAAAAGAGCGTATTGGCGTACCCGAGCCAAATGGTCGGCTCCCGGAAGACCGCCTTATAAGCGTCCAGTGTCGGCTCGACGGGGAACAGAATCACCCGGCCCGACACCACCGCATCCGGAGAACTGAAGGAAGCGGACAGCACATAGAGTACAGGGAACAGGACAATGATCATCAGAAGCGTCAGGAATACATAATTGAAGCGGTAAAAAATCTTTTCGCCGCGGCTTTCTGTCATGATTTCTTCACCTACCAGAGACCGTTGCCGGTGTATTTTTTGCTGAGCCGGTTAGAGATTACAATGAGGAGCAGGCCCACAACCGAGTTGAATAATCCGACTGCTGTAGCCATGTCGTAACGGCCGTTCAAGATCCCTTCCCTGTAGACATAGCTGTTAATGACGTCTGCCGTCTCGTAGGTTGCAGGCTGATAGAGCAGAATAATCGCCTCATAGCCAACCTCCAGCAGACTGCCGATCTTCAGAATCAGCATGATCATGATCGTAGGCAGAATTCCCGGCAGGGTCACATTTAGCATACGCTTCCATTTATTAGCTCCGTCTACCACCGCCGCTTCATACAGATCCGTATTGATGCCTGCCAGCGCTGCAATGTAGATAATCGCAGAGAAGCCCATTTCCTGCCATATGCTCATCGAGACGAAGATGGTGCGGAAATACTCCGGCACGGCGAGGAAATAAATTTTCTCGAGGCCCAGCTGCTCCAGCAGAAGGTTAACGATCCCGTTGCCGGGTGCGAGCAGATTGGTTACGATGCCGCACACAACGACAACAGAGATAAAGTGGGGCAGGTAAGTAATGGTCTGTACCATTTTTTTGAACATGGCGTTCTTCACATCATTAAGCAGCAATGCCAGCAGGATCGGCGCCGGAAATGCGAATAACAGGCTGTACAAGCTGATCAGTAGCGTATTCTTCAGCACCCGCAGGAAGTAATCGCTCTGCAGGAATGTTTCAAAGTGGCTGAAGCCTGCCCACGGACTGTCCGCGATGCCCTGAAAAACGCTGTAATCCTTGAAGGCAATCTGCAGCCCGTACATCGGCTTAAAGGCAAACAGGATATACCATAATACAAAAGGCACAAGGATCGCATACAGGAACCAGTCCCTGCGCAGTGTCTTCCCCAGGCCCCCGGTCTTGACCGTTAATGCCGGCAAGCCGTTCTGACTCTCCTTAATCCGAAGTTTCATCACTTTTCTCTTCCTTCCTTGGCTGCCTGCTCGGCCGCCGCTGTCGTAACTTTATTATAAGTAGCGGCACTGCAAGCCATAAGGCAAAATCCGATTGTAAGGGACGGATATTCAACTGTAACCGGGTTCACCCGGATTGCACGAGTGATCCGAAGGCTTGTGTAAGCCACATTCTGCCCACAGCAAAAAACACCCGCAGCAGGAGAACTATCTCCAGTCTGCAGGTGTTCGGGTAGTATCGTTTCTGCCAAGATCAGGATACGCTAGAAGCTGCGGCTGTCCTGAACATGAATATAGTTAATGCCTTGCGCAGTCAGCTTGGAGCCGCTTGTATTCACGACACGGACTGCTTTTTTGCCTTTGCCGCTGAGGGAGAAGCTGATATTATTAGCCAGTTTGTTCTCCACAATCTGTTCGAGCGCGCTGTGGAATCCGCCAACCGTAATGCCCTCCAGGTTCTCCAGCACCGGTTCTTTGCCCTCTTCAATCGTCTTGAGAATTTGATAGATTAACGACTTGCTTCCGTCCATCCTGATTCGCCTCCTGCATCTATTGTGAGCGTTTACAACACATCTGCCTTGCATGCAAGCTTTTCCACCATTATCTATATTCTCTTATTCGACAGTGCAGAACGATTACCTCTTACCTGGAAATCACGCTTCAATAAAAAGTTTCATCTATATGTTTCCCGTACATGCTGCTGACCCCGACGAGTCTGAACACTCCATTTACTTTGGCATAGGTGTAATTCTGATCAGGTTCATCCTTATACCGTACCTCCGCTTCATAATCGCCCGATTTTAGGCTATAGACTCCACGGATCTCTTGAATATCTGCTGCGGGATACGCTCTGGTATGAACCAGGTACTCCCTTACTTCGCTTGCGATTTGGCTTCTTTTATACGGCAGCCCTGTAAGCGTCACATAGATCCCCCCCGCAACTATAGCGAGTACTACGCCAGCAATGATCACAGTCCGGTTAGTATGCCTCATGCGGATAACCTCCGTTCAACATTAGTTTTTGCTCTGAGTGGGAATAACATAATTTTACATGTGTCAGTTCATTTTACCACACTGATGAATGACAGCACATTGTATTCGGTTTTTCGCATACATTCTACTCTCCGGCCTTAACGCGCAAAAAAGCACCCCTCAAGGTGCTTCCTGCCACTAGCCACTTTTCCTGCCACTTTCCATCCTTATGCGTTCTGGCGGTATATTGGTGCGCCCAGCGGAGAGCTGCCCGCCCCGTCGTCAACAGCGATATCTGCGCCCTGGATATACGAAGAATCATCGGAGGCCAGGAATAGCGCTACCTTAGCCACCTCTTCCGGCACAGCCGCGCGACCCAGCGGAATCGAAGTCACATTGACCCGGAGTACTTCCTCGAAGGCGGCCAGCTCTGTACTGCCCAGCGGTGTAGAGCCCGCGATTCCTGCATTCGCATAGACCACATCCAGTCTGCCGAAGGCCTCAATGGCTGCATTCACAGCCTTCACTGCACTCTGCGGATTGGTCGCGTCCGCCTGAACAGCAACTACATGCTCCGCGCCCAACTCTTCTACCGCTGCATTCAAGGATACCGGATTGCGGCCGGTAATGACCACTTTTGCGCCCTCCGCCACAAACAGCCTGGCACTTGCCAGTCCAATCCCGCTATTCCCCCCAGTAATCAATGCAACCTTCCCGTCAAGCTTCCCCATCGTTAACACTCCTCATCCAGTTTATTCGAGACCATTCGTTCTACTATACTCAAAAAAATAATCTGCTTCGTACCAGCATCTTAGTACATTCGAGAACGATCAGTAAAGTATTATCTTTACCGGGCGTTCCCGAATACCATCAGCCATGAAAAAAACAGAAAATATCCCCCAATCCAAAGTAACGCCCCTATCATGATGAAGATTCCTGTGTACCCCGCCCAGCCTGGCGGTTTCCTTGTGTACTTCAACAGAAGAAGTGATACAACAATCAGAGCCACAGAGGGGATGCCTAACATCTGCAGCAGCATTATATTCAAGATATCCATAAAGAACCCTTGGAAGAACCATTGGTTCTTCAGCAGGACAAAGAGGGCCAAGCCTGCGATATTTACCACGACAGCGCTGATCCAGATTATTCTAACCGGTCTAACCATGCTTCACCCCCTATGCTATCCCATTACCCGCTAATCGAAAATATTACACCAAAGCTAACTCCCTTCTCCACAATACCTACCTATTCTTCTGCTGCACCACAAGCAAAGACGGGTCCGCCCTCATAGGGACAAGACCCGTCTTCGTCTTCGTCTTTCGTCATTATCTTACGGACAACCTACCGTCCTGCCGTCTCAAAAGAAAACCGCGCTGTCCAGGTAGCGCCTGCATCCTTCGTTACGTAGAGGGTGGAGCTGTTCAAATCCTTGACCGCCAGCCAGCCCTGATTGGCATCGGTGAACGAGATCGTTCCTTCGAATCCGGGAACCGCCTTCTGATTACTCCAGGTCCGGCCGTTGTTCTTGGTCAGCCCAACACCCACTTCTTCCGCTGCCGGCTGGTAACCTGCCAGGAATGCCGTCGTCTTGCCGATCAGCACCATATTGCCCGGGGTACCGGAAGCCGGTCCCTTCTTCACTGTGGCCGCGCCGCTTCCCGGAGCCGGACCGCCGCCTGCGGTCTCCTGGGCAATCACCCGGGTCCAGCTGCCGCCGGAGTTAGAGCTGCCGTAGAGAGAATAGGAAGTCTGCGACATACCAGAATCGCCGTAGAGCAAGGCGTACACTTGACTGTCATTGGCATAGATCTGACCGAATATAGGATCAGAGGTTGACGATTTCAGTACCTGCTTCCAGGCCGCTCCGCCGTCCGTTGTCTTCATTACCCGATAGCCGCTGCCCGGCACGACAACTACTGCCCAGCCGCTGTTACGGCTGGTGAAATAGGCTCCGCGGGTATTGGCAGGTGTCTTGATCAGGCTCCAGCTCTCCCCGCCATCGTTCGTATAGTAAGTAGAGGCCCGGTTGTAGCCGAATCCCTTACTGCTGTCCAGAAACTCTACGGATTCAAAGGTCACAGCCTTGTTCGACAGCCTTGTCCAGGTCGAGCCGCCGTCTGCCGTTCTTAACAGATATTTAGCCTGACCGTCCTTTACTGCGGCAAGCGCCCATCCATGAACATTATCCGGGAAATCAATCTGCTGGAAGCTCCACTGTCCTTCATAGATCTTCTGGAAATGGCAGCCGCCGTCCGAGGTTCCAATCAGGAAGCCGTTACCGGCTGCCCGGCCCGTATCTGCGCTAAGAAATTCTACATCCGAGAAGCTGAGCGGAATGCTGTCAGCTCCGCTATGTGCCTTTTGCAAATCCTGAAGCAGCCCGTGATCTCCAGTCCCGCAAGCCGGTGCCGCCGCCGAAGCTGCCGCCTGAACCGGTGAAGCCGCCGCTCCCCAACCTGACAGGGTAAGTAGACCTGCGGTAAGAAAAGTTACGGTTATCTGCTGTAATCTGGTCGTTCTGTTCATCGGTAACACCTCCTAGAATATATATACCCTCTGAGCAGAGTGTTACTCCGACAGTACATGAACATGTTACTCCATCTGAGGCCAACTATGTAGGTGTGAAATGGTACAAAACTGTAACCTATTTTGCTGTTAAAATTTCCTAATCGTGTTTAATAATAAGTAAAGAGATTTACGAGCACACTGCATTAAAGGAGGAAGTGAACCTTATGATAAAACAGGATATTCAGCATGCACTTCTCTCCAATCTGTGGCAACGCGTGCACCTGATCAGCGGAGAAACTTACACCGGAGTATGCAAAATCGACCACTCCTCCGATGCCCTGCATATTGAAACGAATAAAGGGAATTTCACCGTTCCTTATTGGACCATTAAGCGTTTTGTATAAAGCGCACAAAAAGACCTCATTCCCCGCATCCGTGGAGCATGAGGCCTTTTATATGTGATTATATCACCGGATTGGATACGAAATCTCCGCCCCGGCAATGCTTCAGGTAATTCAGCGCATGGACCTGGCCCATCATCTCCAGCTCCCCCTGATAGACGGGATCATGCCAGCCTTCAATATCAATCGTGCCCTGATAGCCGCCCTGCCGGAGAATGGTGATAATATCCGTCCAGTTCGTATCCCCGAAGCCCGGCGTCCGGTCCCATACATAAGGCTTAGGACCATGAATCCCGTACTCCTTGACTATGTCCCAGGCAATCGTCGCGTCCTTGCCATGAACATGGAAAATTTTATCCACCCACTTGCGCAGCTGCGGGATCGGGTCGATTAGCGCGGTCAGCTGATGGGCAGGCTCCCATTCCAGCCCGAGATTGTCTGCCGTAACGGCGTTGAACATTTTCTCCCAGGCTGTAGGGTTATGGGCGATATTCCAGTCACCCTTCTGCCAGCTCCCGCCCATCGCACAATTCTCAAAAGCAATCCGCAGACCCTTGTCTGCCGCCCGCTTCGACAATTCTCCGAATACCTCAGCGAATCTCGGAAGCGATTCGTCAATGGACGAGCCGGGCAGCCGTCCGGTGAAGCCGCCGATAATGTCCGTCCCGAACAAGTGGGCATGCTCAATCAGCTGCTCCCAGCCCGCCAAGGTGGCCTCCGTCTCAGACTCCGGCCCGCCGCCAAGCGGATTGCCGTAGATGCCGACAGCAGAGATGACGAAGTGATGCTCAGCCGCCAGCTCCCGGACCCGGGCTGCCGTCTCTACCAGATCAATCCCGCCTGTCGTCTGCCAGAAATTCAGTTGAAAGGACTCGAAGCCATGCTTCACAATCTGCGGAATGACCTGGACGGCTTCACCGCCGCGCACAAGCGTACCTATTCTCAGTGAATCTTGCATGATGTTGTCAACTCCAGTTGGTTTTATAGTCAGCGTCCTGCTGTTACCGGCCCTTAATCATCTTGCAAGAGCCCCGTTTGAGCAATACCGCATCATAGACAATGTGCTGATGAGAGGAATGTTTGGTAATCAGGTCGAACAGCACGCCCACACTGGACAGCGCCATTTCAGTGCCCGGCTGGCTGATCGTATCCAGCGCAGGATGATAATATTCCGCCATCTCAATGCCGTCAAATCCAATGATGGAAATATCATCGGGGATAGATAAGCCTGCGGTAAGCACAGCTTTGGCCGCACCGATGGCAATCGTATCGGAGGCCGCAAAGATAGCGGTTACGGTTCTGTCGCGGTTAAGCAGTCTGCGTGCAGCGTTGAAGCCCGAGCTGGGGCTGTATTCACAATCCTCTACGAATCCCGAATTATAAGGTATATTATGTTCTTCCAGCGCCATCTTGTAGCCAAGAAGGCGGCGGCTGCCTGTGGTGTCTTCCAGTAAAGGGGATTTGGCGAGAAAGCCGATGCTTTTATGACCAAGTGAAAGTAAATATGAGGTTGCCTTATAGGCTTCCTTGGATTCATCGATCGTTACGCTTGAGAAGATGGACGGGTCCACTTCCTGTGAGGTGGTGATCGTCGTAAGTACGAACGGGACCGTTAACTGCTTGAACTTCTCTTCGGAATGATTATAGGTACCGCCCATGAAAATAATCCCGCTAAGATTCTTCTCTTTCACCAGTTGAATCGCGGCGTTGATCTCATCGGTCCCGTCCTCCACCTGATGGATAAGGAACGGATATCCGCGCAGATTGACCTGACGTTCAATCTCTTTGATCATAATGGAGAAGAAGGGGTTAGTAATCCCTTTGACCATGAGTGCGATATTCTTGGATTGCGTTGTCTTCAAATTTCTGGCGTTGGAATTGGGAATATAGTTATATTCCTTGACGACACTCAGTACCTTCTCCCGGGTGGCATTGCTCACCAGACCCTTATTATTGATCACTCTGGACACTGTTGAGATGCCTACACCGGATATCCTCGCGATATCCTTAATGTTTACGTCCACACTACTCCCCCATTTATAGGTAAGGGAGCTATAAGATATAGCTCCCCTGTAACCTATACATTCTTTTAGTTAACAGGTGTAAATTCTGCCAATTGTTTCTCTACTTCGGCAATGACCTTGTCAACTCCTGCTTTTTTCAGCTGATCGCGGTATTCTGCTACAGCTGTCTTTGGATCTTTATTTGTTTTACCCAGCATGAGCTGAATACCAAGCTGTGCATTCACGTTCGAGATCGAGGCAATTTCAGTAGTTACATTAGCCGGGTCGAAGCTGAAGCCATTGTACGGATCATCGATCGCTTCTTTATCCCATGCAGCGAACAGGTCTTTACGGACCGGGTTATCAGTATCACTAGGAATCACGAACTTGTCGTTTCTGAGCGACCAGGCCGAGAAGCCGCCGCCGTCTGTTTTTTCATTGAAGCCCTGCGGCTGTTTCTTCACGCCATCTTCAATCACGTAGTGCTTGCCTTCGATACCGTATTGCATCAGGTTGTAGTAACTTGCATCGGTCATGAATTTCTCAATTACCATCAGTGAACGCTCTGGGTTAGAGGAGTTCGCACTGATTACTGTCGAGTTGTCTACACCCATCTTACGTTTGATTTTCTTATTGGCTTCAGCAAAAGTATAGAAGGCTGTAGGAGAATTAGGCAGCGCCTTGATATCTCCGCCATACTGGCCGATCCAGTCCTGGGCATGAGTCAGATAACCCGCAGAGTTCGCAGCTCTGAAGTTGTCTTTGCTGCCGAGGGAAGCAGACAGAACGTCTTTACCCCAGTAGCCCTTGTCGCCCCACTCACGCATTTTCACAGCCCAATCCTCGAATTCCTGGGTGAAGGCTGGATGGAATACTTTTTTGTAATCCTCCGGGCTCTTGGTAACCAGATTCAGTTCATTCAGCGAGATACCAGGTGCGTTCAGCCACATGTCTGTAGTATCTACGAGCATTCTGTACATGTTCTGAGCATCCTCAGCCTTACCGTTGATTGGCGGGAAGGATTCTTTGGCAACCACATTATCCATGTATTTAACCATATCATCAATCGACTTAATTTCAGTCATGCCGTATTTCTTCATCAGGTCGGTACGGTAGGCATAACCGGCAGGCGTGTATTCACTGAACAGACTCGGTACGCCATAGATTTTGCCATCTACCTTAGTATTCTGCCAGGAGGATTCAGGAACCTCTGCCTTCAGCTTAGGAGCCACCTTGTCCAGCATATCGGTAATGTCCGTCAGCGCACCTTCAGTAGCCAGGGTGTAGTAGGACACAGGAGCACCAGGTGATGCATGTGACAGATCGAACGATTCGCCGGAAGCGAACAGCAGCGGATACTTGGTTGCTACGTCTCCCCAGTCAATATATTTGATTTCAAGCGTAGTATTCAGATCGGCCTTAAGCTTCTTGTTAATCTCGGCCAGAATGTCTTTATTGGTAACTCCTTCACTGCCCCACAGGTAGTACGTCAACTTCGCTTCCTTAGAAGTGTCTACGCCTCCTGTGCTTGTGGATGGAGCATTTGACCCTGCCGGAGTATTGCCATTTGCATTATTGTTCGATGAACACGCGGATAGCACTCCAGTAAGCATGAGGACAGCAGCTAGAGAAGAAGCAATCTTTTTACCTTTCATTCGGTAAGCCTCCCTTTTCTTTTCTATATTATGGATCTTGCATCTATAACAAACACCCTTCAATTGAAGCAGGCGTCCATTAACCCTTGACAGCACCGATGGTAAGACCGGTTACGAAGTAACGCTGAATGAATGGATACAGGAGAATGATCGGGCCTGTGGCCAGCACGGCTGTAGCCATTTTGATCGATTGGGTCGGCAGATCGGCTGTATTAATTACCGCCCCCGAGTTGATGAGACTGCCCATATTCGCCTGGTTGATCATGCGCTGCAGGAAGTACTGTAGCGGGAACTTGCTCTGAGTGTCCATGTACAGCATTCCGTTGTACCACTCATTCCAGAAGCCCAGTGCCGAGAACAGTCCGATCGTTGCCAGTGACGGAACCGCCAGCGGCATGAAGATCCGCCAGTAGATGCGGAAATCGCCTGCGCCGTCAATCGTCGCTGATTCATACAGGGAATCCGGGATTGCCTTCATGAAGTTACGCATCAGGAAGATCGACCACGCCCCTACCACCGCCGGGAGAATCATGGCGAACAGATTGTCCTTGAGGTGCAGATGCTTAACCATCAGAATGTAAGTCGGAATCAATCCTCCGCTGAACAAGGTGGTGAAATAGATCAGGAAGGAGAAGAAGTTACGGTATTTGAAATCCTTGCGGTTCAGGACAAATCCGGCCATGGACATCATGAACAGCCCGAGCACCGTACCGACGACTGTGATAAAGATCGTTACCTGATAAGCATCCACCAGCTTGGAGGAGTTACTGAGCAACAATTCATAGGCCTTGAAAGAAATCTCATTCGGTATCAGCTTGTACCCCTCGCGGATAATCTCCTGCTCATTCATGAAGGAGGAAGAGATCATCAGCGCAAACGGGAACACGCAAATCAGCGCGAATATGGAGATACAAATGTAACTGATGAGCTTAATGAAAATGCTGCCTGAATCCTGTTTAATAGTACTGCTTGCCATATTAACACCCCTATTTCTTATCTTGTCTTAGAATAACGCGCTGTCCGGTTCAACCTTGCGTACAATAAAGTTAACGACAAGCACCAGAACCAGACCGAATAAGGATTGGTAGAAGCCAACAGCAGCACCCATGGAGAAGTTAAATTGTCCCACGAGCGACCGGAAGACATAAGTATCTATAATATCCGTCTGCGGATACAGCACGGAGTTTGTTCCAATCAAATTGTAGAAGAGATCGAAGGAGCCTTTGAGAATTCCGCCCATACCGAACAGGAGGAGCAGAATGAAGGTTGGCTTCAGAATCGGCAGAGTCATATAACGGATACGCTGCCAGGTAGTGGCGCCGTCCATATAGGCTGCTTCATAGAGATCATGGTTAATCCCCGTAATGGCTGCAAGATAGACAATCATACCGTAACCGGTACTTGCCCAGATCTTGAACCCTACAATGATGTATTTCCAGATTCCAGCGTCGGAGTAGAACTCAATCTTGTCTAAGCCCGTACTGGTAAGCATGGTATTGATAAACCCGGAGTTGAAATTGAACAGGTTATACGCGAACACGCCGACGATAACCATCGAAATGAAGTTCGGAAGCAGAATAACCGACTGGGAGATCTTCTTGAACCACTTGCCCGCAATCTCCGACAGCATGATGGCAAATACAATCTGGATGATGTTACCCAATGCGAGGAACACCAGATTGTAGAGCAAAGTATTCTTGGTGATATTCCAGAGGTCTCCGTTCTGAATCAGGAACTCAAAATTCTTGAGTCCGATAAAGTCACTGCCAAAGATCCCTTTGTTGAGCTTGTAATCTACGAATGCAACGTAAGCGCCAGGCATTACCGCATAATGAAACACAGCAAAATACACAATGACAGGCAGCAGCATGAGATACAGCACTTTGTTCTTCAATAATTCCCGGACAACATTTCCGCCCGATTGTACAAATCTTGCCAATGAACCCACCTCCAAATTGAACAATGCATTCTACTACAGCATAATCTAACCATTCTTCATACAAATAACCACTTCATTAACAGAATCACATCATTTAACACTTCTTTATTAACCCATATTAGCTCATATAGAAACGTTTCCATTATTTCTTTGTGTTTCCCCTGCTCAGAGCATACTCCTTCCTTGTATACGCTGTCAAACATTTTTTATTTTTAAATAACAAGTAATAAAATTACAATTTGCTGATCATAATAGATGAAAAGGCGTTTTTTTTATAGATAATTGACTTTTTTCGGTCAAAAGTCTAAACTCTGAATGGATAGCTTATGGAAACGTTTCTATTTATTCTTTACACGGACATGTTAGCCTTTTTAGTGACATCTGGTGATGAATTCCCCTATTCTGATCAATTTCATGTCCTATTCAAGCACTGGAAAGAGAGGGTCGATATGATATTCACTCAACAAATGAACATGATTACCTTAACCCGTGATGACCTGTCGTATACATTCCTGCCCACAGGAGATATCTTTGAATTCACGCAGGCTTCTACTCTTATTAATCTGTTCCAAGGCAATCCGGCAGACGGCTCTACCAATAATATCTATCTGCGCGTATATACGGAGCAAGGAATCAGCAGCTATCCGCTGCTCGGTATCCACTCAGGCTCCAAGCTGTCGGGTACGGATGACAGACTCATTTATGAAGGTTCTATAGAAGCAATAAATTACCGGGTCACCTTCGCACCGGCCAAGGACGGCATCTGGTTCTGGCAGCTTCAGCTCTCCGGCAGCGGCGAGACTGTGGATGTGGTGTATGGCCAGGACGTTGGTATTGCGGAAAAAGGCAGTATCCTCGCCAATGAGCTGTATATGAGCCAATATCTGGATCACAGCATCTGGGAAGGCCCGCAGGGCTACGCCGTATGCTCACGCCAGAACCAGCCGCAGGGCACGGACTTCCCTTATCTCCAGCAGGGTGTAGTCGGTTCACGGGCTGTAGGCTATTCCACCGATGGTATGCAGTTCTTCGGCATTTCCTATAAAGGAAGATATGTGCCTGAGGCGCTCGCCGGCAACCTGCAGAACCGTAATTATCAGTACGAGCTGGCTTATACTGCGCTCCAGACCGAGAAGATGGTCCTGTCTGCTCCGGTTGAATTCGCCTTCTATGGCCTGTTCCGTCCGAATCATCCGGCAGCTGTAACCGAGCTTGAATTCCAGGCGGAGCTGGAGGCAGCTTATGCAGAGATCGACTGGAGCGGCAAGGAAGCCGTGCCAAACCGGGATGTTCCTGTGCTGAGTGACGATATCGGCAAGCCTTATGTGTCTGCGCAGTGGTCACAGGCCGAGATCGATGCTGCCTTCCCTAACCGGAAGCTTGAGGAGACCCAGAACGGTCAGCTGCTCTCCTTCTTCACAGACGGACATGTCCATGTGGTCCTGCAGCCTAAGGAGCTGCTGGTGGAACGTCCGCATGGCCATATCATCACCTCACTGCTGGGCGACAAGCAGGTAGACAACAACCTGATCTCTTCCACCAACTATATGTACGGGATTTTCAACGGACAGACCGTGGTGGGGAATACCTCTTTCCATAAAGGGCTCTCCACGCCGCGCGGCCTGCTGAACATTCAGCGCAATAGCGGTCAGCGGATCTACGTCCGCATGGACGGGGTCTACCGTATTCTTACACTGCCTGCGGCTTACGAGATGGGCGTGAATTTTGCGAAATGGCATTATCAGCTTGAAGACGATGTGTTGACCGTTACCTCGATCGCCGCAGCGGGTCAGCCGGATGTTGCCCTTCAGGTTCAGTCGAAGCTGGGCAGATCCTACGATTATCTGATCACGAATCAGCTGGTGATGGGCGAGCATGAATTCAAGCAGCCGGTACGGGTGGAAGAAAAGGACGGCATCCTGCAGCTTCTTCCGGATGAAGCATCCCTTCACAAGCTCCCTTATCCGGGCCTGCATTTCGATATTCAGCTGCCGGGAACCGCATATACGTACAGTGACGACCGGATGTTCTATGCAGACAGACAGCCGCGCAACGGCACCCTGCTTACCCTGTCGGTGACACAGTCCTCCGGCTTCCAGCTTGTGCTTCAGGGCAGACTAACTGCAGCGGCGGCTCTTCCGCTGGCGGTACCTTACACACTGGAGAAGGAACAGGCGCAGTTTAACGAATTCTATTCTTCGTTCACCTCCGGCTTCCAGCTTGAGATTGATGGCGCTGAGCAGGCGCGGATTGATATTCTGAACGAGACCGCTTGGTGGTACACCCATAATGCGATGACCCACTTCATCATGCCGCATGGTCTTGAACAGCCGGGCGGAGCAGCCTGGGGCACACGTGATGTCTGCCAGGGACCGATGGAATACTTCCTGATGACCCAGCATTATGAGCTGGCCCGCAATACCCTGCTGAAGATCTATTCCCATCAGCTGTGGGAGAGCAAGGAATGGCCGCAATGGTTCATGTTCGACCAGCATCCGGTTCAGGCCCATGAATGGCATGGTGACGTTGTGCTCTGGCCGCTCAAATGCATCAGCGATTACATCATGGCTACCGGTGACTACTCGATTCTTAACGAAGAAATCGGCTATCACCATCTGGCGGATGCTCAGCCAAGCCAGCAGACCGAGACCATCCTTGAACATGTGAAGGCTGCCGTAGTGACCATCCGTGAACGCTTCATACCGGGTACGTCTCTGATCAACTATGCCGGCGGAGACTGGGATGACACCCTCCAGCCTGCCAATGAAGCGCTCAAGACCAAGCTGGTCAGCGCATGGACGGTAGCGCTCGCCTTCCAGGTGATCCGCAATCTGTCGCAGGTGACTTCCGCCGATCCTGAATTCTCCGCCAGCCTGGCAGTTATGGCCGAAGAGATGAAGGAATCGTTCCGTACCCTTCTGATCAAAGACGGCGTGATCGCCGGCTTCGCTTACTTCCAGGAGGACGGCAGCATTGATTATATGCTCCACCCGCTGGATCAGCAGACCGGCATTCATTACCGGTTATTGCCGATGACCCGCAGCATTATTGCTGAGCTGGTCACACCGGAACAGGCCGCAGCCAATCTGCGTCTGATCGATGAGCATCTGAACTGCCCTGACGGAGTACGCCTGATGGACCGTCCTGCCCGCTATGAAGGCGGCGTAAGCACCATCTTCCGCCGTGCCGAGCAGGCCGCCAGCGTTGGCCGCGAGGTCAGCCTGCAATATGTACATGCCCATATCCGCTATATTGAAGCATCCGCCAAGCTGGGCGAAGCGAAGCGTGCCTGGGACGGCCTGTTCCAGATTAACCCGATCAACATCCGTCAGAGCGTGCCTAATGCCCAGCTGCGCCAGAGCAACATGTACTTCAGCAGCTCGGACGGTGACTTCCCTGACCGTTACAGCTATCAGGAGAACTTCGATCAGCTGCGTGACGGCAGCGTAGAGGTGAAGGGCGGCTGGCGCTTGTATTCCAGCGGTCCCGGGATCTATCTCAATCAGCTGATCTCAGCCGTTCTGGGAATCCGCTTCAGTGAAGAAGAGCTGATTATCGATCCGGTCCTTCCGGCCAGCCTTGACGGCCTGCGCTTCACTTATGAGTGCTTCGGCAAGAAGCTGACCTTCGTCTATCACATTAGCGCAGGTAAGGCCCGCACCCCGGAAGTGCAGGCAGCAGGCGTTGCGGTTACCGGACAGGTTCTGTCCAATCCATACCGCCCGGGCGCGGTAAGCATTGCCAAGAATCATCTGCTTACGCTGCCCGGCGATGAGCTGCATATCTATGTAACACAATAACTTTCAGTACGCTTACGAAGGAGTTAGCCATGACTAAACCGTTTATCCAGGATCTCGTGAACGATATGACACTAGACGAGAAGTTAGCCCAGCTTACCCAGCTTGGTCCATACTATTGGGGTCTGGATGATACCGTGGATTTGACGGGTCCATTCAAAGAACTTAATATCGAGCCGCAGGTGATCAAAAGCATCGGAAGCGTTCTGAACGGCATTGGTGCACGGAATGTCATTGAGCTGCAGACCCGGCATCTGGAATCCAGCCGCCTGAAGATCCCGCTGATCTTCATGGCCGATGTCATTCACGGCTACCGGACCATTCTGCCGATTCCGCTCGCTATGGGCTGCACCTTCGATCTTGAGGCCTGCGAGCGATTCGCTGAGGTAGCCGCGCGGGAGAGCGCTGCCGCCGGCATTCACCTCACCTTCTCTCCGATGACCGACCTCGTGCGCGATCCGCGCTGGGGCCGCGTCATGGAGACCTCCGGTGAGGACCCTTACCTGAACGCCCGGGTGACCGAGAGCATGGTCCGGGGCTACCAGGGCAAGGACATGAAGGAGCCGGGGCGGATCGCTGCCTGCGTGAAGCATTTCGCCGGTTACGGCGCGCCTGAAGGCGGCCGTGAATATAACACGGTGGACATGTCCACCGGTGTACTCCGTGAATTCTATCTGCCAGCCTACAAGGCGGCAGTAGATGCCGGTGTCGCCATGGTGATGGCTGCGTTCAATACCATTGACCGCATTCCATCCAGCGGCAACAGCAAGCTCCTGCGCGGCATTCTCCGCGAGGAGTGGGGCTTCGATGGGGTCACCATTGCCGACTTCAACTCCGTGAACGAGCTGGTTCCCCACGGCGCGGCGCAAGACGGCCGTGAAGCTGCCTTGAAGAGCCTGGCCGCCGGACTGGACATCGAGATGATGTCCACCCACTATCTGAACCACGCTGCCGGGCTAGTTGAAGAAGGTCTGCTCGACCCTGGTCTGATCGACGAAGCGGTTACGCGGGTACTGGAGCTTAAGGATGCCCTCGGCTTGTTCGATAACCCGTTCAAGGATGCCGACCCTGTAGCAGATGAAGCCGATAAGCCAAGTCCAGAGCATCTTCAGGCAGCCCGCGAGATGGGCGCCAGTTCGATCGTCCTGCTGAAGAACGAAGGCGGAGTCCTGCCGCTGAAGCGCGGGATGAAGATCGGCCTCGCCGGTCCCTTCGCTACCTCGATCAATGTTCTTGGCGGCTGGGCCGGTACCGAGAAAGACCCGGCGGTCTCCCTCTACACCGGCATCACCGGCAAAATCCCGGCAGCGGACCTGCTCACGGCGATGACCGGCGAGCTGGGAAGTATGCTGGAGGGTGTATTCGATGTGGAGGATGAGTCCGAAGCGGCTTACGAGCAGCTTAAAGACTGTGATGTCATTCTTGCCGCAGTCGGCGAGAATCAGCAGGATACCGGGGAAGGCGGCAGTAAAGCCAGCCTGCGGCTATCCGCCAATCAGGAGAAGCTGATCCACCGCCTTAAGGCGGCGGGCAAGCCGGTGGTCACCATTGTGTTCAGCGGCCGCCCGCTGGAGCTTGCGCCAGTGCTTGAGTCAAGCGACGCGCTGGTACAGGCATGGTTCCTCGGCACGGAGTCGGGCAATTCCATTGCAGATGTGCTGTTCGGCGATTACAACCCGTCCGGACGACTCTCCATGAGCTTCCCTTACTCCGTGGGACAGATTCCTGTGTACTATAACGCTTATCAGACGGGACGCCCTTATGATCCCCAGTACCCTAATGTGCGTTATGTAACCCGGTATCTGGATATTCCGAATGATCCGCTATTCTGCTTCGGCTATGGTCTGAGCTACTCCACCTTTGCCTACAGCGGCTTCACGGTAGAAGCTGCGGCAGACGGTAAGGTGCTTGCCTCCATCCAACTGGAGAACACCTCGGAGGTTACCGGCAAGGAGACCGTTCAGCTCTATATCCGCGATGTTACCGCCAGTGTGGTCCGTCCCGGCAAGGAGCTGAAGGGCTTCCAGCAGATTACCCTCGCCCCGCATGAGAAGCAGACGGTATCCTTCGAGATCACCAGAGACATGCTCATGTTCTACGGCCAGGATGATCAGCTGGTGTTCGAGCCTGGAGACTTCGATATTATGCTCGGTGCAAGCTCCAGCAACCACAGTACGCAGCGGATCTGGATCGGCTGACCACTAATTGAATGACACAGCAAATAGCGCCAATCCGCTCACCTTAAGGTGAACAAGGATTGGCGCTTTTTATGTTGCACAGCTCCGCGTTAAGATCCGGTCAGCAGCTCTATATCCAGCCGGGCAAAGGTATCCTTCCATTCCGCAGAGCAGCCGCTGTCGGTCAGCACCATGGAGATATGCTCGAGCGGAGCAATCTGGGCAAAGGTTGTGATTCCGAATTTGGAATGGTCTGCGACCAGAATGGATTCTTCGGCCCGTTCCATCATTTTGCGGGAGATCAGCGCTTCCTCCAGGTGGTAGTCGGTGATGCCCTCCGAGAGTGAGATCCCGCCGGCAGAGATGAACGCCTTATTCACCTTGAACTGACCCAGCAGATCATGGGCGGTGCCCCCTACTGCCGCCTGATACCCTGCATTCACCTCGCCCCCGGCAAAAATAACCTTCCCCTCAAACTGCTCCAGCGCACAATTCAGGATCGGAACGGAGTTCGTAATCACTGTCACCTGTGTACGGTCCTTAAGCGCTCGCATAATCTCAAGGGTTGTTGTCCCGTTGTCGAGGATCACCGTCTCGCCGTCTTGAATAAGCGAGGCTGCCAGCCTGCCGATGGCCTGCTTGCCCGGCAGATGCATCTGGGCACGCTTCATGAATGTAGGCTCATGACTCTCCGACCGAATCCGCACCGCTCCCCCGTACACTTTGCGCAGCCGCCCTTCCTTCTCCAGCCGGTCGAGATCGCGCCGGATCGTCTCCGTCGTCACCCCGAACCGCTCCGCGAGAAAATGCACCTGCACCTTCCCTGCAAGCTCCAGCTGGGCGAGTATCGTGTGTTTGCGTTCTTCATAGGTCAGCGACATCCAAGCTTCCTCCTGTTGTTGTGGATTAATTATATAGATTGTACTTTTGTTATTTCTATGATGGGATTGGTCGTGACTCCAGAGAATATTTGGCCCTCCGGCCGCTGTTGTCCCCAGATTTCTTTGATTCAGCCGCTTCTCGCGGTAGAAATCCGGTGACAAAGGCGGACGCTATCGCTCCTACAGTTCCAAAATTCCCCTCCGCCACTTTTCCCTTTTCATATATTTTCAGTTCAAACTAGTTAGTAAAATCAATGTATGTTGAGTATCTCTAGTTGAAATGTTGTTTCTAGTTTATTGATGTTGATTTCTTCAGTATATGGACCGAAATTCCACCTGTCAATGCGCGCCCCTCGCCACAGAAATATCCTTGGTAGGCATAAGTTGCTTGACAGAATAACAACATCAGCCTAAAATCAACATGAAACAACAAGAAGAAACATGAATCAACAACACCACGAATGAACAAGGCTGGGCTGATGGTTACATCACCACACGCCTTATCCATGACCTGATTGACAAGAAAGGGGATTTCCCGCATGAACAGTAAATTATCATTTCGGCCAGACGGCACCTTCACCATCGTACAGTTCACCGACCTCCACTGGATGGATGGAAGAGCAGAGGATCAGCAGACCCGGGAGCTGATGGAGCTGGTGCTGAAGGCGGAGCGGCCGGACCTGGTTATTTTTACAGGGGATACGATCTATACGGGTCCGGTTCGTGAAGGCGAGCTTCCTTGCCAGGACCCCAAGCAGGCCTTTCGCGATGCAGTGGCTGCTGTAGTGAATTCCGGTGTGCCTTGGGCGTTCGTATTCGGCAACCATGACACGGAGAACGGAGTGACCTATAGCGAGCTGATGGAGATTGCACAGGAGTCTCCGCACTGCCTGGCTGAAGCTGGTCCGGCGGAGCTTGCCGGTTCAAGCAATTACGTCCTGGAGATTGAAGGCACGGGTCATAATGCGGGTGCCATCCTCTATATGCTGGATACTGGCGCCTACTCTCCGCTGGAGCAGATTCCAGGGTATAGCTGGGTCCGGCGTAACCAGATGGATTGGCTGGCAGAGCAGTCTGCGCGGCTGAATCCCGGAGAAGGTCAGGCCAAGCGGCCTGCACTGGCGTTCTTCCATATCCCGCTGCCCGAATATGACGAGATGTGGAACACTCAGACCTGCTACGGACATAAGTATGAGCGGGTCTGCGCTCCGGTTCTGAATTCAGGGTTATTCGCTACGCTCGTAGAGATGGGCGATGTGGCAGGCACCTTTTGCGGACATGACCATATCAATGATTTCACCGGCACGCTGCATGGCATCCGCCTCAGCTATGGCCGGGCAACCGGCTATAATACCTACGGGCACGACAACCTCAAGCGGGGAGCGCGCGTCATCCGTCTAGAGCAGGACCATCCGTCCTTCGATACCTGGCTCCGGCTGGAAGATGGCTCCCGGTGCTCTGAACAACCCGCCCATACACCTCTCCCTGCTGCCGAACCACAACATTAATGAATTCTTGAGGGGTTGACAATCCATGCTACTGCCTATTCTTTTGGTGCTGGCTTCCGGTATGTGCCACGCAGTGTGGAGCATGTTCACCAAGAGAAGCCTGAATAAAAGCAGTTTCCTGTGGTCGATCATGATGGTCTCCACGGTGCTGCTGCTTCCGGTCCTGCTTGCCGAGCTGTGGACACAGCCGCTGGCCCCCGGTGCTTACGCCCTGCTGCTGCTGTCTGTAGCGCTGCAGGCCTTATATTCCTGGCTTTTATCCATAACCTATGAGATGGGCGACCTCTCCCAGATCTACCCGGTAATGCGGGGAACCAGCACGCTGCTGATCCCGCTGATCGGGGTTATTTTTCTGAAGGAGTCCTTATCTGTCTATGGCTGGATCGGGATCTGCTGTATGCTTGGCGGCTTCGCTGTACTTAGCGGAATCGGCTCCAGAAGAAGCCTCCCGGCTGCATCCGGGTCAGGGTCTATGTCCGGCACTCCATCTGCATCCGGCTCCGGCACCACCTTAGGCTACTATACACCGGTACTCATGGCCCTCTGCGTGGGATTATGCACCACCTGCTACGTGTTCGTCGATAAGCTGAACCTTCAGCATATGTCACCGCTGGCGCTGCTTGAGGTGACGAATATCGGCTTCGTGGCCGGATTAACTCCGGCGGTCCTGAGATCGCGGAAGCTGCTTGAAGAGTGGCGCCGCAACACATTCACCATCCTGCTGGGCAGTGTGCTGAATCCGGGCTCCTATCTGCTGTTCCTGTTCGCACTTCAGCAGGCGCCGCTCGCCCACATCAGCCCGCTGCGGGAGATCGGGACGATATTCGCCACTCTCCTCGGTGTGCTTCTCTTGAAGGAGCGGCAGGGTCTGCGGCGGCTGGTGTGCTCGGTCGTCATTTTCTGCGGAATTCTGCTAATTGGCATCTGGGGGTAAGCAGGATAACTATCACAGATGTCGAATTGAAACCGTATGATGAAGATAACCTCGATGAGTACACACATGATGAACGCCAAAGCCAGATTCAACCCCAAGCAGGTTCTATTGCTGCTTTTCTATCTAACCATTCTGATCAGTCTGCGCTATCTGTGGTTCAATGCCAATACGGCGTCTGAGCATCCCGAGGCACAGCAAGGTGTGCTGGATATGCGGGGCTGGGACTTCGGGAATTCCCCGTCCATCCAGCTGGATGGAGAATGGGAATTCTATCCCGGCCAGCTCCTGGGCTATGAGGATTCCGCCGCACTTGCTGCGGCCACACCGCATGTTGTCCAGGTTCCCGGTGACTGGAGCAGCGGCTTCCCGGAAGGGGAGCAATCCTCGCTGGGCTATGGTACATACAAGCTGCGTATACTCGTAGACCCGTCACAGACTGAGTCTTACGGCTTCTGGATTCAGCGGATTCAGGCCGCCTCCAGCATCGATATTAACGAGCAGAGAGAGACCAGCTTCGGGAAGCTGGCGGTGATTAGCGGGGACTATATTCCTAAGGCGGTCTCTTACACCGCAGCCTACGAGAATCCGGGAAGACAGGAGATTGTTCTCCTCGTCCGGGCAGCCAACTACGACCATCCGCTGGAGGGCGGGATTGTGAGGTCGATCCGTTTCGGCTCCCAGGCAGCGGTGGATAGCGAACGGATGTATTCCATGGGCTTCCAGCTGGTGGCGTTCATGATCATGCTGCTGCATGCGCTGTATGCGGGGATTTTGTTCTTTTTTAACCGGAAGCAGCGGGCGTTCCTGCTCTTCTTCCTCCTGCTGATGGCAGTAGCAACTACCATTGTAGTCGATAACGATACGATTCTCCTGCTCTGGTTCCCTATTAACTATACCTGGGCACTGAAGCTCAAAATGCTGGCCTATCCTGCGTTGTCCCTATTCATGCTGCTGCTGACGCGCAGCTTCTCTGCCTACGAGCGCCCCGGCCGTCTGTTCAAAATCTATCTGCTGGGTCTCCTGCTCTATACCGCCTATGTCCTGATCTTACCGGCACATTACGTGGTCTATGCCAGACTGTTCTTCTCCGTCTTCTACCTGCTTCCGGTAGCCGGAGTTATCTATTCTATTGGCCGGATGGTGATGCGGCAGGAGCAGGATTCCTTCTTCCTGCTGTTTGCTGCCGCAGCCATCGGCTCCAGCGTCATGGGCGGGGCCATGGAATCCAATGCCAAGGGGAGTATTCTGTATTATCCTGTAGATGTCATTGCAGCCATTATCGGCTTCTCCTCCTACTGGTTCAAACGGTATTTCCGCAATGCAGAGGAGAACCGGCTGCTCAACCAGCAGCTGAAGGAGAGCGACCAGAAGAAGGACGAATTCCTGGCGAATACCTCCCATGAGCTGCGGACACCACTGCACGGCATTATCAGCATTGCCCAGACTGTTGCCTCCAAGGAACAACACATGCTGGACGAACAAAGCTATAAGGATCTGGAGTTACTCATTACGATCAGCCACAGGATGTCCCTGATGCTTAACGATCTGCTCGATGTGACCCGTCTTCAGGAGAAGCGGATTGTGCTGCAGCGCGAGCCGCTGGCCATGGGTTCACTGGTCTCGGGCGTGCTGGGGATGTTCGAATTCATGATCGAAGGTAAACGGCTACAGCTGCGTAATGAGCTTCCCGCTTCATTGCCGCCGGTCTGGGGGGATGAGAAGCGGATTGTACAGATTCTCTATAACCTGCTGCACAATGCCATCAAATACACACAGGCCGGAACGGTCACCGTCTCCGCTGTCGACGACGGCAAGCTTGCGTGGATCAGCGTAGCCGATACCGGGGCGGGGATCGACAAGGAGACACAGGCGCGGATCTTCTCCCCCTATGAGCAGGGCAGCAAAGGCATCATTGACGGCGGCGGCATCGGTCTCGGCTTAAGCATCAGCAAGCAGCTGACCGAGCTGCACGGAGGAGACCTCACGGTTGATTCAGAGCCGGGCAAAGGGTCAGTGTTCACCTTCACCCTTCCGCTGGCCTCCTCTGCCGGGGCCCGGGAGATGACGGATCAGGATACAGACGCCGCAAGGCAACCGGACAACCCGGATCTGCAAGGGCTGCTGCTTGAGGAGAGCCGGCTGCTATTACAGCAGTCCGATATCCGCAATCTCACAGTCCCCGTGGAGTTAACGACTCCGCCGCAGATGCAGGCAGCCTCCCGGGCAGCCAAATCTCTGATCCTGGCCGTCGACGATGACCCGGTCAATCTCAAGGTGCTCTCCAGCATGCTCTCGGCAGAGCATTATCAGCTGGTGACCGCCACCAGCGCCGAGGAAGCCTTGGAGCTGTTAGGCACCGAGCCGTGGGATCTGCTGATTGCCGATGTGATGATGCCGTACATGTCCGGCTATGAATTAACACGGATCGTCCGGCAGCGCTTCACCCTCTCGGAGCTGCCGATCCTGCTGCTCACGGCCCGCAACCAGCCGGTGGACATCTATACCGGCTTCCTGGCCGGGGCCAATGATTATGTCGCCAAGCCGGTGGACGCGCTGGAGCTGAAATACCGGGTCCGCTCACTGACCGGACTGAAGCAGTCCGTCACCCAGAGCCTGCGGATGGAGGCAGCTTATCTCCAGGCACAGATTCAGCCGCATTTCCTGTTCAACACGCTGAACGCGCTGCTGGCGCTGAGTGAATTCGACCTGCCGAAGATGCGTGATCTCGGGGAGGCTTTCTCCTCCTACCTGCGTATCAGCTTCGATTATATGAACTCGCAGCAGCTTGTTGGACTCTCCCATGAGCTGGAGCTGATAGAATCCTATCTCTTCATTGAGAAGGCGCGCTTCGAGGAGCGTCTGCAGATCGAATGGGAGGTTGAGCCCGGCATCGAGCTGCTGCTCCCTCCGCTCACACTTCAGCCGCTTGTGGAGAATGCCGTCAGACACGGCCTGCTGAGCCGCAAAGCCGGAGGCAAGCTCTATATCCGCATTCACCGTGAGAAGGGATACACCTCCTTCGAAGTGGAGGATAACGGCAAGGGCATGAGCGGGGAACAGGTCGCCCGTCTGCTCGACGACAGCTTCCAGGCCCACCGCGGCATCGGTCTGCTGAACACTAACCGGCGGCTGACCCAGCTCTACGGCGAAGGCCTGGTTATCCGCAGCCAGCCCGGGGCTGGCACTACGGTATCCTTTGTGATTCCTGAGCGGAGGCAGGGCTGATTCTTTATTACACTCCAAGCTTTTGACCACAACACAAAGCAGCGATTCTCCCATACCGGGAGAACCGCTGCTTTTTTAGAATTAGATATATTTAGTATTTCAACTGATATAACCGGTAGACCAAGGCAGCAGCCTCTGCTTTACTGGCGGTCTGGGCAGGGCGGAAGCTCTGATCCCCGAAGCCTTCGAACAGATGCATACTCTTGGTCAACGCCACACTTGAAGCCGCCCATTTTGATATTTTGGCTCCATCTGTGAAAGCTGCAATCACTGCTGCCGGCTGGGCAACAGCTGATTTACCGTTATACGCTGTAAGTGCACGTGCAAGCATTGTTGCAATCTCTTCACGTGTGATGGTTGCCTCAGGGTCAAAAGCAGCTGGCGATTTGCCATTAATGATTCCGGCTGCATAAGCCGCAGCAATTTCATCCGCATAAGGATTCGTTGTCTTAATATCCTTGAACGGCAAGATTAGCCCTTCCCCATTCAGCCCATAAGCTCTGGCGATCATTGCTGCAAATTGCTGGCGGGTAATCTTGTCAGATGGAGCGAATACTCCGCCCTCATCCACGATGCCCTTGGTCAACAGGTAATTGATCTCTTTAACTGCCCAGTGATTGGCAGGCACATCTGTGAATGCAGCAGCTCCAAGCATCACCGTGTACTTGCTGAAGTGTCCTCTTGGCGCAGTTACAGTTTGAGTGACAGGATCATATTTACCCCCAACCGCTTCCCAGGAAAGACTCTTCTCATTCAGGACGTACACGGTCAGATTCTCCAGATTCGCCTCCGAATATTTCGAAATATCAATGGCTGATACATCAAAGGTCACATCGATCGGCTTAGTGAAGCTCTTCACCGGTTGGCCGCCCACAGAGGCACTGAATTCCATCACAGGGATGTTGGCCAGCGGTTCTGCCTGGCGGGGTTTGTTAATCACAGCATTCTGTACAACTTCTGCTGCCAGATTAATCTTCTGGCCTGCCTCAATCTTACCGAAGGTATCCGGCTCAATGGTGAATGCCGTCTGGTCCATTTGAATCTTCAATCCGGCAATGTCATTCTCCCGTACCAGGGTAAGAATCTCGGAGGGAAGCGTGGTGTTGAGCTTATGAATCCCTTTATCCACCGGAGGCACCTTCACCGTCAGGCTCAGCTTCAGGTCAGCAGCCGTTCCGGCTCCAAGCTTGCTAGTCAGCTCTCCAGCGACGGATGCTAATGCCTGCTTGGCCGTTTCAATCTGTGCGCTGATGAATCCCGAATCCAGCTGCGAAGAGACGGCGTTTCCTTCTACAGTTACATTTTCTTTGGCAATTGTAGCTTCGCCAGCCTTGTTAAGCGCGGCCTGGCTGGAATGAATAACAGCATCCTTCAGCTTCTGAACCTCTTCAGCCGTGATGCCCTGCGCATTGCTCAGCACTGCAGCAGCATTATTAATAAGGGCCTGGGCAACTTCTACTGCCTTGCTGGAGCTATCCAGCTTGTTCAGTAAATAAGGCGCACTTCCTATCAATTGAGTAATTGAACTCACAATCTTCTGTTTCTCTGCGGAATCCTGAATAGTTCCCAGGAGCTGTGCTGCCGTATCCATAGCCTGAGACAGACTCTTACTGTTCTGTTCAGCCTGTGCAGGTGTGTTAGCCGATTTGAGTGACTCGGCAATACTGGACAGCGCATTCTGGGCAGCCGAAGCCTTCTCTGCTGCGGAGCCGGAAGTGTTCTTCAGCAGGTCTTGCAGCTTATCATTCTGCTGCTGAACATTCGCGTTATTACCAGTTGGCGCAGCCGGGGCGGGAGCAGGAGCAGCCGGAGCTCCAGCAGGTCCAGGTGCTCCTGGTCCGCTTCCCCCTGGTGCCGGTGCGGGATTTGGATTCGTACTGGTATTACCGCCGTTACCTCCATTATCACTTCCCGGCGGGTTAGGGTCCGGATTAACCACAGTACCTCCCGACGACTCCAGGATTACTTTTTTGTCCAGGGTATAGGTCTGTCCATCAATAGTCATTGAAGCTTTGATCACATAAGTTCCGTCAGTCAACATCTTGTTTTCTGTATTATCATAAGTCATTGCTCTTAGCGGGTATACCAGAAAAGCCTCTTTGGATAGTACTTTTCCCGCTTCGTTCTGAAGCTCATAAGTAGCCTTGTCCGGGTACAGACTCATGCTGCCACTGCTTGTTCCGCCATTGGCAACCAGAATTTGCGGCTTCTTGATTTGTCCGATGGAGTTGCCTGCTGTATCGACCAGTCCAATCTCAAGCAAGGTCGAACCAGCGGGCCTGATTAATTTGCCATTCTGCAACCCCACAATATCCAGCCCTTTCAAGGCCAGTGGCGTAATCTGTGTGAGTGTGCCTGCCTGCAGCATTCCAGGTGCGAAATGAATATCGTACTGGTATTCGATGGCACCCTTGATTTGGTCTACAGATACTACTACATCACCAGGGGTAATTTGCACCTGATTGGCATTGAACGCATAGCCTTGGAGTGTAGATTGACCCGCTGTCGTATATTTAACCGCATAGATGGTCCCCGATTCAGGAGCCACCAACGTAGCCAGCGCGGACGCACTATCATCCATCGACAAGCTATTGTCTCCTGCACCGATTACCACCTGATCACGGTATACAAAAGTGTCTGACCGGGTATGTGCCAGCATACTGTAGGTTCCTTGAGTTGCATAGAAATAATTCTCACCTGCAGGATTGTTGTCGATCACATAAGGAATATAATCTGCCCCTGCCAAATCCTGGCGTACCACATACAGCTCATCTGTCGGCTGATCCAATATAACCTTGCTGACTTCCTGAAGCTCTTGTCTGGCGTCCAGCACCAGCGAATAATCCTTGCCGGGTTCTGTGTTAATGGAGCCAAACATGTAGTAACCGTATTTGGCCTCCACTCCGTTATGGCTTCTGTTATATCGCATGAAGTCTACATCTACGGATGAAGGAGAATCTACCACCAGGAATCCCTGCGACCCAGGAGTGCGAATATAAGAATTGACAACGTAAGAAATCCCGTCGCTTCTTTTCACTGTAGCCTGGATATTCGCATCGTCCAGCGGAACCCCGCCCGCATAGTTCCCGCCTTCAGCCTTATCAAGGCCCCGCACACGGATGACAGCCTGCGATTGCGGATTAATGATCGCTAGGTATACACTTTTAGATAAATAATCAGTCTTCTTAAAATACAACTCACCTATATAAACAGCTTTGTCTGCCGGAATGGTGAACGTTCCCTGCTCATCGGTGGTGCCAAGCACCTCCCCATAACCGCTGATCTGCACTCCAGCCACCGGTTGCCCCTGGGCACCCGTATCATGCTGGCGTACAGTAACCCTTACCTTCTGTGCCTGGTCAACGGTCAGGTATGGCTTGTCTACCAGGTCCACCAGCTTGCCATCATTGTCTCTGATCTCAATATCCAATTCGTTCTTCGGCAGAACCTTCAGCTCGGCCTCACTCAGTAACTCTCCCATTACGTATCCGCCACTTTGGTATACATATGGGAATAATTGAACCTTATACGTTCCTGATTTCGCAGGCTTCCAATCCCGCTTATTGATCCGCTGCAATTTCCCGTCCTGTTCCTCAGTGGACCAATACAGAGAGTCATTCGAGATCACTGCACCGCTCTCATCTGTGATGACCAGCTTATAATTACTGCTGAGATCCAGACGATTCTCATACTCATCTGTCACTTTCACCAGAATATTCACACTCTCACCCAGAACAACCTGATTGCGGAGTTCAGCCCCATCATAGTAACTGGAGCCTGGCACCAGGAGACTGATCCCGGCCTTAAAAGTACTGCCGCCACGGATGTTATACTCATCGTCAACCGGAGTGAAATACGAATTCAGTACAAGTTCATTCGGGTTGCTGCTAGAATCCGTACCGCCAAAAGTGGTGTTTGCCGTCAGACGGTGGATTTGTTCGCCCTTAGGTACATACAGATGATCATCTACGGCAAGACCCATACTGATCTGGTTATAGTTATATCTTTCGTTCAGATATGAGATGTTTATTTTACCACGCCCCATCCCCATAGCCGGTATCTGAAGTTGCAGCTTGCTGAAATCCCGGGAATGACCCTCATAGAATATTTCATGTTTTGCTTCGGTTGGCGTAATTTTATTACGGAATAAGATATTGACGCCGGTATCACGATTTCTTGCAAGCGACGTGAATTCATATTCCTTATTCTTCTCCAGATAGATACTTTGCCCGAAAAAGAGCTGAGAACCTCTAGCATCGTCAATCTGTTTGTACCTGGTATTATCAATGAGAGAATAGTTCTCTACATATACAGGCTCACCGTCCAAGGAAGCACGGAAGCTAATCCGGCTGTAGTCACTGGCATCCTTGATGATTTCTTTGTGTATCCCTTCTTCCGTTGCGTACAATGAAGAGGCAGGAATCTGGAACATATAAGCTTCACGGTTCTCAGTGGCTATATAAGCTTTATAGTCTCCAGGCACCTCTCCCGTTCTGAATACCAGCACCGTATATCCCGGCACAGCAAACTGATTCGCCAATCCCCTGAGTCCGGAGTTGGTCAGAAACGGCTGGGTGAACAGCTTCCCCTTGGCATCCAGATAACGGACAGCCACCATATACGTACCCGCTTGCTCCAGATCAGTTACATAGATTGGCTTGGCTTCATACTGCTCGCTCCCCTGCTTAAGCAATACGAACATAACCGGACTATTCATATATAATTGATGATTATCCCTAAGCTGAATCTGTCCGTTCGCATCCGTGGTGTATTTAAAGGACTGATTATTCATCCATATCGCCACAGATCCATTCACAAGCGGAACACCGTTATTCAGGATGGTAAGCCTTACATTCTTATCATCACTGCGGATCTCTGATTGTGTAGCACTTTCATATGTATTGGAATTCTTCGTCATCCGTTCTACAGAGATATCAATCCCCGTAGCTGAAGGTACACGGATGCTCTGTGGCGGTGTCACCACCAGCCCCTGCTCGCCTGTGTATTCGGCATGAAGAGAGTATTCCTCACCGGCAGCCAGCCCTTCAAAAGAAAGATAATTGTATTCCATAGAAGTATACACTGCATCCAGCACAGTCAGCTTGGCTTCACTTCTCGCCTTTACCTTACTGGCTATCTGGGCATCTTCTTTCATAAGTACGAACTTAACCTCATTTAGAACCTTAAGATCACTATAAGTCACATCTACTACACTATTGACTGTGATCTTTTGTGTGCCGTCCGGGAGCCGGTCATTCGAGACTACCCCTGCCCTGAACGAGGCGGCTGATACCTCAAGCACACTGAATAACGATAATAATACAACTAGAACCATGGAAACTGCCGTTCTTAATTTCTGCGAATACATACTCCATCTCCTTCTCCCCAGTTCATACCATGACAATTGACAATTATAGTTATATTCCAACTCCCTTCCCATTTAATTCTATTAAGAAGACTCACAACAAGGATGTTACATTTTTTTCGCGAAAATGTCTATTACTTCCTTAACAGGGTCCCGGAAAGTTAACTTTACGCCGGGGTTTTGTCACATTTTGTCTAAATTATATTCCAAAACCATATAAAAAAGACGAAGACCCCAAGGTCCCCGCCGTTTCAATTCCACTATTCCTTACAACACCAAAGCCGCCGTCTCCCGCTTCAGCCACAGCCGGTGCTCCTCATCCAGCAGCGGAGCCAGCTTATCGTACACCTCAGCATGATAATGGTTCACCCAAGCCAGCTCCTCCCCGCTTAGCATAGACGGCTCAATCGCCCGGAGGTCTATCGGCAAAAAGCAGAGATTTTCGAATTTCAGGAATCTTCCGAACTCCGTAGTCACATCCTCCGTAATCAGCAGCGTGTTCTCCGTGCGGATACCATGACGGCCTTCCTTATAGACTCCCGGCTCTACCGTGATAATCATCCCTGCTTCCAGGACGACAGGATTCGGCTTGAAGCTGAACCGCTGCGGCTCTTCATGCACATTGGAGTAGTAGCCCACACCATGCCCGGTTCCGCACTTGTAATCCAAGCCATTATCCCACATCGGCTTGCGGGCGAGGATGTCGAGGGTAGATCCGGTGGAGCCGTAGAGGAACTTGGCCGTAGACAGCGCAATCACCGACTTCAGCACCAGCGTGAAATCTCTCTTCTCCTCATCCGTCAGCGGGCCAAGCGCCAGCGTGCGGGTGATATCCGTTGTCCCGTTCAGGAAGTGAGCACCCGAATCCAGCAAATACAGACCTCTGGCTTCCAGCTCTACCGGATGGTCGGCAGACGGCGAGTAGTGCATCATCGCAGCATTCGCGCCGTAGGCAGAGATACTGGAGAAGCTTAGCTCAGCAAATAACGGCTGCTGCCGGCGCAGCTCTAACCCCTTCTGGTCTGCTTCCACCTCTGTCACCGGACGCACGGGGACGGTCTCCTGCAGCCATTTGAACAATCCTACAAGGGCTACGGCATCCTTCAAATAGACATCACGGATATTACGGATCTCTACCTCGTTCTTGAGCGACTTGAGTGCCACCACGAGACCCACCGCCTCAATGATACGAGCGGAGTCGGGGATCGCAGCCGCCAGACGATATCCGGTTTTATTCGGATCATACAGCACGGAAGCCGCTTCCGGGAGCGTCTGCAGGAACGGTAGGATGTCATCATACTCCCTGATCTCCACTCCATCCCGGGCCAGCGTATCCTTATCTTCCGGGGTGGCTTTATGGCCTCCGGCGAACAATATTGCGTTATGTACCCCTACTATGGCAAAAGCCGTCACATACGGATTGTACGGGATATCCCGTCCCCGGATGTTGAACAGCCAGCACAGATCATCCAGCGCGGACAGCACATAATAATCAGCGCCCTTACGCTTCATCGCCTGCCGGACCTGCTCCAGCTTAGCCACCCGGCTGAGGCCCGCATACTCTTCATCATGCAGCATTAGCGGCTCGGCCGGAATGGGCGGCCGGTCCGTCCAGATCGCCCCTACCGGGTCGAGGTCGGTAATCGTCTGAATCCCTTTCTCCGCGAGCTTGGCCTGCAAGCCCTTCATAGCGGATACGGACAACGTTCTGCCGTCTACGGCCATACGTGCGCCTTGCGGCAATTCCTCGGCCAGCCATTCATCCCACTGCGGGACGCCCGGCTCTGCCATACGGAACAGACGGATGCCCGAGCCCTCCAGCTCCCGCTCCGCCTGAATGTAATACCTGCCATCCGTCCACAAGCCAGCATCCGCTAGCGTGATCACAGCCGTTCCGGGGGAACCGGTGAAGCCGGTAATCCAGCGGCGGCTTTTCCAGTGCTCCCCCTCATATTCACTGATGTGAGCATCCCCGCTCAATACCACACAGGCCGCTATCCCGCGCTCCGCCATCCATTCTCTTAACTTATGTACTTTCTCCTTAGGCAACATATCCGTAACTCCTTCTCTCTATCTAGTCTACTGAATCATCATACACCTGCATTTCCAATAAAAAAAGATGAAGACCCTCAGGTCTCCATCGTGTCACTATCGCCTTTCCGTACCAGCTGCCGCCGCTGCTTCCCCTTCTTGATCCACAGCCGGTCCTGGTCATCCCGGTAGAATCTGATCCCGAACAAGCGTAACGGTGTCCACACTTCCCTAAAATAATAATTAGGCATGGTCCATTTCTCCCAGACTATAAATAGATTTGCTCCTAATTATAGACCGGGATACCTGGTTTGTTTGTCGCATTGTGGAGGGGGATGGGGAAATGGATTACTTTTTTTGTAAAAAGACACTTTATAGGTATGCTCCAATTCGAACTTTGTATTGTTGATTCTCTTCTTCATCTGCTTGATTCCGATGCTGCCCAAACAGATCGACACATTTGATTACATTGCTCTTGTTATTGATTCTAACAGACGATTCTAAACTTTGCAGGATAAATCTAATTCCCTCTTTGCGATTGTCATGTAAATAGTAGGCTGCTAATTCAGCAAGGAATTGAGTGTGCTGGTCCAACATAAGCTGCCGATTATAATCGCCAAATGCTGTAGCATACGTCCGGTAAGGAATATAGGAAGAAAATCGCTCCAGAATATAATCGACATTCCAGTCATAGCGGTTAGCCGACAAGATAATATTGTATAACCCTATAAATATCTCATCTGGTCGGTGGGAGATATATTCGACATATTCAGAGAGAGCCTCATATTGTCCTGCCATCACCCGATAGAGCATTCTGTTAGCCGTACCCCATTCCTGGAACTGAGCTACAATCCGCTTCACTTCTTCATTGTCTTCCTGTATCCAGCTTCCATCCATATAGAGGGATACCCAATCTAATGCCGATGGGTAGTCTCCTATTTGCTCACATACATTTGAACAAAGAAGCCGTGCGTACAGGATATAGAAGTACAGGGGTTTCTCAGGATTTCTCTCGTTACTCTCTCTACGGTTTGACTGACGCTGGAGATTATAACGAATAGTTGCTAATTGCAGCATCTTCTTCGCCAGTTCATCCACCTTATGCCACCGATTCAATGAACCATAGACATGACCCAAGTGCTTCAATCCATCCAATTGATCCGCTTCATCCAGCCGGTCCAGGTAACCTTCGAAGAGATACGCAGCCTGTAAATTCCGCGCCTGGTCATCACCAATGGCGATACGGAACAAACGGTATTGGCATAACCCGAGTCGCTCGGAATTCTGATACTTCTCACTGACACTCACATTCTTATACAGCAATTCAGCAGCTTGCCACAGCCCCTCTTGAAACAGGCCTTCAGCCACTTCGAACAGCATGGGGGCATAGACCAGATTCTCCAGCAGATTCTGAACCACCTGTTCAACGCAGTCCAGACGGCCCAGCTCAGCTGAGCGCACAAGAAAAGGCCGCAGACGCCGCCAGTTAGGCGACGAGAAATAGAAACATTCATCCACGTATAAGCTGTAGAAATGATCCTCCGGCAGCTCCATCGCCTGGGTGATTCGCTCCAGATGGTTCATAGCAATGGGCTGCTGACCACTAAGTATCCGGCTGAGGTTCCTGAATTAATTCCGGATTGTTCAGAGAATTGATTAATAGACATTCCCTTCTGCGACAAATACAACGCTAATTGATCGCGAATCATAGTTCTAGTAGGGACCATGCAAACACCACCTAACTGGAATCCAATATAATTTCTTTTATAGTTGTAATAATATGTCACATTATTCCAATGGTCAATAACATAGAATACTACGGATTAGTCTAATCCGTGAACTACAGGCAACCCGTTTGCCATCATGGCAAAAAAATAGAGACCCTATTGGTCTCATAAGGTCTCTGTCGTCCCAGTAGAACCTGCTCTGTATCCATCGCGAAGGTGTCGTGCCTTATCAGCGGAACCAGCGCTTAAACTGCTCCAGCGAACTCTTCGCTTCCGGGCCATTGTAGCCGAAGGCATTGCCAATCATTTTAATGTATTTGCTGCCCGGTAAGCATCAACCATCACCTATACCGTGACCCATAGTTTGAATCCGAGTTGGAGTGCTGCTGTTTGCTACGGGCTCAGTACTACCAACCGGTATAATAATTACAATAACCAGACTACAGGAAGCTAGAAACTTGATAAATTTCCTTTTCATGTGAATCCTGCACCTCTCTAATTAGAAGTTTGTATTGCTCTTTCTCTTCTTCATCTGCCAGATGCCGATGCTGTTCGAATAGATCAACACATTTGAGAATATTGCTCTCGTTATTGATTCTAGCAGATGATTCCATACTTTGCAGGATGAATCTAATTCCTTCTTCGCGCTTATTATGTAAATAATAGAATGCCATTTCAGAAAGAAATTGCGAGTATTGGTTGGCTATGACTTGTTTGTTATGAAGAATGCCATACTCTGCAAGATTTGTCCGGTAAGGAACATAGGAAGCAAACTGCTCCATAATATGATCAACATTCCAGTCATAACGGTTAGCCGATAAGATAATATTGTATAACGCTACAAATATCTCATCTGGTCGATGGGAGATATATTCGACATATTCAGATAGAGCCTCATATTGTCCAGCCATTACCCGATAGAGCAGTCTATTCGCGGTACCCCACTCCTGGAACTGAGCCACAGTCCGCTTCACTTCTTCATTGTCCTCCTGTATCCAGCTTCCATCCATATAGAGGGATACCCAATCTAATGCCGATGGGTAGTCTCCTATTTGCTCACACACATTTGAACGGATAAGCTGTGCATACAGGATGTAGAAGTACAGGGGTTTCTCGGTTTTTCTCTCGCTACTCTCTATACGGTCCGACTGACACTGGAAATTATAACGAAGAGTCGCTAATTGCAGCATCTTCTTCGCCAGCTCATCCACCTTATGCCACTTATGCAATGAAACATATACATGAGCGAGATGCTTCAATCCCTCCAATTGATCCGCTTCATCCAGCCGGTCCAGGTAACATTCGAAGAGATGCGCAGCCTGTAAATTCCGCGCCTGATCGTCACCAATGGCGATACGGAACAATCGGTATTGGCATAACGCGAGTCGCTCGGAATTCTGATACTTCTCACTGGCGCTCACATTCTTATACAGCAATTCGGCAGCTTGCCACAGCCCCTCTTGAAACAGGCCTTCAGCCACTTCGAACAACATGGGAGCATAGACCAGATTCTCTAGCAGATTCTGAACCACCTGTTCAACGCAATCCAGACGGCCCAGCTCAGCTGAGCGCACAAGAAAAGGCCGCAGACGCCGCCAGGTAGGTGACGAGAAATAGAAACATTCATCCACGTATAAGCTGTAGAAATGATCCTCAGGCAGATCCATCGCCTTGGTGATTCGCTCCAAATGGTTCATAGCAATGGGCTGGTGACCACTAAGTATCCGGCTGAGCGTTCCTGAATTAATTCCGGATTGGCCCGAGAATTGATTAATAGGCATTCCCTTCTGCGACAAATACAACGCTAATTGATCGCGAACCATAGTTCTAATAGGGACCATGCAAACACCACCTAACTGGAATCCAAAAATTATTTGTTTGTTGTATAGTTGTAATAATATGTCACATTATTCCAATGGTCAATAACATAGGATACTACAGATTAGTCTAATCCGTGAACTACAGGCAACCCGTTTGCCATGAGGGCAAAAAAATAGAGACCCTATTGGTCTCATAAGGTCTCTGTCGTCCCGGTATCACAATTGCAAAGCCGCTGCCTCTACTGTTCCCCCTGCTTCACCCACTGCGGAACCAGCGCTTAATCTGCTCCAGCGAACCCTTCGCTTCCGGGCCATTGTAGCCGAAGGCATTGCCAATCATCTTGATATATTCGTTAAAAGTCGTCTCCCGGCTATACCGGTCACTCCACCACGCCTTCGCGTTATAGCCCGAGTCCGCCCCGATATAAGTCAGCTCAATCCCCGACTTCTTATACACATGATCGAAGATAAACTTCACCCGCCGCATATGAAAATCCGACGACACCACAATCGCCGACTTGAATCCCTTCTGCTGCATGATCGGGAGCGTGAACTGCGCGTTCTGGTAGGTGCTCTCGGCAGCGTCCTCGGTAAGAATGGCAGATTCCGGGATGCCCAAGGAGAGGGCCGTTTCGCGCATGTCACCGGCAAAGCCGGCCCCCTCCTTAGCGTTAGACAGCAGGAGCTGCGGCGCATAGCCTTTTTGAAACAGCTTAACCCCTTGTTCCACCCGGCCTCCCCCTCCACTGAGGATGATGATTACGTCCGCTTGCTTCGGAGCCTCGGATACGGGAAGGAAACGCCCTGCGCACAGGAGCAGCAAGACCATTAACAGAAGGGACAAGTACAGAAAGAGAATTCTTTTTCTGCGCTTGCCCATCTTCGTTCTAATTGGGTTACGGCTCATAATCTAATTCCTGTACTCGCCGCTAAGAATCTGTTCCCACCACTGTGCATTCTCCGTATACCACTGGATGGTCTGCGCGATTCCTGTTTCGAAGGTATACGTAGGCTTCCAGCCCAATCTCTCCAGCTTAGCCGGATCAATCGCATAACGTTTATCATGACCCAGCCGGTCGGCAACGAATTCAATCAAATCCTCAGATTTCCCCAAGGTATGAATAATCGTCTTCACAACCTCAAGATTGGTGCGTTCATTATGCCCGCCTACGTTGTACACCTCACCGCTTACGCCCTCATGCAGCACCAGGTCAATCGCAGCACAATGATCCCATACATGCAGCCAATCCCGGATATTCGCCCCATCTCCATAGACAGGAACCTTCTGTTCATTCAGGACCTTAGAAATCGTCAGGGGAATGAGCTTCTCCGGGAAATGGTACGGGCCATAATTATTGGAGCAACGGGTAATGTTCATCGGCAAGCCGAAGGTCTCGTGATACGCACGGACTAACAGATCGGAAGACGCTTTGCTTGCGCTATAAGGGCTGTTAGGCTGCAATGGCGTTTCTTCTGTGAAGAATACAGCAGGGTCCCAGTCCAGCTCACCATACACCTCATCCGTAGACACATGAACGAACTTGGTCACTCCAATCGCACGGGAAGCCTCCAGCAGCACCTGGGTTCCCATCACATTCGTACGGACGAATACCGCTGGATCTGTAATCGAACGATCCACATGACTCTCGGCTGCGAAATGAACTACATAATCAAATCGCTCTTGTTCAAAAAGAGACTGAATAGCCTCACGGTCAGCAATATCCGCCTGGATGAAGTGGTAGTTATCCCGATCTTCAATCTCCTTGTGCTTGGAGAGGTCACCCGCATAGGTCAACAGATCCAGGTTATAGACATCGTAATCGGAGTACTTGTCGATCATGTACTGTACGAAATTCCCGCCAATGAAACCGGCACCTCCGGTAACCAGCATTTTCTTTCTATTCATCAATTACACCTCAGAATCATCTGTTTGTATCGCGTAAGTTGAGTACCCTTAACAAGTGGGCCTGTTAGAAATCTACCTTCTTAAATAATGAGGAAGTTCATGCTCCTTCAACAAGCATAAATTAACTTTTCATTAAATCGTTTAAAGACCTCTCAACTCTAAATTTATTTCAAAATTTTAATTGTCCGTATCAACCCTGTTCGCAAATCATATTCAGGATACCACCCTAATTTTTCCAATTTTTCAGAATTTAAAACTGATCTCGTCACTGGATTAAAACTTGCCTTTTCAACCTCATCTGGTAATTTAAATATGACTTTCTTACCTGAAATATCCGCTATACATTCAGCTAATTCACGTATAGTTATATTTGATTTTGAATTTGCAATATTATAAGCATTTCCATTTTCGCCCTTTAAAAGAATAGTTAATATACCAGAAACACAATCTGCAACATGGCAATATGATCGTAACTGAGAACCTTGACTTTTCATTATAATATCATTACCAGCAAGGACTTCATTTATGAAATGGGAGGATGCTCTATTATCATTCAAAGTCAAAGTAGGCCCAAATATATGACATGGCCTAGCTATAATTGTATCCAAACCATATTGTTGAGAATATGAAGCACAAAGTGTTTCAGCAGCCCTTTTTCCATTCGGATAACATGATCTAAAATTAGTGCTATCAACTTCACCACTGTATGTTTCTAAAAACTCAATTATATTTTCCGCACCTTGTCCATAGACTTCACCTGAAGAAACAAATAAAAATCTTTCTAATTTACTTCGTCTTGCATATTCTAATAGGTTATACGTACCCCAAATATTCCCCATTATTGTACCAACAGGATCTTTTGAGAACAAATCAGGATATGCATTACTTGCAGCATGAATAATATAATCAAATTTATCGCTACATAAAAGAGGAAGATTCACATCTTGCTCGATAATATGAAAATTTGTATTTCTATAATGTGTTTCAAATCTTTTCCTCAACCTATCTTCACTTCTACCCATAACAAATATATTAATGTTATAAGCACGCTCTTCATTACAAAACATTAAAATATCGGATAAAAACGAACCAATCATACCAGAAGCCCCTGTTATGAGTACATTACAGCCATCTAACTTTTCAAAAGGAATATTGCTTTGTAACACAGTTCTCATATCAATTTTATAATCATTATTATTATACAGCATATGCCCTCACCTACTTCAGCCAATCAGAATTCTTAGTACTTAAGAGTGCCTTGAAAATTTCAATATCATCTATAGTAGTCAATTTTATGTTTTTTTCAGAACCAGCAGAAAAATGTACTTGATGACCTAATTCAATCATTAAAGTACAAGATGCTACTGAATTAGTAATTCCTCTTCTCAAAGCTTCCTTATGTACTTTTGCTAGTTTCCCCAGAGGAAATGCTTGTGGAGTCTGAGTCCTCATTATTTTTTCACGATCATATATTGAATTAGAAAAGACTTTACTTTCAGTTTCAAGTAATGCTTCAGCGCAAGAAATTGATGTCACGGCCGAGCCATGCAATCTACAAACTGCTATATTATCTGAAATAATTTCTTCTGAAACCATCGGCCGAATCGCATCATGGACTAAAACAATATCTTCATCGGCAAAATCTTCTTTGATAACAACAAGTCCATTATAGATAGAAGCTTGTCCTGTTTCACCACCAGATACTATACCTGCTAATTTTGTTATATTAAATTGTTTAGCATAAGCTCTTAAGATTTCATGCCAACCATCTATGCAAACTACATATATAGCATCAAGATCAGGGTGATTTTGAAAAACTTCTAACGTATATATAATTACAGGTTTATTTCGAACATTAATAAATTGTTTAGGAATATCTTGATTCATCCGTTGCCCACTACCACCGGCTATTATTAGGGCTATATTCAAAGTTAACTCCTCCTTTACTTTATCCAAAACGCTTCAAATGCATGGTGTGAAATCTGTTTTTCTTTTGGTGGTAACTTCATATATTCTCCGTATATACTTGTTAGCCATTCATGATATCCAATAGGCACATTATAATATTCACCTTCAAATTGCATCGGTATTACTTCACTAAAAATATTGTTTGATACAACTTCGCATTCTCCATACCCCCAAACAATTACTCCCATTGAGTTCGTATTGGTGTTTATATACCCCTTTGCTATTTTATTGATACTTGAGGAAAGATAACTAGATTTTTCGAATTTATATATTAACTTACCGATTAGAAGAATTGTATTTTTAAAAAAACTTCTGTTTTTATTGATCCTAATTAATTTAAGACTTAACTTATTTCTATATCTACGAATGCTGTTTAATAATTTCAATTGATCCACTTTTTTATCTGGTAAGATATCAACAGGAAAAATATCAATATTTACTCCTATTTTTAAATCCTCGTCAATAAATTCTTTTATAATAGTTTTAACAAACGATATTTTTGCGAACGGATAAGGATAGTCACTCGTATTATCTGAAGTATGAACTTTGAACAAATCGTTATAACCATTAAATTTTTTGATAAACTTGTCATAATCTGCTCTCAGTAATGCAACATCAATATCATCGTCCCAAGGTATATATCCCTGATGCCTAACCGCTCCAATTAGTGTACCACCACATAAAAAATAATCCATTTCATTTTCTTTACAGAATTCCACAAAGATATTGAGTATTTTGATTTGAATTTTTTTCAATTCATTAACCTCTATTTTATTCATTACGTCTCCTCTAATAACAAACTTTTAATTTTATCGCTTATATTTGTAGTCTTTCTTGAGTATAGTCATTTTGAAACTTAAGTTTCCCAAGAATACACAAGAGAAACATGATTTAAGATCATCTCCAACCTCGTTTACCTTGGTTATTTTGATCAAATAGACAGCATACTGAAGCCTTAGTAAAATAGTTGTAGGCAAGGTTAATCCATTGATCACACTGACTTTTGCCCCCCTAAAAACGCTACTTCACAACAGGCGATAAAGAACTACCATTTAAGACATTGGACAAAAGTTATTTAATATCTAATAGTTCAACTATTTTCTCCGATACAAATTCAGGCGTAGCTTCGTAAAACAACTTTCTTACCTCGCTAAAATCTAACGGAGGAATCATTGAATATTGCTTAACAAAATTCATGATCTCTCTCTTATTTTCTTCTAGAAGTAATTTATTTTGATTAATACAGCAGGAATACGGATATTTACTTAAAATGTCAATTACAGGGTCATTGTGATCGTTATATAAATGGATAATCGGCTTGCCACATGACATGTATTCATATACTTTACTGGGCTTTTGAGTAATATCAATATTTCCGATCGATAATAAAAAATCAGCCGACTTTAAAGCTTGATGAGCTATCTTAGTTTCAACACTTCCATAATTTATTATTTGTTGAGGATGTTTGTTAACGAACTGATCAACTAGCCCCTCGCAATTCCCAACAATATACATATGTAAAACATAATCAGAATTTTCTTCCATACATAATGAAAAAAGTTCTAAAGTATATTTCGGCGAACGCATATTGTGGTTTAAAGAGCCAGCATATACGAAATGAATTTTATTATCGGCAAATTTACCAGTTGAAATTTCATCTATTGGTTTTAATGAGGGAATTTCAGAAATATATATTTTTCTAGAATAATCACTAAAGTATTTCTCTATGTGCCCTTGCCAATCACTTGTGGCTATAATTTTTGTGCTACTATCCATCATCCACTTTTCTAGAGCTAAATGTTTTTTAAATTTTATTTTAAGATTCCATTTAGTTCTATGTAACGTATTACTTATGCTGAATTTATCGAATAAATAAGGAACAATATCTGTAGAGTTATCTATATTTTTTTTATAGGTTAGAGCAGCAACCACACTTTCATAAGGAAAGCAAACGGGTATTATAATATCAATTTTTTTTTCTAAATTAGCTAATGCCAGAACAAACTTATTTACAGAGTTATATTCTATATTTTCTTTTTTTAAAAGAGCACTTAAGTATCTAAAAGTTCTATTAAAAAAAACATGTGAGTAAATCACTTTTTTCTTTAGTAATTTTTTCTCATTTCTCAATAAAAACCTATTTTCATTTCTCTTTTTAATGTCTTTTGTTTCAATTCTGATTATAGATTGCCCATCATAGACCTCAAGTTCATTTTGAATGTATTCACTTTTCTCACAGATAACCGTAACTTGATATTTTAGTTTTAAAAAATCTATTATATTTTTGACACATAGTCCATTTGCAGAATAGTTCGGGTAATAATTACCAAGGATAAAAACTATATGTTTATTTTCCATTATAATCTCTCCACATAGAATCAGTTTTGTATACAACAAAAAAACACATTGGTATTCAGTCTTGATTGAGAATTCAAAATTTAATAAGTTCTTAAAGGAGTTTCAAAATAAACCTTCTTGAATTAGCAAATATTAAACCCGTTTAAAAATTCTATTCAATAATGAACGATTCTTATAAACCATAATAACCAAAAAACAAAAATATAAAATAAATGATATTTTCATATTTAATAAAAACGTTAGTATGGAGAATAGAAAAATATATAATGCTTCAAATACAATTCCTTTATAATTTTTCAATTTGAGTATTCTTCTTAGATATACTTCTGTTGAATAACATCTATACGCCATTACAATTAGTGTACAAACCGCTATACTCATTACACTTTCTGTTAAAGGAAATGCTATAACTGCCATAACTGTAAACAGTAAAACACTACTAATATTAGCCTTCATCATCTCAGTTTCTTTTCTTAAGACCTTATAAAAGGTATTATTTAATAATTGCATCTTCGCCTGAAGAATAATTACTCCGAATAAGATATTTAAATATTTTAAAACAGGCAAATATTTCGGTAGATACATAAATATTAATAGTGAAGATAAAAAATATAAAACAGGTACTATTATGCTAAAGCTTTGTAGGAATGTATTTATTTTTTCATAATAGAATGGATAGTTTTTATCATTTAATCTTTTCAAAGTGGGATAAGCAAGCATACTAATAGATGAAATTAATACCAAAACCAAATTTGTAATTGTAATTCCAAGAGAATAGTAAGAATAATCTTCTATATTCCCAAAAAATTCAACAATAATTCTTCCTATACCAGTTACTAGCATTCCCATTAATTGTGCTAACATTAATTGAATGCCTACTGAAACATTGGCTTTATACTCCTCTAATCCTTCTCTTAATCCTGTAATGCGTCCAAACCACAATTCTTTACAATACAGCATCATACCAATTACTGTTACAACTTTAGCGAAAAGATCTATAATAATTAAGATCTCGAAGTTAATATTCCTAAAAAGGATCATCCCAAAAGTCCCCAGAACGAAAATTATTTGCGGGAAAATCACAAAAAAACTATATTTTTTCATTTGGTTCGTTATTTGCATTACGTAGATGAATACTCCATTTAGTCCAAGCACAAAAATATTAATACTTACAAAAATCATTGAAAATTGTTTATTAGGATCATTAATTAAACTCGAAAAAATCAAGGCTATTATAAAAAATAGAAAAATTACAATGCTATGAATTTGAATAGCAATCTTTAATCTCGTATGGGGAAGTTTTTCATACTGATAATCACCATATCTCAAATAAATTCCGTCATTAAATCCTAATGCAAAAATCCCTACATAAGAAGCATAAAATAAATAAATCTGCCAAAATCCAAACCCTTGTACAGTCAGAATCATAGGTATAAATAACGACTTTATAAAACTGAGTAATAAAACCAATAGTTGAGAAGAAAATACATATTTAAAGTTTTTAAAAGATCTTTTCAAAACACCATCCATTTAGTTTATTCAAAGCAAAAGCAATTCTATTTAGTAGAACTACCCGCTAGCCCCTTCTTTTAATTTTCGACTTATAAAACCAATAAATATTTATTCCCCAGAATGCCATAAATGTTGATGGCATAGACAGTACTTGATTATTGCAAGAAAAATAAAAAAAACATATAAATAATAGACATAGTATTACTGATGTTATTGAATCTTTCTGTACAATACTTTTGTAACAGACAACGGCAAAGTATTTTCCCAAATAAAACATAATAATCAACACACCAAGAAATGAAAAGTCATTTGCAAGCCAAGTGTAAATACTATGCCAGTTAACAAATGGATTCCAGCCCTCATAAGCTAATCTAGCTTGAAATGTATTTTTCCATATATCTTTACTTAGTAACCCTTCAAAATTAGATATTAGAAAATATGAATTACCCACTCCGAACATAGGTATATAAGGTTCATCCAATGCTAAAGATAATCCATAATAGCCTTGTGTTAGATAAGAGGTTACATAGATGACTAAAGGATGTAGTGTTTCCGGCATTATTTTCATAATTGGAGATTTGGTGTTTATTATTGTATTATTTGTAATAGCAGAAACAGTTCCATAATTATTATTTATTCTAGAAGAAATATTATTTTGGAAAACAGATAGTCCAATAATCACTAAAATCATAGCAATAATAGTAACAGCAACAACTTTTCTTTTCCTTGCTTTGATTTTATTAGAAAGATGAAAGGATTTTTGAAGCTGTTTTAGGAAAAGTACCGACAAAATAATTAGAATTAAATCAATAATTCCTTTATTAGTTCCAGTAGATATCCAACGTACTGATTCAATTATTATTGTGAGTAGCACTAACCCTTTATTGAAAACATTTATTTTTTTAAAATATATAATGGACAAAGGGAGAACAGGCCATAAAAAAGGGGCTGTAAGTGTAGACAGTGGAGCAAGAATATTCCCTCCAAATAAATTTTCAGAATTAACTTTAGAGTCATATTGTAATCCAGGGTTTTCCAATCCATTCAGAAATTCATTCCAGAGATTGTTGATTGAGAAGGATGAAAGGCCAATGTTTCTAAGTGTCATAAGAACAGTCATAACTAAGTTTACAGCTATAAGTACTTTTAGTAATTTCACAATAGTAGTTTGCTTGAAGAGTACATATTCACTTTCCTCTTGTTTCACACTCTCGTTTCTTCTTAAAAGTTTATTCATAGTTATCTTGTAACCTATGTAGATCAAACTTTGACAAAGAAATAAATACAAATAAAAAACAGGAGGATTTTGTGTCCGCCATTCAAATGGGCCCCAAATGTATAGGACTATCAAACCAATGAAATAGATCATTACAATTTTTATAGGTCTATATAGTATATTATTAGTCGTAATATTTCCCTTAATGATCATTTGAATATAGAGCTCCTTTTAACTTCTCAAATCAACTTGCCTAATAGTTCAGCTTGTATTCATGTAATAGAGTTAATTTTTCTTTTCAACCTCTCTTTCCCCTTAACTTTTGCTATTATAAAATACACACTAGGACTGACTAAATATAAAAAGGCGCTTACTTTAACTTTGGTTTGAGAAAAACTCAATAAACTTTTCATATATTTTCGTGTATTAATATCTTTTAAGAAATTCGAAAATGCATTGTAATTAACACTTGCTACTGCCACCTGCCAAATTGTAGACCACACCCATCTGGCAACACCATATTTTTTAAACTCAAGATAAAAAACAGGGTTCTTATCTTGAAAATATTTTTCAAGTGCTTGCATTAACTTCAATCCATCCATTCTTCTTTCATCAACGTAGCTCATTGCAGAACCGTTTCTTATTCGATAAATGTATAACGGTTCACTAGTTAAAGCTATTAGGTCGGATGAAGCGATCATTTTCCAAACCATTTCTAAATCTTCACTATACTTAAATCCATCTGAAAACCTCAAATTATTATCAAGTAGAATGCTTTTTTTTATTAATAAAGACCACACACCTGTTGTAAATTTATTTTCCAAAAATCCATTTAGAGCTTCATTACTGTTCATTATTTTAAGATTGATTGGAGAAGATGATTGATTATTCCCAATTAACACAAATTCCTCCTCCACTGAAGATGTTGCACATATTACCATATCACAATCTTTATTTTCAATAATATCTAGCATACTGCCCAAGTAATTATTTTGAACCAGATCGTCTGAATCAACAAAGCAAATAAATTTTCCATTTGCTTCATCAATCCCCCTATTCCGCGCACTACTGACACCAGCATTGGCCTGACTAATTATAATTATTTTCAATTCTGATTGTTTAATATATCTTTCAACAATTTCTAGAGAACCGTCTGTTGAACCATCATTAATGATAATTATTTCAAACTCTACATTCTTACTTTGAAGTTCAAAAGAATCAAGACAAGCTTCAATGTAATCTTCAACATTATACAGCGGGATAATAACACTAATCATATTTTTCTCCAGATCATATTATTTATAATACTTACATAACTTTGAATTATTTTCACTACTTTAGTTGATACATTATCGTCAACATAGTCTATAGCTAATTTAGTTTTGGCGTTATCACTCAACATTTCAGAACTTAACTCAATACCTTGTAAAATTTCCGTTTCACTGATTCCTCCAACTATTACCGTCCCTTTATCTAATACCTCTGGTCTTTCGGTTGAAGTTCTTAATAGAACTCCTGGGAAATTAAGCATTGCACTTTCTTCAGAAAGAGTCCCACTATCAGAAAGAACGCAAAAACTATTTTTTTGAAGTTTATTATAATCTAAGAACCCAAATGGTTTCATATTATTAACAAGTGGATGGAATTTAAAGTTTCGCTTTTGAATAAACTTCATACTTCTCGGATGAGTAGAATATATAACTGGCATCTCATAGTGCTCAGCAATTTTATTAATTGCAGTCATAAGAGACATAAAGTTCTGTTCGTTATCAATATTTTCTTCACGATGCGCTGATACGATTATATATTTCTGTGGTTCTAGATTTAAACGTTCTAGTACATCACTTGCATCAATCTTATTCATATGGACTTGTAGCACTTCCTGCATCGGTGAGCCTGTTACAAAGATATGTTCTTTACGGAAGCCTTCGGATAACAGATATCTCCTCGAATGTTCAGTATACGGCAGGTTAATATCCGAGATATGATCAACAATTTTTCGATTAATTTCTTCCGGTACATTCTGGTCAAAACATCTGTTCCCAGCTTCCATATGAAAGATAGGTACTTTTAACCTTTTGGCGGCAATTGCACTGAGAGCACTATTAGTATCTCCTAAAATTAGAAGAGCATCTGGTTTTTCTTTCTCCAGGACTTCAAACGATTTGGCAATAATATTACCCATTGTTTCCCCGAGATTAGTTCCTACTGCCTCTAGAAAATAATCAGGTTGCCGAAGTTCAAGTTCATTGAAGAATACCTCATTTAAATTGTAGTCCCAGTTCTGCCCTGTATGTACAAGAATATGATTGAAATATTTATCGCAAGCTTTTATACACTCAGATAACCGAATTATTTCTGGTCTTGTACCAAGGATGGTCATGACTTTAAGCTTTTCCATATTTATACCTCCAAGTAATAAGTATCTGGCTTATCAGGATTAAACAACTCATTTGCCCAAAATAGAGTAATAACGTCTGAAGTACCCGTGTTAGTAATGGAGTGCGTATAGCCTGGTGGAATATCTATTACTTTTAGTTGTCGCCCATTTACGGGATACTCAATAATCTGTTCGCTTTCGATATGACGGAAATTCACTATAGCTTCTCCCTCGATCACAAGGAATTTCTCGACTTTAGTATGATGCCAATGGTTACCACGGGTAATTCCCGGCTTAGTGCGTGAGATGAAGACTTGCCCTGAATGTTCTGTTTTAACAAATTCTGCTAACCATCCTCTATTATCATGCTTCATTTCCAGATCGTATCCAAAATCATCTTCTGGTAAATAGGATAAATATGTACTGTATAAAAAACGTTCAAAATCATTCTTCAAATCCGAAATAACTAATGTGTGCCGACTTTTCTTAAACGCTAACAAGCTAGCTTCTAGATGTTTAAGCTTAATACTGAAAGAACGAGGAATTTCATAAAAATCAGTGGAATTCATCGTGTTCATACCATCTAGTTTATTCATGAAAGAATCTACTACGTCATCGATATATACCAATGTTATTTCAGCATCCGGATTATTTACTTGAATGGGTATATCTCTACTTATATTGAAACACCATGTTGCAACTACAGAATTATAATTAGGTTTACTCCACTTCCCGAACACATTTGGCAATCGGTACACAAACGTGTCCCCCCCTACTTCCCGTCCATAAGAAAGTACCACCTCTTCTGCTGCACGCTTACTCTTCCCATAGGGGTTATCTTGTTCAGCTTGTGTAGAAGATGATAATACAATTGGAGTATTCCTACCGTGTGAGTGCAGTATATTTACCAGATGTTGAGTATAATCAAAATTGCCAGTCATAAACTCTTCTTCATTCATGGGCCGATTGATCCCAGCAAGGTGAAAAATAAAATCTGCTTTAAGTGCGTACTCTTCTAAATCCCCTAGAGAATGTTTAGAGCCAATTCTTAATATTTCAATATCCTCTTTACTTTTAAGAGAAGCTATTAAATTACGACCAATAAAACCATATGCCCCCGTAACTAAAATTGTCTTCATTTCATTAGCCCCTGCCATTAAGTTCTTTTTTAATCAAATCTAGACTTAACAAGAGTTCTTTAATACCTGGCACATCTAATCTTTCAGTATTGTGAGAATTATATTCCCATCCTTCGGAAATCTCCTTGTCACCTTGTTCAAAGAATTTATCATAATTCAAATCTCTGGTATCGGCTGAAATTCGATAATAGCTTCCTAAGTCGTCTGCTTTAGACATTTCCTCTCGCGTAAGCAGTGTTTCGTATAGTTTCTCACCATGTCTTGTTCCAATAATCTTAGTTTTACTATCCGATTCAAATAATTCCTTTAGCGCGAGCGCGAGCTCTCCTATAGTAGATGCAGGAGCTTTTTGCACAAAGATATCACCTTGTACGGCTTTATTAAATGCGAAGAGTACAAGTTCAACAGCATCTTCTAAAGACATCAAATATCTTGTCATATCAGGATCAGTGATAGTTACATCTTCATAATTTTTAATTTGTTCTATGAATAACGGAATTACTGATCCTCGGGAACACATTACGTTACCATAACGAGTTCCACATATTAAAGTATTTTCTGGAGAAACAGTTCTTGATTTTGCAACCATTACCTTCTCCATCATTGCTTTAGAAATACCCATTGCATTAATTGGATATACAGCTTTATCTGTTGATAAACATACAACTTTTTTCACTCCAAAGGCAATTGCTGCATTAAGAACATTCTCAGTACCAATCACATTTGTTTTCACAGCTTCCATTGGAAAGAATTCACATGAAGGAACCTGTTTTAAGGCCGCAGCATGGAAAACATAATCAACGTTATGCATAGCAGCGGCTACACTATTATAGTCCCTAACATCTCCTATGAAGAATTTCACTTTATCATTTCTTAATTCTTTACGCATATCATCTTGCTTTTTTTCATCCCGTGAGAATATTCTAATTTCACTAATCTCCGTATTTAAGAAACGCTTAAGTACGGCATTACCAAAAGACCCAGTTCCACCAGTGATTAATAACGTTTTTCCAGTAAACAAAATAGTTCCACTCCTTAATATAATCTAAATATTACTTTCCAGACGATTTTTATATAACAGATGTTTTAATCAAATCTATATATTTGTTAGTACTTATTTGTCTTTCATAATTCTCTTTGAAAACTTTGAAGGCATTTGCTCCCATTTCATCACAAATATCAGTATTATTGCATAAATACTCGATTGCCTGGGCCAGTTTATCCACTTCACCTTGCTCAAATGAAAAACCTGCGGCATTATCAATAATTTTCATTGAGATATCTGTTGTCGAAGACATTATTGCTAGTAGTGGTCTCCCCGCAGCTAAATAACCATAAGTTTTACTGGGAACGCTCATTCCTTCAACCCCTCGTTCCAAACTCACCAGATAACAATCTGCTGAAGTGAGCATATTAATATACTCTTCACCCAACAAAAATCCATGTAATTCTACATTTTCAAGGTTTTTCTCTTTAATAAATGAGATTATTCCTTTAACTTTGTTCCCGTGTCCTGTTAATACAAACTCTACATTATGATTATTTCTCATAGTATAAATACAGTTAAGTATTGTATCCATATCTTGGCATGTCCCCATGTTCCCACTGTAAAGCACTCTGAACTTCCTATTTTCTTTTACTCTAATACCTTTTTGGAAATTCAGTTTGGTTCCATCATACCAATTAGGAATTACCTTAATTTTCTCTTCATATAAAGTTAATTTGTTTTCCAGCATATAGCTTTTCATTTCTTCACCCAAAGCAACTATATGCTCAGCATTCTTATATACTATCCTATTTGTAATTTTCATCATCTTATGGATCAGGCTACCCTTTTTTATTGTATCCATTAGAACCGCTAAGTCAGGATAGATATCATAAGCAACAAATATGAATTTCCTTCTAAAAATGACACTTAATAAAGCTGGGATTATAGGTAATAACGGTGGGTTAGAGTACACAATGATACTTTTATATTTCAGCATACTAGGCCATTTTAAAAACATACTAACTATGAAAGAAAAATAGTTAATAAGCCTATTCAAAGTTTTTTTCTTATCCAATTGAATATATTTTATACGCTTAATATTTATTTGCTTATAACGTTCTTTTTTAGGTAAATTCTTTGCTTTACTATATTCCAACGGATAACCGCAAAGAACATCTACAGTTAGCCCGCTAGCAACCATATCTTCTGCCATCTCCGTGGGGAGTGTTGCAGATGAAATATACTCAGGATAAAAATATTGGCATAATATCAGTACATCTCTTTTCAATTTTCAGCACTCTTTTCAGATGTTTTTTCACATAATTTAATAGAATCTGGAAAGTCTACTAGAGCATATTTATAATCAAAGTAATTTGAAATACTTAAATCATATGTTAAGTTCCCAAACATTTTATTGACAATGCTCTTCTTCTTGCCTACTTTCAAAACTAATTCCCCTAATTTTTTTGAATAAAAGGTACTTGCATCATTTTCTTCTGATATCAGTTTTACTAATTCATAGGTGTTCACATATTCCTTATTTTGAGGAGAAAAAACACCGTTTGTTCCATTATCTATCGTTAACTTTATGAACTCAGAAAGATTATCTATAAAGATCATACTTCTTTGATTATTTATGTAAGGAAATATTTTGATTTGCAGAATTAACTTTCTAAGTCTTTCATAATTCCCTGGAGAGTTTGGTCCATAAATCATAGGAGCTCTTATTATTGAGATCTTAAATTCTTCTGACTCCAAAAGTTGCAGTCCTAGTTCGGCTTCATATTTGCTCTTTCCATAATAAGAATTCGGGCTGCACTGAGTATTAGCTGATACCATAATATCTTTAGTTATATCACCTTCAATCCCATATACTGAAAATGAACTCATAAAGATGAAATGTTTAACACCAGCAAGTTTTGATTTATTAGCTAACTCTAAAGTTAAATCTCTATTCACTTCAAAGTACTGTTCTTCCATATACTTTTTTTCTTTCTTGTGAACAATAGCTGCAACATGAAAAACAACGTCATAAATACTTAAATCCACTAAACTCCACGAGGCATTTTTCATTGAGATAAAGTCAATATTATAGGCTTCAGGCCAGTTTCTAAGCCAGTCCCCTAAGGCATTCCCCACATAACTCGAAGAACCTGTAATTAAAATGTTTTTCATACTTGACCTCAATTATAATGTTGATATAGTTTGTATTGATTAAATCGACTGACTCTGTTTGCCTTCCCTAACACCTTCGCTCTTGATAACCATAAATAAGGTCTTTGTAAAGACTTTAATATCAAACCAAAAATTCATCTTACTACAGTAATCTCCATCCAGACTAGCCTTGAATTGAATTTCCAACTCATCCCGCCCATTAACCTGCGCCCACCCAGTTAGACCAGGCTTAATCTCATTCGCTCCATACTTATCACGCTCCGCGATCAGATCATACTGGTTCCACAGCGCAGGGCGCGGGCCTACTATGCTCATGTCGCCTTTGAGAATATTTATAATCTGAGGAAGCTCATCAAGGCTTGTCTTCCTAAGGAATTTGCCTACTTTGGTAATGAAAAAGTCTGGATCTTGCAGCAGATGTGTAGGCATATCACTTGGTGTATCTGTGCGCATCGTTCTGAACTTGAGAATATAGAATTCTTTCTTGTTCCTGCCTAACCGCTTTTGCCGAAATAGAACAGGACCTTTAGATGTAGACTTGATCACCACGGCGATAATCAAGAAAAAAGGCCATAACAGGAGCATTCCAATTAGAGCCAATATGAAATCTAAAGTTTGTTTGACGATAATATAAGGCTTCATACGCTCACCTTGTCCTTGAGATACTATGGTTTACAGCTACGGTTGAATAGATTGCATCCTACAACTGTAAACCATGTTTGTTCTGATACTGATACTTTTTCAACCCTACTATTTCCCCATACCCTCAGCAATAGCTCTTCCCTTATCCAGGTCAGCCTCGAAGGCCGCTCTATACTGAGCAATAATAGCCGTGCTATATCCATTAGTGTTTAGTTTTTGTTCAGCGTCAGCAATTATACTGTTAAATGAGGCTTTAAAAGAGGCAAGTTGCTCTAACCCTTTGGCCTTGATACTTTGCTTGGTTGCAGCATCTGTAGCACCCACATATTCAAAAGCAATTCCTAACAGTGTAGATGTACTCTGCGACTGTAGCGCACTCAGCTTCGCTTCAGTCTCACTAGTAATACTCTCATAAGAAACCTTACCGGACCCTGTTCCTGCCGATCCTGAACCGCCTGCTGCTCCACCTGGTTCTGCCGCTGGGGTTGCTGCTGGTGCCGGAGTCGGGCTAGCAGATGGACTAGTTCCCTTGTCGGTTGGTTTCGCCGAAGCCGTATTTTCTTCATAGTTCTTAGAATTTGCTGTGATGGTCTTTGTTTTCGGATTCCAGCTAATGGAATTTCCTACAGATTCCGATAAGAATCTTAGGGGGACATAGATCGAGCCGTTCAGCAGATAACTGGACTGGCCTGCTGGCAATGCCTTCGTACTCCCGCTAAATACATAACTTGCATTAACGTTGTTCAGGGTAATATTCTTGGCTGCAAAAGAAGGACTGGAAGTCGCATTCATCAGGTATTCCTTGATGACTACCATCTCTGAGCTGCTTGGCTCCGCTACGGTTACCTTCAGGTTCTTGGCATCCCAGCTTACGCTCTTCTGCAGGGCATACGACATGAAGCGCAGAGGGACATAAGTGGTGTTATTGTACATGAACACATGTTGTCCAGCGGGCGGCTGTAGTGCTACACCGTCGAATAGCATGGTCACATCTACATTCTGTACTTTGATAGCATTGGACGCCTTGATGGGAGCAGCTGTTGCAGTGGCTACAGGAGTAGCTGCCGCTACGGTGGTAACCGGAGCCGATGCTGTCAGGGGCTCACAGCCCATTAAGGCTACGCTCAGAAGTGCTGCTGCTGGAATCTTGATCTTGAACATGCCTATTCACTTCCTTTTTCTTGGGCTTTGAGTTGTTCTTCTTCAGCTAAGATCTGATCCCGGGTCTTGCCTTGGCTAACGCCGTACTTCTTGGCAATCTGAGCTAATTCGTTATATTGCTCCTCTGAGACCTTGCCGAGGATGATACTGCGGGCTTCCCGCTTCTCTTCATTGGTTAAGCCGCCTTGGGCTAACTCTTGTAATCTCTTAATATCTGATACACTGAGCTGCTTGGCTACGATGGCTGCCACATTCGCTTTATCTGTGATCGTTACGTTCTCTTGAACTTCCTTGGCCTTGTCCGTAGAAATATGGGCTAATCCATCCACACCCGCAGGGGTTGGAGCAGGAGTGCTTGCAGGCTTGTCTGTATTGGCAGGCTTGTCCGTACCACTAGTAGTCTGATCTCCGGTCCCGCCGGATGCAGGTGTGCTAGCTGGTGCAGAGCTTGAAGCCGGATCAACGGAAGCTGCTGGCTCCGCAGACGGATCGCTATCTGCTACCACAGGCTCAATCACTTGTCCTTGAGGGACACTGGGCGTATTGCCGGCTTCCACATCGAAGCCGCCTGCCATTGAGTTCATCAGCTTATCGACAGCATAATTGGCGGCGAATAGCCCGCTAACACCTAACACCACGATGACCGACAACGTCCAGATCAACACTTTTTTCCATCTCTTCACTTCAGGTACCTCCACATCTCTAATTAGCTAATGGCTGCCTGGATGACTGGCTGCATCGGTACGATCTGGTTAATCACTTCGCGGATGGCTTCTGCATCTTCGGTGACAACCCGTTCCAACCGTTTGAATTCTAGCTCCATCTGGCTCCGGGTGATGACGTTAGGTCTGCCGATGAAGATCCGGTCATGCTGAGTGGAACCCAGGTTCTCTTCATCTGTCAACAGTTCTTCATACAGCTTCTCGCCTTCACGGATGCCTGAGAAGGTGATGTCAATGTCCTTGTACGGCTCGTAACCGGACAGTGTGATTAAGTCCTCGGCCAGCGTCAGAATCTTAACTGGTGCTCCCATATCCAGGACAAATACTTCTCCGCCATTCGCGAAGGAGCCGGACTGGATCACCAGTTGAACGGCCTCGGGAATAGTCATGAAGTAACGGACCATCTCGGGATGCGTTACGGTGACAGGCCCACCGGCGGCAATCTGCTGCTTGAAGGCGGGAATGACACTGCCCCGGCTGCCTAATACGTTACCGAAGCGTACCGCAGAGAACTTGGTAGGGCTTGCTACATTGAGACTCTGCACATACATCTCGGCAATCCGTTTCGTGGCTCCCATGACGCTGGTCGGGTTCACGGCCTTGTCGGACGAGATCATCACGAAGCGCTCTGCACCATACATGTCCGCACAGTCGGCTACATTGCGGGTCCCGAAGACATTATTCTTGATGGCTTCGGAAGGGTTGCGCTCCATCAGAGGAACGTGCTTATGTGCTGCCGCATGAAAGACCACCTGCGGCTTATAGCTCTGGAATACATCCATTAACCGGGTGCGGTCCTGAACGTCAGCAATTACAGTCACGATCTCCAGGTAAGGGAAACTCTTGCGCAGCTCCATCTCAATCGTATAGATACTATTCTCGCCATGTCCCAGAATCAGCAGCTTGTCCGGTGCGAAAGGTGAGATCTGGCGGCATAGCTCTGAGCCAATCGAACCGCCCGCGCCTGTTACCAGTACGGTTTTGTTATGAACATAGCCCAGAATACTGTTCATGTCTGCAACAATCGGCTCACGGCCCAGAAGGTCCTCTACGCTGACATCGCGGAGCTTCTTGACAGAGATTTTGCCTGCGATCAGATCGTTCAGTGCCGGGATAATCTTCAGCTTCGCGCCTGTAGCCTTGGCCAGATTAATAATCTCGGATATTTGGGTTCTGGAAACCGAGGGCATAGCGATAATAATCTCGTGAATCTCCTTTTCCTTCACAATCCGCGGAATATCATAACGGTTACCCAGTACAGGTACACTCAGTATGGACATGTGATATTTATCTGCGCTGTCATCGATGAATCCAACCAGCCGGGTGCTCGCGAAGGAAGGTCCCGTCAGTTCTTTGGCAATGAGGATTCCGCAATCTCCGGCTCCGACAATCAGCGTATGAAGCTCTGTATTCTTATTGTTGCTCCGTTCACTGCGGAAGACTCTCCAGAAAAAACGTACGCCCCCCACCAGCAGCAGAACCGTCTCCATCGCCCGGACTTCTATGCTGAATGGCACGCGCTCGGGCAGGATGATATAAGCGGCAACGTAAGATAACAACGCTCCTACTACAATAGCTTTGAGAACCGATATAATCTCGTTAATACTGGCATATTGCCACATTCTGCGGTAGAGTCCGAAGTAGACTAGGCTTCCCCCGACGGCCACCGTGGAGATTAGGCCGAACACGATCATCTGTACCACATATTCCGGCGGAATCTCATTGTAGAAGCGGAACAGGTAGGACGTCACGATGCTGAACCATATGATCGCAACATCGATCATGAATAATACCAACACTCTTTTTTTTGCTGTCATTTTCAGTGCCTCCAAAAACAACAATTTATCTATTAAACAATTCAGTTGCCATAGTAGTAATAGTAGTAGCCTTCGCTGGCCTTGCGCTTCACGTTGTTAAGAACCACGCCCAGCATCTTGGCCCCGACCCGGTCCAGATTGGCCTTCGCCTTAGCTGCAATATCGCGCTTCACCTTACCGTAGCTGACCACCATGATTACGCCGTCACTCTTAGAGGCAACAATCTGTGCATCTGTAACGGCCAATAGCGGCGGAGTATCAATCAGAATGACATCATATAACTGACGCAGCTCCTGCAGCACTGCACTCATCCGGTTGGAGGCCATCATCTCAGCAGGATTCGGAGGAATCGGGCCGGATGTCATCAGATACAGGTTGTTCACACCGGATTCCTGAATCACATCGGCCAGATTCGCCTGCTGAGAGAGCAAGGAGGACAACCCATACCGGTTACTCAGGGAAAAAGTCTTATGCGCCGTAGGCTTACGCAAGTCACCATCGATTAGCAGCACCTTCTTATCCGCTTGCGCGTACGCAGCGGCCAGATTGGCGGTAACGGTTGATTTCCCTTCCTCCGGTCCGGAAGAAGTGACCATAATAATCTGGATCTGTTCATCTACAGAGGAGAAATCAATGTTCGTGCGCAGTGCCCGAAAGGCTTCGGATACCGGCGAACGCGGGTTGGTCACGGTGATCAGATGGCGTTGTTTATTTGGCTGCTGTGACATGCTCTAGTTCCCCCGCCTTTCTGCTCTGTGCCTGAGCCTGCTGCCCGGTGGTCTTGGTTTCTTCCTGACCCAGCCGGGTAATCATAGCTATAGTCGGAAGTCCAAGGTATTTCTTAATGTCGTCTTCTGTCTTCAGCGTATCATCGAGATACTCCAGCAGGAAGGCAATCCCCAGACCAATCATCAGGGATACGATAAAAGCAATCGCGAGGTTCATCACCACATTCGGCTCTACCGGTCCGGGTGTAACTGGCGGATTAAGCTTGGCTTCGTTGAGGATGGACACATTCTGTACGTTGAACAAGGACGGAATCTCCTGCTTAAATACAAGGGATATGGCATTCACGATCTCTGCGGCTCTCTGGTATGAATTATCTCGAACGACAAGTGTCATCACCTGCGTATTATTTACAGAACTCACGTTAACCTTCTTCAGCATTTCCTCTGCCGTAATCCCGAATTGCGGGTAGTTCTGGGCTACAACATCGAGGATTGCGGGAGTCTTGATAATTTCCTTGTACGTATTGATCAGCTGAATGTTGGTATTGATCTGATTCAGATCCAGCTGTGCTGCCGTAGCTTGGGTAGGCGTCTGATTAACAATGATCTTCGTTGAAGCTTCATAGACCGGATTCTTGATATATAAGCTGTAGATCCCGGCAAGAACACAGGCCACGATAACAATGCTGATAATCATCCACAGTCTCTTCCTGACAATCTGGAAATAATCGCGCAAATCCAATTCTTGTGCTGACAAGTGCATTTCCCTCCAAGCTGTAAATTCTTATATTCTCCAAAAAAGTGCCTCCTCTCTAAACGACGAGAGGAGGCTCTCCACAATACTATTTACTTACTTGAAGTTGATGGTGCGGTAGATAATCACTGCAGCTTCAGCACGTGTAGCTGTGTTGTTAGGATTGAACTTGCCGGCGTTGCCGATAACCAGGTTATTGCTGGCAGCGAAGGCTACTCCGTCTTTCAGGGAAGCAGCGATCTTGCCTGCATCGGAGAACTTGCTCAGGGAGCTGACACTAGTTGCAGCATCTGGCTTCTGCGACTTCACGGCACGGGCAATCATCGTTGCCATTTCCGCACGGGTAATCGTTGCACTAGGATCGAACTGGGCTGCACTGCGTCCAGTAATGATGCCCTTCTCAGCAGCAACAGCTACATAAGGAGCATACCAGGCAGTGGAGCTTACATCACCGAAGCTCTGCTTCGCGGAGTTGTTCTCCAGGTTCAGTGCACGGATCAGCATCTTGGCGAATTCTGCACGGGTCACATTGTTCTTCGGAGCAAAGTTGCCGTTGCCTACGCCTTCAATAGCACCCTTGGCTGCTACGACTGAGATCTGTCTTCCAGCCCAGGCCTGAACACTTGCAACATCCTTGAAGCTGACTTTGTTCTCCAGTACAGCATAGGAAGAGAAGCCGTCACGCGGTTCAGTGATGTGATCACCATCTACAACACCACCCTGATATTGCAGTTCTTTGTAGACTACCTTCGCAACGGACAACAGTTCACGGTCAAGGCCTTCTGTATTCTTAAGCGGCAGCTTGATAATGATTGGCTGCTTGAAGGTTGATGTAACCACACCGCCTACAGTCAGTTCGAAGTCATATACGCTGGATGCCAGCTTCATGCTGGACAGGGATGTTACGGTTGTATCTGCTACAGTGGAAGTAGTCAGTGTAATAGCTTCACTGAACTGTCCTACTGGAATCGTTACAGTCAAGCCGTTGAAAGTAATTGCAATGTTGGCAATGCCTTTCGCCTTGGCTGCTTCGATGATTGCTTTGGACAATGGCACTTCTACTGTTGCCGCGTTCACTGTACCCAGGTTCAGGGTAAGCGTAAGACCTGTCTTACCGGCATTAGCTGCAACCAGTGCATCAAAGGCTTTCAGTACATCAGCATCTACGAGCTTCAGGGTTGCTTTGTTGCCTACAATCGTTACCAGCTTGGATACATCGTATACACCTGGTGTAGCTGTAGGGTTCGTAACTGGAGTTGTTACTGTGCCGCCACCGCCACCGCCGCCAGTGCCAGTTCCAGGAGGATTAGGCTCAGTAATTACAGGCTCGTTAATGTAAGCTCTCACATAAGCTAAAGCAAGAGCCTTCACTGCTGGCGCGGCTGTTGGGATTGTATCCTTCAGGTTCTTAAGACTGAGCTTAATATCTCCTGGAGTAATGTTAAGGTTGTAGACTACCTGGCTTACGGTAAGGCCACCCTCAATTGTGTTGTGATTCAGAACCTTGGTAATGGCTTCATTCAGCAATGTATTCAGAGCATCATCAGTGCTAGAAGCATTAAGAACCAGGTTCATCAAGTCAGTTTTGGACTTATTGCTGATCATTGCGCGAAGTTCAGCTTCAACGCCTTTGTCGCCGAACAGGAATTCATTGAAATCGTCAGCCGTAAGATTCTTTACGCCAGCCTTAACTGCAATTCTCTTCAGCAGGTCCACATTCTTCTCATCATAGCGGATCGCCTTAATCGCAGTGTAATCCTTGTCATATACATCGTAGACTACACTGGATACGCTCGTGAATGCTTTATGAGCAGTTGCAAGATCATCAGCTTCTAAGGCAAGCTTGTCCAGCACTGGCTTGAAGATCTGTTCGAAAGTAGTAGCGCTGATATTGCCTGCTTCCTTCTCATAAGCAAGAAGTGCTTGTCTCTCAGTCTCTGTAAGCTGAGCATAAATCTTCTCAACCTTCGCCTTCACATCTGCCTGCGATACTGCTGCTGCGGAAGCTGTACTCACTCCAAAATGTTCAGCCAGCCCCTTGCTGCTGAACGGGAATCCGGCAACGGATGCCGCTGCCATGCTTACTGCTAGTGTAGATACTGCCAATTTTTTCTTCAAAGTCACTTGTCATCCACCTCTGTGTATGTATTTGTATTAATAATAGTGCAAGAATCCAGTAATACCCATTCTACCATTAATGACACAGAAGGTCACCCCTTACGAGAAAGAAATCCGAACAATCTATGACGTTTGCTGGTAGATTGAATAGGATTAGCTCGATTAATCTCCTTATTTGTAAGGAGATCGCGCGAATTTTGTAGAAAAAAGTCGAATGACTCTTCTCCCAATTCCCGCCGCACCACCCTATAAGCTTCGCTTAATCCAAAGGGACGGTGTACAGAATCATGCGCATCCGATGCAATAATATGCACGGCATGCTGCCGGCATAATTCGAGCGACAGCTTCTGCAGCTTACTCCCGAAGACGCCGGCCATACTCTGTGCAGTAACCTGTCCCAGAGCACCAATCTCTGTTAACCGCAGCAGCTTGGACGGATCGTCAGCAATCTCCGCGTTACGCTCCGGGTGGGCGATAACCGGCACCATTCCCTGAATGACCAGCTCATGACAGGTCTCTTCCATCGTGCGGGGCACCCGTGAAGAGGGCATCTCCAGCAAAATATACCGGGAACCGGCAAGTGTCAGCAGTTGTCCCCGCTCCAGATCATCGAGCAGCTCTCCGTAGATCCGGATCTCCTGCCCCGGCAGCACGACCAGCGGATTGCCTGCCTCCTGCAGCTTCGCATTCAGCACCCGCACCGCCGCTTGAATCTCCTGAGCCGGATTCATATAGACTCCGTTCGCATGGTGGGGGGTAGCTATTACAGTTGTAATACCATCGTTATGGGCGTCAAGCGCCATGGCGAGAGCGGCGTCGTAATCAGCGGCTCCGTCATCCATGAAAGGTAGAATGTGGCTATGGATATCTATCATATGTTGTATATCGGTCCTTTCGTAGAGGATATGTATAGTTTTCGCAAAAAAATACAACCATTTCACTAGGAAATGATTGCCATCTTTTAAAACATTATCACTTATGCTTCCAGTCGGAACAGCCGGTAGGCCGCCTCTGCAAGTCTCTCATCGACTTCCTTAATCACTGCCTCTTGCTGACTACAGTTGCGCATATCGAGCAGTCTATTAACCTCTTGACGGAGCTGCTCAATCTCACATTCTACGCTCTGAAGCTTGTAGACAGCCAGCATCTCTGCCACTGAATATTTATGCTGATAGATCAGCTTGATGCCGCCCGGCCTCACTTCCGAGATCCGGCGCACCGAGCCGCCTTCATAGTAATACATCATCGTTAGATCCTTATAAATGCGGTTTACGGTACCCGTGCCCTTATACATGAAGAATAATTTGCGGACTGCATTAATCAGATGAGGATTCACCACCCTGCAGGACAAGGAACCCATATAGATGCCGCCTTTGCGTTCAAAAGACAGATGGACCTCCTCGCCCCCGGCCTCCTCCAGCACAATCTCCTGTTCGCCCGCGCCAAGTACCTTCACACGGTGACTGATATAGCTGGTATCGGCGGTTAGCAGAAACTGGTTCAGCTGAAATTCGGTCATTTGCATCGTTGCATTCACATATTCCATCGCCAGACGCTGAGCCATAAACATCCCTCAATTCTTAATGACTAACCCTTAAGTCTCGGAAGGCGCTTCGTGCTGCGGTTCATCCCCGGAATCCTGATCATCCGGTTCTGCCGGAAGCTCTTCTTCGGTGGGTAGAGTATGTCTATCTATAAGTTCCCATAATTCGTCTTTGCCAAGTCCAATCTCCGATGAATACGCAATGAAGCTGTCTCCCGGCAGCACACCGAGCTCCTGCTTCATGATCTTGATATGCTTCGGCCAGCGGGTCTTCGGAATTTTGTCCGCTTTGGTGGCTACTACGCAGAGCGGCAGATCGTAGTGCTTCAGCCAGTCAAACATCATTTTGTCATTGACGGTCGGCGGGTGGCGCAGATCTACGATAAGCAGGACCATCTTCAGCGTCTCGCGTTCTGCCATGTACTTCTCGACCATTTTGCCCCAGGAGGCGCGTTGCGTCTTCGAGACCTTGGCGTAGCCATACCCCGGGAAGTCAACGAAATACATGCTCTCATTCACACGGTAATAGTTCATATGCTGCGTCTTGCCCGGTGTAGAACTGGTGCGGGCCAGATTCTTGCGGTTAATCATCCGGTTGATCAGAGAGGACTTCCCTACGTTGGAGCGCCCTGCCAGAGCAATCTCCGGCAAGGCATCCATGGGGTACTGGTCAGGGCCTACGGCACTGATAATAAATTCGGCGTTGTTAACTTTCATAAGACTTCCTTTCTAATGCACACTACTGGGCGCTTCAATGCTTATTTCTGTATCTGTATCTGAATCGGTGTTGATTCCATCTGCATGATCTACAAGCGCGTGCTTCAGTACCTGATCCATATGGGACACCGGCACGAACTCGACATCACTCAGGACACTCTCGGGGATATCCTTGAGGTCGCGTTCATTGTCCTTCGGGATAAGAATCTTCTTGTAGCCCGCACGGTGGGCGGCCAGGGATTTCTCCTTCAGGCCTCCGATAGGCAATACGCGTCCGCGCAGCGTAATCTCGCCGGTCATGGCCACATGCTTGGAGACATACCGCTTGGTGAGCGCGGAGATCAGCGCCGTGGCGATCGTAATCCCTGCGGACGGGCCGTCCTTGGGAATCGCACCTTCGGGAATATGAATGTGAATATCGTTCTTCTCGTGAAAATCAGGAGCAAGCCCCAGCTCCTCCGCCTTCGAGCGGGTATAGCTGAAGGCGGCCTGCGCCGACTCCTTCATCACATCGCCGAGCTGTCCGGTCAGCGTGAGCTTCCCGGTGCCTTGGACCACGGTTACTTCAATCAGCAGCGTATCGCCGCCAACTTCGGTCCAAGCCAGCCCGGTCACGGTACCAATCTGATCCTCCAGCTCTGCCATTCCATAGCGGAACTTGGAGGCTCCCAGATAATCCTTGATCTCTTCCGGAAGAATGCTGACGCGCTCCTTCTCTTCCGAGACGATCTGCTTCGCCGCCTTGCGGCAGAGGGCAGCAATCTGCTGCTCCAGATTCCGCACCCCGGATTCGCGGGTGTACTCGCGGACCATCTTCAGCAGCGTATCATCTCCGATGGACAGCTGCTCTTCCGCAAGGCCGTGGCTCTTGCGCTGCTTCGGCAGCAGATAACGGCTGGCAATCTGCAGCTTCTCAAGCTCCGTATAGCCAGGAATGAACAGCATCTCCATCCGGTCCAGCAGCGGACGCGGAATGTTGTGCACGGCATTCGCTGTAGTGACGAACATGACGTTCGACAGGTCGAACGGCAGCTCAACGAAGTGATCGCTGAATGTATTGTTCTGTTCCGGGTCCAGCACCTCCAGCAGGGCTGCCGACGGATCGCCGCGGAAGTCCGCTGCCATCTTGTCGATCTCATCCAGCAGGAAGACCGGATTAGTGCTGCCTGCCGTCTTCATTCCCTGGATGATCCGGCCCGGCATTGCGCCGACATACGTACGGCGGTGACCCCGGATCTCGGCTTCATCCCGTACGCCGCCCAGCGAGATGCGGACGAACTTGCGGTTCAGGGAGCGGGCAATGGAGCGGGCGAGCGAGGTTTTGCCGACGCCCGGAGGACCTACCAGACACAGAATCGGCCCCTTCAGACCCTTGACCAGCTTCTGCACCGCCAGGTATTCCAGCACCCGTTCCTTAGGCTTCTCCAGACCATAGTGGTCTGCGTCCAGCACCTCTTCCGCCTTGCGGATATCCAGATCATCTTCCGTGGCTTCGCTCCAGGGCAGACTGAGCAGCCAATCCACATAGTTGCGGATGACGCTGCCTTCGGCCGAGCTTGCCGGCATTTTCTCCAGACGGTCGATTTCCTTCTCAATCTTCTCCTGCACCCGCTCCGGCAGGTTCTTCTCTTCCATCTGGGCGCGCAGCTCATCGGCTTCACCGGCCCGGCCTTCCTTCTCGCCAAGCTCCTTCTGGATCGCTTTCATCTGCTCACGCAGGTAATACTCCTTCTGGGTCTTCTCCATCTGCTTCTTCACACGCTGGCTGATCTTGCGTTCCAGCTCCAGCACTTCGCGCTCATTATTAAGGATATCGAGCAGCTTCTCCAGACGCTTGCTGACGTCAATGGTCTCCAGGATCTCCTGTTTGTCCTTGATCTTCAGCGCCAGATGACTGGTGATGACATCCGCCAGCCGCCCAGGCTCCTCTATATCGGAGACCGCAGCGAGTGTCTCTGGCGTTACTTTTTTGGACAAAGTGATGTAGTGTTCGAACTGGCTCAGCACGCTGCGCATCAGGGCATCGCTCTCCTGGTCCACATCCTCCTGCTCCGGCAGCTCACGCGCCATCACCTCATAGTACTCCTCGTTGTCCGTATAATGAAGTATCTCAGCCCGCTCTACGCCTTCCACCAACACACGGATCGTGCCATTGGGAAGCTTCAGCATCTGCCGCACATTCGCCACCGTACCCACGCGGAATATATCCTCTTGCCCCGGCTCCTCAATATTGACTTCAGACTGGGAGCAGAGGAGAATCAAATTATCTTCAACCATAGCTTTCTCTAATGCCCGGACGGACTTCTCACGGCCTACATCCAGATGCAGAACCATACTGGGATATACAAGAAGACCTCTAAGCGGTAATAAAGGAAAACGACGACCCTTGGATTTACTTTGTATCATCGCTTTCGCACCTCCCATGGTTCATAAGTTGTGTCATATGCATTCATTCTAACAAAAGCCGCATGAAAACACCAACAACCCGTGTCTGCAATTGGTGTTATTGGCACGCTCACCCATTAGTATGTAGTATTCGCTGAACATTCGTGTCCTATGCCGCTGCTCCCCTCTCCTCATCCGCTCAAAAAAATCCCCCGGCAGCTACCCGCCAGAGGATTCCTTCGCACTATTCCTGTCTTATCCAGGCATACTCTCGCCCGAGGCGTCCGCCTTCAGCAGTGAAGGCGCCGAAGAGAAGGTCTCGCCCGATACAGCGGGCATTCTGATGTCTGCCGTGTCCGCGCCGAACAGGTGGCGGAAGACTTCCTCCACGGTGTCCACCGGGATCACCCGCAGCGCGCCGAGGTCGGCGAACAGCGATTGCCAGTTCTCCTTCGGGATCAGCACGGTGGTCGCTCCCGCCTGAAAGGCAGCCTCCACCTTGGCGACCACGCCGCCGACCGGCTTCACGCGGCCATGGATGCCGATCTCCCCGGTGATCGCCACCGTGTTATCCACCGGCAGCTTCCGGATGGCGGAGACGATGGCCACCGCCATGGCAATCCCGGCGGACGGACCGTCAATCGGTGTCCCGCCGGGGAAGTTAATGTGCAGGTCATACTTGTCCGGCTCCAGCTTCATGGTGCGCAGGACGGTCAGCACATTCTCAATCGAGCCCCGGGCCATGCTCTTGCGCCGCACGGTCCGCGAGCCTCCGCGCGTCTCCTCTTCATCGACTACGCCGGTGATATTCAGCCTGCCCGGCCCGTTAAGGGCGGGCGCGGCTGAGACCTCGATCTCCAGCAGCGTGCCCATGCCGGGTCCGTAGACGGCAAGGCCGTTGACCAGTCCGACCTGCGGGGCAGAAGGGATTTTGCGTTCCGTCCGCAGCGGCAGCTGGCTGCTGCTGGCGACCCATTCCACTTCCGCAGCGCTCAGCGTATCCCGGCCTTCGGTCAGCGCGAGACCCGCAGCCAGCTGAATCATATTCACCGCCTCACGGCCGTTCGTAGCATATTGCTGCACGACCTCAACCGCTTCAGGGCTTGGCTTCAGCCCGATCTTCTGGACGGCATCCCGTCCGATCACGGCAATCTCCTCCGGCAGCAGCGGACGGAAATAAATCTCCATGCAGCGCGAACGCAGCGCCGGCGAGATCTCGTCCGGTGATCGTGTCGTGGCTCCTACCAGCCGGAAATCGGCAGGCAGGCCATTTTGGAAGATATCATGGATATACGCTGGTGTATTGCTGTCCTCTGAGTTGTAATAGGCGCTCTCCAGCAGCACCTTGCGGTCTTCCAGCACCTTCAGCAGCTTATTCATCTGAATGGGATGCAGCTCACCAATCTCATCAAGGAACAGAATTCCGCCATGCGCCTTGGTCACCGCTCCCGGCTTCGGCTGCGGGACTCCGGCCACGCCCATGGCCCCTGCTCCCTGATAGATCGGATCATGCACGGAGCCGATCAGCGGATCGGCAATTCCGCGCTCGTCGAAGCGCGCCGTAGTGGCATCGATCTCTGTGAATTTGGCGTCGCGCTTGAACGGCGATAACGCATTCTTCTTCGCTTCCTCCATAACTACCCGCGCCGCTGCCGTCTTGCCCACACCCGGCGGCCCGTAGATAATGACATGCTGCGGATTGGCACTGCAGAGCGCGGCCTTCAAGGCGCGCAGCCCGTCCTTCTGTCCGACGATATCGTCGATGGAGGCGGGGCGTGTCTTTTCCGAGAGCGGCTTGGTCAGTGAGATCATCCTCATCTTGCGCAGCTTGTCCAGCTCCTTACGCGATTCCCGGTCCACCGCCGTCTTGTTCGTCTTCTGTCCCCGCAGCAGATTCCAAAAATAAACACCGATGACCAGCGCGAAAAAAAGCTGCACGACCATCAGCAATATACTTAGTTCCATAGGTCACCCTCCTGTATCCTTCCGTCTACCTGTTCTGTATTCAGCTACTACTTGGTAGTATAGCCGTTTCAAACATTCATAAACTCCCGCAGCAAAAAAACAAAAGCCTCCGCCTCCCTGACGGCCCGCATATTGCATACGATTTCCATAATCGGAAAGACTATACGCGAATGATTGGAGGCGAATGAACATGACACAGCTAGAGAACGCAGGCTCGCCGCAGGAGAAACTGCCGGATTCTATGTCCGCTTTTATAGAGGGGACACAGGCCCGTCTGGGCACAAGTACGGATATCATCTACAGATTCATTACCCTCGGCCCCTCGTCCGCAGTGGTTGTATATATTGAAGGAATGGCTGATCCGCAAGCTCTGATGAAGGCCATTCATGAAGACGCGGGCCAGTTCAGTGAGTACAGTGAACCGCAGCCGGAGCGCTGCCTGAAGCTCCTGCAGGAAAGAACGCTCTCGCTCGGCAAAGTTGGAGGAATTACGAATTATACAGAGGTAGAGACTGAACTGCTGGCCGGCAACTCGATCATCTATATTGATGGAAGCACAAATGCGTTATCTGCCGGGACAGAAGCGCTGAAGCAGCGTTCAGTGGAAGACGCGGTTTCCCAATCCGTAGTAAGAGGGCCGCGTGAAGGCTTCACCGAATCCCTGCGGGAGAACACGGCTCTGATCCGCCGGCGTATCCAGAACCCCAAGCTGCGTATTGAACAGCGGAAGCTTGGAGAGCAGACCCAGACCAATGTCGCGGTGATGTATATTGAAGGCAATGCCGATCCCGAAGTGCTGCAGGAGCTGCGCAGGCGGCTGGATGCTGCTAAGCTCGACAGTGTGCTGGAGAGTAACTATGTTGAAGAAATGATTCAGGACCAGCGCTACAGCCCCTTTCCGACCGTGTATAATACGGAACGCCCGGATGCTACCGCCTCCGCACTGCTGGAAGGCCGGATTGCCATTCTGGTGGAGGGTAGTCCGTTTGTACTCGTGGTCCCTGCGCTGCTGGTGCAATTCTTTCAGTCCAGTGAGGATTATTACCAGCGGAGCGATTTTTCCAGTCTGGTCCGGATGCTCCGGTTCTTCTGCTTTGCTATCGCACTGCTGACTCCTTCCTTCTATATAGCGATCACTACCTTCCACCAGGAGATGATTCCCACCACATTGCTGATCAGTCTGATCGGACAGCGCGAGGGGATTCCTTTTCCGGCCTTCCTTGAAGCCTTCATCATGGAGATTACCTTCGAGATTCTGCGTGAGGCCGGTATCCGTCTGCCCAAATCGATCGGTCAGTCGGTGTCCATCGTCGGAACGCTGGTGATTGGTCAAGCGGCGGTCGATGCAGGACTCGTCTCGGCGGCCATGGTTATCGTCGTATCCATCACAGCCATTTCCAATTTCGCCTTGCCTGCCTTCAATGTGGGGATATCGGTGCGGATGCTGCGGTTTGTCCTGATGATAATTGCCGCCTCCTTCGGTTTATTCGGCATCATTATTGCCTTGATTATTCTGGGATTGCATCTGTGCAGCCTTGAATCTATGGGCATCCCTTACATGACCTCTTTTGCCCCCATCCGCTGGCAGAGCCAGAAGGATACGTTCATCCGCTTATCCCGGCGCACCATGAAGAAATATTTTGGGCAGAATTAGCAGGTTGACCTGAACTCTCTTCAACGAAAGGACTGCTGGCCATGTGGAGAAAATTCCTGTGTATCCTTCTGATCATGAGCCTTACCTTGCTCACCGGATGCTGGAGCCGCAAAGAGCTGAATGATCTGGCTGTTGTCATGGCGCTCGGCATTGATCTCGATCCGGGCGGCTATGCCGTCACTGTTCAGGTGATGAATCCCGGGGAGACGGGCAATCAGAAGGGCGGTAGCTCCGGGGGGATGCCTGTGGTTACCTATCAAGCCATTGGCAGAACTGTTCCCGATGCGTTGCAGCGTATGCTGAGCATGACTCCGCGTATGCTGTATCTGGCTCATATCCGCGTGTTAGTCATCGGAGAGGCCTTGGCCCGCAAGGGAGTCAGCGATGTGCTGGACTTCATCTCACGCAACCATGAGCTGCGTACGGATTTCTTCCTGCTGGTGGCGAAGGAATCCAAGGCTTCCAAGATACTGGAAATTATCACTCCATTCGAGCATATTCCGGCGAACTCCCTGTATTCTTCTATTCTGGTCTCGCATAAAAAATGGGCAGCAACCGGGAAGGTGACCTTGCAGCAGTTCATTACCGAGATGGAGCGCGGCGGCTCCAATCCGGTGATGTCCGGTGTGCAATTGAATGGGGGCGGGCAGAATGGAGGGTCCGAGAACAATGTGGATACGATCAGCCCGAAGACCATGATCGAGCACGTGGGAATCGCAGTGTTCAAAAAAGACAAGCTGGTCGGCTGGCTGGACGAACCTGTCAGCAAAACGGTCAACTATGTCCTGGATGAGGTGGACTCCACGGTTAGCAATGCACCCATTCCCGGAGGCGGGCTTGCAGGCTTCAGAATAACCCGTTCAGACAGCAATCTGGACGTCCGGCTAGATGCACAGGGCAAGCCTGCATTTACGGTAAAGCTAAATATAGAAGCCAATCTCACCACAATTCAAGGCAAGCTTAATCTGAACAATCCGGCCAGCATCGAGGATATTCAGAGGAATCTGGAGCAGACTTATGACCTCAGGCTCACGCAAAATATCCGGGAGGTCCAGCAGAAATACGGCGCTGACATCTTCGGATTCGGCGAAGCCCTGCACCGGAAATATCCCCGTCTGTGGCGAACGTACCGCGAGCATTGGGAGGACAGCTTCAGAACCGTCAAGGTTAATGTACGTTCCAAGATAGTGATTCAGCGCATCGGTTCGATCATCCAACCCTTGAAACAGGAGATGGAGGAAAAATGAATTGGAATCTGATTCTGCTGTTCTTTCTGTTACTGGTATTGATCCTGAAGACACCTGCCGTCATTAGGCTAAAGTCACTGCGGGATGCAGCCGCCTTCTATAGTCTCTGGAGTCTTACCGTTGCGGCAACCTTATTGGACATGGCAGACCTGCCTCAGTTCAGGCCGCTCGACTGGGTACGCAGTATCATGCAGCTTCTGTCCTGAAATAACGTTCATGAGAGAGGGAGTGAACCACCCTGTGAAGAATCGTGCGGGTATTTCCTTACGGCAGTTCTATATCATGACATTCGGACTAACAATCGGAACCTCCATTCTGATCATCCCAAGCGGACTGGCGCATACCGCAAGAGAAGATGCCTGGATCGCTGCACTTTGCAGCCTCCTGATTAATCTGGTTATCGTCATACTGTATCTCGCAGTTGCCCGTCATTATCCCGGCAGAGATCTCTATGAAATCCTCGAAGCGGGTTTCGGCAAATGGATGGGCAAAATCATCTCGCTGCTGTATCTATTCTATTTCATGATACTCACCGGCACGCTGCTGGGCGATCTCGGCTTCTTCATCACCAGTGAGATTCTGCCCGAAACACCGATTGAAGCGGTCCAGATTATCTTCCTGATCGCTGCCGTCGTGAGTGTCAGTTCAGGGATTGTCGTATTTGCCAGAGTATGCGAATTATTATTCCCCTGGGTGCTGTTCCTGTTCCTGATTCTTGTGCTGGCCCTGATTCCCAAAATCGAATGGAATCATATCAAGCCTGTCCTGGAAGGGGGCTTATCTCCTGTGCTCATCGCTGGCTATCAATCCGCTGCGTTTCAGGAACTCATCGTGATGATGACCTTCCTGCCACTCGTCAGGAAGCCAAAAAGCGGGGAGCGGGCCTTTCTGCTGGGTACGTTCACAGGCGGCATGATCCTTAGCATCATCGTACTGCTCAGCTTGCTCATTCTGGGGATTGAACAGACGGAGAACAGCACCTTCCCCGCCTATGCACTCGCCAAGACGATTAATATCGGAAATATTCTGCAGCGGGTCGAAGGCATTCTGATCACCATTTGGGTACTGAGCTTTTTCATCAAAATCTCGTTGCTCTACTTCTCCATTCTGAAGGGGCTCCAATCCGTCTTTCATCTGCGGAAGCAGAACTATCTCATCTATCCCCTGGCCGTACTGTTCATCATCATCGCTTGGAATACCTATATCAACACCGTTTATATCAATGAAATTATTTCAAAAGTATGGGGAAATTTCGCGTTTATCTTCTTGCTGCTTCTTCCTTTGCTGCTCTATGGGCTAACTTTGCTGAAGAAGACTATCCACCGGCTCCGCACAAAATAAGCGCCCCGAAGCAAACGTCTGATCCAACAGACTTCTGCAGCGGGGCGCTTCAGGTACATGGACATAATTATGATGAGGGCAGGATTCGTGACGAAAGGGGCGTTCTGTTAATTACCGCTCTCCGAGTTGCCCAAGGCGACCGCCGGAGCCAGTCCGGCATGACTGCGGCCGGGAATCTCACCGGTCGCTTCAAAATGCTCGACAATAATGTCGATCTCCTTCTTCAGCTCAGAAACCAGCTCCGCCTCAGGCACCTTGCGGATCATCTTGCCGTAACGGAACAACAGCCCTTCTCCGCGCGCACCGGCGATGCCGATGTCCGCTTCTCTGGCTTCCCCCGGACCATTCACTGCACAGCCGAGGACGGATACCTTGATCGGCACCTTCAGCTTGGAGATGTACTCTTCCACTTCGTTCGCAATCGAGAAGAGGTCAATATCCAGGCGTCCGCAGGTCGGGCAGGAGATCAGGGTAGCCGCATTCGAGATCAGACCGAAGGTCTTCAGCAGCTCACGGGCCACCTTCACTTCCTCCACCGGATCAGCACTCAGGGAGATCCGCACCGTACTGCCGATGCCCATGGAGAGCAGCGCACCGATCCCGGCCGAGCTCTTCACTGTTCCAGCGAACAGAGTGCCGGATTCAGTGATGCCCAGATGCAGCGGATAAGGAATTACTTCTGCAGCTTGGCGGTATGCCTCAATAGCCATCGGCACATCCGAAGCCTTCAGCGATACGATAATATCGTGGAAATCCAGCTCCTCCAGAATGCCGATATGGTACAGGGCACTCTCCACCATAGCCTCTGGTGTAGGATAACCGTATTTCTCCAGCAGGTGATTCTCCAGTGAACCGGCATTAACGCCAATACGGATCGGTATCCCCTTGTCCTTACAGGCCTTAACGACAGCTTCAACCTTGTCACGGCGTCCAATATTGCCGGGATTGATCCGCACCTTGTCGATGCCGTTCTCAATCGCCAGCAGAGCCAGCTTGTAATTGAAATGAATATCCGCTACAAGCGGGATATGAATCTGCTTCTTGATTTCCTTAATCGCTGCTGCCGCTTCTTCATTGTTGACCGTTACACGCACGAGCTGACAGCCGGCTTCCTCCAGCCGCAGAATCTCGGCTACGGTTGCTTCTACATCGGCGGTCTTGGTCGTACACATGCTTTGGATGGCAACCTCGTTGTTACCCCCGATAATCACTCCGCCAACATTGACGGGACGGGTCTGGTGTCTCAGGAACATGGTTTTCTCCCCCATAACGATCAAAGCTCCACCCTCTCCGCTCCCGCAGGTCATGCGGGATGTGCGGGAGAAAGTGGAGACCCTGAGCTGTATTGTTAAGCCGTGTCAGGCCCGGTACTTACGCCTGGCTTACGCGCTTTCTTCTTTTTTCTTATCCTTCTTGAGACTAAGCTCCGGCAGAGACTTCTCCTGGACCACCTTCTCGGTAATGACACAATCCTTAATGTCATCGCGTGAAGGCACTTCGTACATCACATCAAGCATAATGCTCTCAATGATGGCACGCAATCCACGGGCACCAGTGTTCCGCTTGATCGCTTCCTTGGCAATCGCTTCAAGGGCAAGCGGTTCGAACTTCAAGGCTACATTATCCATCTCCAGCAGCTTCACATACTGCTTCACGAGTGCATTCTTAGGCTCGGAGAGAATACGTACCAATGTGCTCTCATCAAGCGGCTCCAAGGTCGAGATGACCGGCAGACGGCCGACGAACTCGGGGATGAGGCCGAACTTCAGCAGATCCTCAGGCAATACCATGGACAGGTATTCACCGGCCTTGAGGTCCTTCTGTCCTTCAACCGCAGCGTTGAAGCCGATGACTTTTTTGCCGATACGGCGCTTGATCATTTGCTCCAGTCCGTCGAAGGCACCGCCCACGATGAACAGAATGTTCGTAGTATCGATCTGGATGAATTCCTGATGAGGATGTTTGCGTCCGCCTTGCGGTGGAACCGAAGCAACCGTACCTTCCAGAATCTTCAGCAGCGCCTGCTGAACGCCTTCACCGGATACGTCACGGGTAATGGACGGATTCTCGGATTTACGCGCTACCTTATCAATTTCGTCTATATAGATGATACCGCGTTCGGCTTTCTCCACATCATAATCAGCCGCTTGAATCAGCTTCAGGAGAATGTTCTCAACGTCTTCACCCACATAACCTGCTTCCGTAAGGGAAGTGGCATCTGCAATGGCAAAAGGAACGTTGATGATCTTCGCCATCGTCTGCGCCAGCAGGGTCTTACCGGAGCCTGTAGGTCCGAGCAGCAGAATGTTGCTCTTCGTCAGCTCCACATCTTCAATCTTGCTCTGGCTGTTCACGCGCTTGTAGTGATTGTATACAGCAACGGAGAGCGATTTCTTCGCTTGCTCCTGGCCGATAACGTATTGATCCAGAATATCACGGATTTCCTTCGGTTTCGGAATATCCTTCATATCCAGCTCTTCTTCGTGGCCAAGCTCCTCTTCCACAATCTCCGTGCACAGCTCGATGCATTCGTCACATATATAAACGCCAGGTCCCGCTACTAGCTTACGAACCTGCTCTTGTGATTTGCCGCAAAAGGAGCATTTCAACTGCCCTTTTTCATCATTAAATTTAAACATCTTACCACCCCTTTAAGATTTGATCGGTGAAGAGAGTACCTGGTCAATGAGCCCGTATTCCTTCGCTTCTTCCGCGCTCATGAAGTTATCGCGGTCTGTATCCCGTTCGATTTTGTCAAGGGGCTGACCTGTGCGCTCTACATAAATCTGATTCAGCTTCGCCTTCGTCTTGAGAATCCAGTCGGTATGAATCCAGATGTCTGACGCCTGCCCCTGAACGCCGCCGAGCGGCTGATGAATCATGACTTCGCTGTTGGTCAGCGCATATCTCTTGCCAGGCGCTCCGGCTGTCAGGAGCAAAGATCCCATACTGGCTGCCATCCCTACGCAAATCGTTGAAACATCCGGTTTGATATATTGCATCGTATCATATATACCCATGCCGGCTGTAACAGAACCACCGGGCGAGTTGAGGTACAAGTGAATGTCTTTTTCGGGGTCATCTGCCGCCAGAAACAGCAACTGCGCAATAACCAGATTGGCGACATCATCGTCAATCGCACTGCTCAGGAAGATGATGCGATCCTTGAGCAATCTGGAATAGATATCGTATGAGCGTTCTCCCCGGCTTGTCGTTTCCACAACCATTGGTACCAGACTCATGCCACCAACCTCTTTTCTCTATACAGATTAGTCTTTCCGTTTCAGAAATATTTTAACACGTTCAAAGCGGGATGTCATTTATTCACTGTGCCATAAACCGCATTGCTCATGTGCATGCCATTATATCGCAATTCCACAGACAATGCCAATTGCCGGATTCATGATATGTACTTACAAACGTCTGCCCCGATAAAAATAAGGCACGTAACAAAAACTTACGTGCCTTATCAAATCTCTATGGAGGCTAATTGGATAGCCGTTCTAGGTAAAGGTTAGAAGCTTACTCAGCGCTTGCTTCTTCTGCTGCCGCTTCTTCTACAGGTGCTGCCGGAGCTTCAACTTCCACGCTGTTGCTAACGAGGAAATCGATTGTCTTGCGCAGGGAGATCTCATCATTCAGGCTGCTCAGGGAACCATTGGCTGCCAGAATGCTGCGGATTTCTTCAGGAGAACGCTTGTAAGCTTCAGCCATAGTAGCCAGCTCTTGCGTAACTTCTTCTTCGGAAACTTCGATCTTCTCTTCCTTAGCAATAACTTCCAGAACAAGGTTGTTACGAACGCGCTTCTCAGCATCGCCCTTCATTTGTCCCTGCAGGTCTTCACGGGTCTGGCCGGAGAAGCTAAGGAACATATCCATGTTCATGCCCTGCTGGCGGAGACGGGTATCGAAATCACGAACCATGTTCTCCACTTCGCTGGCGATCATGGCTTCAGGAATTTCAACTTCAGCATTAGCTGCTGCAGCGTCAACTACCGCTGTTTCACGAACGCCTTTGAGTTCTTCCTGCTTACGGGATTCGAGCTGTGCCTTCAGGTCTGCCTTGTATTCTTCCAGTGTGTCGAATTCACTAACATCCTTGGCGAATTCATCATCCAGCTCAGGAAGCTGTTTGCGCTTGATTTCGTGCAGCTTCACTTTGAATACAGCAGATTTGCCTGCCAGCTCAGCAGCGTGGTAAGTGTCAGGGAAGGTTACTTCAACATCCTTGAAGTCTCCAGTGGACATGCCCACTACCTGCTCTTCGAATCCTGGAATGAAGGAATTGCTGCCCAGCTCCAGGGAATGACGCTCAGCCTGTCCGCCTTCGAATGGCACGCCGTCTACCGAACCGTCAAAATCAATGATAGTGATGTCGCCGTTCACAGCTGCTCCTTCTTCAATGACAACAAGCTCAGCGTGACGCTCTTGCAGACGCTTCAGTTCAGCGTCCAGCTCTTCGTCAGTTACTTCTGCCTTCTGTACTGGAACTTCCAGACCTTTGTACTCGCCCAGCTTCACTTCCGGCTTAACTGTGATCTTCGCTTTGAAGATGAACGGCTGGCCCTTAGCGAATTGCTCGATGTCCACTTCTGGACGGTCTACAGGGAAGATGTCAGTCTGTTCAACGGCTTCGCCGTAAGCTTCAGGAAGAAGAATGTCGATAGCATCCTGATACAGGCTTTCAACACCGAAACGGGATTCAAAAATCGGACGAGGCACTTTACCTTTACGGAATCCAGGTACGTTTGCTTTCTTTACCACTTTATTAAAAGCTTTGTCGAGTGCTGATGCTACGCGTTCCGCTTCAACTTCGACTTCAAGAACTCCAAGGTTCTTCTCTATCTTTTCCCAAGTTGCTTTCATAATATACTTTTCCCTCCAAAAATAGGTTGCATGTTTACTTAAAATAGTCCAACATTTCACGCACAGAATAACCACTATATTATATACAACATTACTTTATTTATCAAGTAGAGAACTCTTTACAAATCCCCTGAGCGAACGGTAGGCCCCCTCGAATTGGAAGCGCATGCTGCCCGTGATACCATACATGCCCCGTGTTTCCTCTTCTTTGCGGTTCCCGTTCAGGCTCTCCGACACCATCTGGTGCAGGGCTCCCGCCCAAATATCGAGCTGCGAATACTCTCCGTCCAGCAGCTTGCGGTAATCCTCCGTCCCGTAGATGGACATGATGAACTGCCCCCAGAGCTCCTGGGCAAAATAATACAGCGTCGGCTCATGCACCTCCGCCTGCTCAGCCACCCGTTCCAGCACCTGGCTGATCTGCGGCGGGAACTCATCGTTCTGCAGGGGCACGGTCTCGATCTCCACCTCAGCGGTCTCATGGCCCCGGCTCAGCCTGATTGCCCCCTGCGCCCCTCTGCGCCGCAGGGTCTGCAGTGTACGGAACTGCAGCAGCGGATGCACCTCCGCCTGCTGGAGCCAGCCGGTCAGCGCTTCGTCCACCCCGCTCCCCTCCAGGTAGGAGAGCTGCTCCAGCGCAAGCACTGTCGCTTCGGACAGCGGTTCATTCATGACCCGCTTCAGCAGTTTATCCGGGTAGTCTGCATCCTCCTCCAGCTTGGATCTGGCCAGAATGCGGGCCATATCCTCTTCCCCCAGATCCATCTCCTCTGCATCCGGGGCACCGTCCCCGTCACTGCCCTGCGCAGCGTTAGGGAAGGCTGCCACCAGCCAATCCAGCAGCGACTGCCATTCCTCGTAGTGCCGCTCTTCCTGTCCCTGGCACTGCAGCAAAAAACGCAGCAGCTCCATCGCTTCCCCGTAACGTTCACTCTCCAGCATGACCGTGAGCTGTATCTGGTAGTAATCCAATGTCTTGGGAAACAGCACGATGTTCTCTTTGGCGGGGGAATTGAATTGATTCATGAGGGCACCTCCTTTTCTCCGAACTGTAATCGCTTCTGCGCCTTAATCAATTGTTGATTATAGCATATCCCTGCACGGTTTCAAAAAAACAAGTTGAAAAAGTTAACTATATATGATAATATAATTTTTGCTTGCTTTTAAGCCAGTCATCATGTCCCGGTAGCTCAGTTGGATAGAGCATGCGCCTTCTAAGCGCACGGTCGGGGGTTCGAATCCCTTCCGGGACGTCATAGAAACAGCCTTCCTTCGGGAAGGCTGTTTTGTCGTCCGGAGGATGAGAACCCTTGGCGCCAGCCGGGGACGTTGGAGCATACGCTTCGATAGCACTACTTCGCAATCAGCCGAATTTTGGCTGTATCCCTTCCGGGACGTCATAGAAACAGCCTTCCTTCGGGAGGGCTGTTTTGTCGTCCGGAGGATGAGAACCCCCTTTTATTTTGAGCGGGATGTTCTTTTGTCGCTTGGGTGAACGCTGCGCGAACGGACCGTTGTTACAATCGCTGTTGTCTCCAGATTTTATTTATTTCCCTAATCGGTAAAAATCCGGAGACAAAGGCGACCGCTATCGCTTTTCCGCGGGTCGTTCCGTCCTCTCCGCTGTTTGAGCGGGAAATGAACTTCACAGACCCGCCCTCACTCTTTAGTAGTGGAGGAATAAGAACCATGCACGAACTATGCGGACTGGAGATCCCTTATTCCGGCGGATCACGCCTGTCCGCAGGGTCATGCGGACTCAGGGGCCGTTAAGTAACCCGTTCCTTCGCATTTCCTGCTCAAATGAACAGTTTAACGTCCTCTGAGTCCGTTTAAGACAGAAAAGTTGGTTTTTTCGACGAATAGCGTACCCTCAGTCCGGATAGCTCTGCTGGTGGCTACGTTCTATTTGTTCAACATGAACCGGCTCTAGTCCCACCCATTAAGCATTAGCACCACAGCATTTCTTGTACTTCTTCCCGCTTCCGCAGGAGCAGGGGTCGTTGCGACCTACTTTAGCCGGGGCTGTGTACGTTTTGTCAGTTCCGTTCAGTCTGTTATAAGTCCCTATAGGGGCTTTGGTTCTAAACATCCGGTCCATTTCTTTCTTATGCTTGGCCATCCGCGCCTCTTCCGCATCAAGCTTCTTCTTCCACTGCGGCAGTGACGGGTGAGCAATATCTGAAATCACACAGTAGGCATACAGTGATTCCATAAGATTTAAATACCCCTCGTCATAGCCTTCCTCCACCATGGCCTCAACGAGCGGAAGTCCTTTTACCGATCCCAATTGGCAAAGATCATCAGCCAGTTTAGTCGCATTGGTAATATCACGTTCTTCCGGCAATAAGGCGAGCAGCGCCTCCTCGGAGTCCGGCAGCTTAATTCTTCCGAATACATCGGCGGCAAATATCCGGAAGAATTCCTGTGAAGCAGAGACATATTGCTCGGTTAACGTCTTGATCACCCCGGCTGTGCCTATTTGAGCCAGCGCGTCAACGGAAGTGGTTGGAAGCAAATCATCATCTGTACCCAAAAAACTGCACAGCACAGGGATAGCCGTCTCCAGCTTCATCTGACCTGCCAGTTGGATTAGATAGTGGACTTCGTAGCTCGGAGAATCCGGGTCGTTATCGCGCAGCTTCTCCAGCACAGTATCAGCGTCCAGACATTGTCTAAGCGCCAGCTCATTCACTAGCTCATCCCCGTACACATTATCGAACTCATCCCAGTATTTCCCTGAACTCTGCTCCATAAATAAGCTAAATTCGTCCAACAGCTCCTGGGCTGTCATCTTTGAGAGGCGAATCTTCTGATCAACCTTAATTTTCCATTCCGGAATTTCCTGGACAGACTCCATGAACGGGTCTAATAGCCGAAGATCACAATTCTTCAAAATTCCCAGCGCCAGAAATCTTGTATTATAGTGGGTGGAAGGAGATTGGTACCAAGCCAGCAGCTCACGGATCGTTTCCTCGGTCTGCGGGAACTTATAGGCATGAAACAGGTGAACCTCTTCGGTATCCTTGCATTGCTTCAGCTTTTGTAACACAAGCGGCATCAGCGCAGTATCGTGTTCATACAAGAAACTGTCGGCAAAATACCTCAAAGCGGTATTGCTCACAGCCGGCTCCGGATGGAGAATAAAGCTTTTTACTTGTTCGGTATTGAACATTAGCAGGTTCCTCTCTTATTATCTTGCTTACTCACCCTTCGGCTGCATATTCCCACTAGCCAACGATGGATTTCGAGGTACCTCCTGCTTAGCCGGCACATAATGAGTAGCGTAATGTTTCTCAACATTGGGATCTCCGGACTTTGAAAAGCGGAGCGGTCGCTTCGGGCCTTTGCCCCACCTCATATAGGCGGTGTAAGACGGCTTCAAATGAAGCTCCCGCGCGTTCTCGCGAAGCAGCGACATGATAAAGCTGAATTGAGACAGATTGCCCTGAAGCACACGTTCCAAATATGGCACTCTTCCGAAGCGCCACTCTTCTACGAGCTTAGGAGTGATTTTCCCGATCCTCAAGAATACATCCAGGGGACTTACGAAACCCTTCTCCGAAACGATTTCATTGACCACATGGCGTACCTTCGTTCGCAGTTCAAGCCTATTCATGCAAGGAATCCTCCTGATGCCGGCAATCGGGACACTTCTCCGGAAAGTAAATGCCATCTGCCCGGTAGCAGCTAAAATCAAGGTGATCGAATACATACGGATAGCCGCATTCCGCACACTGCAGCAGCACTGGATCGCGCGAACGTACAATCAGTGATTGCGCACGTTCCCGCAGCAGCTCATGCCACTCCATCTCCACCAGCCGTTCGCGCTCATTCAGGTCTGCTATTACCTGCCTGATCTCAGCCTGTACCTTCCTGAACTCTATGGGCTGCCATTGCTGTAAAAAAGGAATGTATTTCCGGTCACCGGAACACAGGATTTTGAACAGGAACATCAGAATCATCCCCCGGTTCCGGTCCTTCAAATACTCCATACTGACCGGCGTGATCCCTTGGTCCAGCCAGTTCTCCCACTCCCGCAGGAGTTCCTCCGCTCTTCGTTCCCGCTGGACGGTCCAGCCGTAGACGGTGAACTCGATCATGGGAAGCTTCCCGGACAGCTCGGTCTTCAGGTACCCGGCTTCGATGAGGACATCCACCTTCTCCATGATCTGCTCCATCGTCAGTTCGCGGAAGAAGCCATAGGCAGGAGTGTGATCCAAGCCGAGTTCAAGCAGCTTCTTCTCCTTCGAACCCTTCAGGATCTTGGCCAAAAGCGTACGCCCTCCGGCGGAGATAATTTCATCGGCTGCCTGCAGAATGGCTAGAAACTCCGGCCTTGGCAGCGGTGTGTTCAATGGATACGCGGTAGTCTGCTTCCGGTTCGGCTTATGGCGGCTCTTCTTCTGCGTACTCACAGCGTTCTCCCTCCTTCTCCTTGGATGGGCACAGGTTAGTCCAACCTGCACCTATTTAGTCGAATTATAACATATCCAGACGGGGGGACAGGAGACTCAGAGTTAAGTTTCAGAGCTTCCATGAGCTTCCATGAGCAATCCAAAGCCTCCTCCATTTCACAGCAAACAGGCTGCCCGTGTGGATTCCTCCACAGCAGGCAGCCTGTTCATCAACGTAAGAATAGCTTCGGTTCGTAGGATCAGCGCCCCCGGCGGCGGTTGCCCAGCCACAGCGGAAAGCGGAACATAAAGTTGATCAGCAGCACGACAAAGACCAGCACGGCGGCAGACTTATCCGCGATTTGCCGCGCATCCTCGACAATGGCCTCAGACTGTACGTACCACAGATGTACAGCCAGAGTCTCGCCTGGGGAGAACAGGTTGAAATCCCACATCTCGCCGGAGGTGCTGAGTCCGGCGGTCAGGAGAATGACCGCCGACTCCCCGAAGGCGCGTCCGGCCACCAGGCAGACACCGGTGACGATCGCCGGAAGGGCTACCGGCACGACGACCTTGCGGATGACATGGAACTTCGTCATGCCGAGGGCATAGCCGGCTTCACGGATCTCGCCGGGAACCGCGCGTACCGCTTCCTCCGTGACGCGGGCCAGCATGGGCAGATTCAGCAGCGCCAGGCTGACTCCCCCGCCGAGGATCGTCAGGCCGACGCCGAAGTACTCGGCGAAGATCGCCAGGCCCAGGAGGCCGAACACGATGGACGGCACCGAGGCCAGGGATTCCACGCAGATGCGCAGCGCACCCGTGAAGGCATTATCCGGCGCGTACTCTGCCATATAGATCCCTGCACCGATCCCGATCGGAACGGAGATCAGGAGGGAGATGAACAGGATATAGAAGGAGTTGAACAGGACGGGACCAATCCCGCCGCCGGGATCGATCTCCTCCGGCTGCTTGAGCAGGAAGTCAGGTCTGAGTGAAGGCAAGCCTTTGCTCAGAATGGTGAACAGCAGCCAGAAGACCAGCAGCATGACCAGAACTCCCAGCGTGTAGAAGCCGATGGTCGCCATTTTATTACGCCGCTGGGCTCTGGCCGTATGGCGTGTGCGGGTGAATCCGTTCATCAGGCATCCCTCCGTTTGCGGCCCAGGAGCCGGATAATCAGAATCAGCACAAACGAGATAAGCAGCAGCAGGAAGGCCATCATATGCAGCGAGTAGTTCCAGGTGGAGTCGAATTCCACGTTGGAAATCTGCATCACGATATTACTGGTCAGCACCGAGGTGGGTGCGAACAGGCTCTTCGCCAGCTGCGGCGTATTGCCGATGACCATCACCACCGCCATGGTCTCCCCGACTGCGCGGGTCATGCCAAGAATTACTGCCGAGATAATGCCCCGGCTGGCAGCGGGCAGAACGACACGCATAATGACCTGAAGGCGGGTCGAACCGAGCGCATAGGCAGCATCGCGGTATTTTCGCGGCACCGCAACAATGGCATCATCGCTGATCCGGCAGATCGTTGGCAGCACCATTAATGCCAGTACGAGTGCGGCGGCGAGCAGTCCGTCTCCCAGACCTTCTCCGCTGACTCTGCGCAGGAAGGGCAGCAGCACGGTCAAGCCCAGATAGCCGTATACAATAGAAGGAATACCGACCAGCAGATCGAGCACCGGACGGATGAAGCTCTTCAGCCATTTCGGGGCAATCTCTGCGCAGAGCACAGCCATCCCGACCGAGATGGGCACGGCAATGACCAGGGTCAGCGCGGTAAGCGACAATGTATTTACGATGAAGGCGGCGGCGCCGAAGGCCTCGTCTTCCGGCGTCCAGTTGAACGAGAAGAAGAAGTCCTGCGGGGAGATGCGGGTGAAGAGCAGCAGCGCCGTTTTGCCGATGAATACAATAACTAGTCCCAGCACAAGACAGAGCGCGAGGATGCTGAATAAGAAATAATAACGGGAGATGCTGTTGCCGAGCAGATGTCTGCGGTGCCGCTTGGTGTTACGTTTAACTTCCTCTAGGCTTGTCTGTATCTTCGCTGTCAGGCCATGAACCGGTGCCCCCATACTTTCCCTCCTGTAAGAGGCCAACCCCGTATTTCCCGGAGCTGGCCGCTGTTACCTATCAATCTATTGTGCTTGCTTGGTTCAAGGATCTTAGGATTGCATAGCAGAGATTGGAATGAACTTCAGCTTCTTGAGCGAGCCCTGCTGGAACTTCTTACTCTGTACATATTCGATGAATTCTTTGGTCGCGCCGGCCGGCTGGCCCTTTGTCATGTAGTAGCCGTAAGCCCAGATCTTGTACGAGCCGTTGATTACGTTATCCGTGTTAGCTTCTACACCGTTGAACTTTACAGCCTTGATATCGCCGCCGGTTACATAGACAAGGTCGATGTATCCAATAGCGTTAGGCGTTGTACCTACAGCTGTTTTCATGTCGCCGCTGGAGCCGGTTTCCTTGTAGTTCTTCTCTTTCTTCACGATGTCTCCGCCGCCCAGCGCCTTGGCCTGATAGTTAACGCGGGTCCCGGAGCCGAAGGCACGGGTGATCACTACGATGTTCGCATCTGATCCGCCGACCTCTTTCCAGTTCGTGATTTTCCCGGCGTAGATGCCTTTGAGCTGCTCTGTAGTCAGGTTGTCTACTCCGACATTCTTATTAACGATGGTTGCAAAAGGAATCACAGCGACCTTATTCGCCACCTGGCCGTCAAAGGCCTTGAAGCCCGGAACATCAATGCTGGCATCCCAGTCGCAGGCTCCGATATCGGCAATGCCCTTCTTCACGGCCTGCGGTCCAGTCACGGAGCCTTTGCCGGAAGCGGCGATCTTCACTTTAGGGTGAAGCTTCTGGAATTCTTTGGCCGCCTGCAGCGTCAGCGGAAGCAGAGCCGTAGAACCGTTAACGGTGATTTTACCCTTGAGGCTGTCCGCTGCTGCGGCTACCCCTGCAAAGGATGCGGTAACCGCGATAACTGCGGTGAGTGCTGTAACTGTGAACTTTTTGAATATCTTCATGTCTGAATTCTCCTCCCGGCGGTGTGCGCCGATAAATGTTGTGTTTAATTAACAGCTTCCGGTGAGCCTGACAGTTGCAGTGCTTTGCCGTTCTGAATGACCAGTACCTTCCCGTCGCTGATGATTCCCAGCTTGCTGCCGTCTGCCGATACCGCTACTTCCGATACATCTTCGGCTGTCCGGTACAGTTCAACCGGAGCTGCGCTGCCTGCAATAGAGTAGATTACCGTGCTGCCGTCCGTTGTAGTCCCGGAGACTACGAGGCCCGTGCTAACCCCTGTGGACCAGTTCACCTCTGCACCGAGGGCAACATCTGTGCTTTTACCGTCTGCGGTGATCAGCTTCAGCGTGTTAGCAGCATTGCCGTCCGCATCCGCGCTCAGGTAGGACACGCTGCCGTTTGCCAGAATCTCAGGATACAGCTTGTTGTCTGGTGTAGTAGTCAAGGCTACTGGCTTAGCACCTTTGGTGGTAAGATCCAGCTTATAGAGCTGTTCTCCAGCCTTACTGAAGTCTACGGTTAGTGAATCTTCTGTGCTGTCGGCATCATTCTTCGCGGTACCTGTGATGTTGATAATGTACACTGCGCTTTTGCCGTCTGCCGATATACGAAGCTCCGATTTGTTCTCTACTTTATCTTCGAGCAGAGCCTTGACCTCTCCGGTCTCTACTGAAATCTGTGCCAGCTTCTCCTGCTTGTCGCCCTGGACAAAATAGAGCGTCTTGCCGTCACTGGACCACACGATATCTGTCTTCACGCTGGTGTCCTTGCCGAGCGAACTGATTAGGCCGGTGGACAGGTTGATCAGCTTCAGCTGGCCGGTCTCATCGCTGAATGCGCCCCACTGCTGGTCGGCAGAGACTGCGAAATCCACCGCACCTTCGCTGGAAGAGAACAGATCATAGTTGCCTGGAGTCTGGGTAAATTTATAGAGCAGGGTGGATTCAGCGTCGCTCTGATTCGCAATCAGGCCACCGTCAGCGCTCCAGTGAAGGGTGTCAAATGAACCGGCGGGCCGGGCGAAGCTCAGGATCGTATGGTCATCGGCCGCAAGCTCACCGCCAAGCGCCGTAACCAGCTTCGTCAGTTCCACATACGTTTTGCTGTTACGCACAACCGGGACCACTGTGAATTCCAGGGTCTCGCCATCCACCTGATAGCTTTTTACACCTGCCTGGATCTGCACACTATGTAGACCTTTGCTGTCATTGAGCTGGATTCCGCTGCTGCCGTGCACAAGTCCTGCTCCCAGCTCTGCGGCTACCTGGCTTAATGAATAGAGCTTGTACCCGCCGCTGTTGATGGTGCTGAGTGCAACCGGCGTACCGTTGATGCTCCAGGTCATGCTGCCCTCAACGGCTGTGGCTGTCTTCACGGCTGCTGCACTTACATGGCTGCTTGTAGCCAGAACGCTAACAGCTCCCCCTGTTATGAGAAGTGAGGAAGCCAGAGCCGCGCCGATCCATTTACTATTCTTCAATTAGATTCACCCTTTTCCTATAGGTAACTGCTAATGTTATTTTCGTCTACGAGTGTCAATTCTGTTGCGGAGGAATGTTATGGAAATATTAACTGTACAAATAATTACAAGCCCAAGCCAAAGAAGACCCGCCCGGGAATCTTCCGGACCGGCCTATTGTAAACCCTGTGTTAATTCATAATCCATGTCACGATAATCTCGTTCCCGCCGCGCTCTGAATCCGAGGGGCTGCCAATAATAGAATACGAATAGGAGCCGTTCACTTTACCGTTAATCAACAGGTTGCGGTTGTCCACAATCTCTGTCCCGCGTTCCAGCTCCTTCTCTCTTACATACTTCTGATATGTAGTTCCAAGAGCGGCCATACTCTCCTTCGTCTGATAGATCAGCATGGAGGATTTCTTCCCCTCTGACTGTTCACCTTGGGTAAAAGTAATGCCTGCCCCTTCGGGAATCGGCAGGTCCTCCGGCAGATATTGCCTTGCCTCTGTCTTCTCGTCTGCCAAGGTATGAAACCGTCCGCCACCAGCCGACTTGTCCGCATCGCCGCAGCCGCTAAGTCCAGCCGCAGCCAGCAGCACGCCTAGAGGAAGGAGCAGCTTATGTCCAGCCATAATTCCACCGCCTTTAGTGAATTGGGTTGCAGGATGCCGGTAAACATAGGATGTCCTCTTTATTACCCGGATGAAGGGTGGGAGTAACGGATAATCCTTACAATTTTATTTACTTTTGAGCATAGAATCATTAAAATCCTGTACATCCAAAAAAAATGTAAAAATATGTTTTGGAAAAACTTTATTTTAATATATTATGAAAATATTAACTAATAGCGATAATTCATCTCTAATTGACCAGTATTTCACAACAGCAAGAGGTGCTTATGAAGAAGCCAAAGCTACATGGACGACATTAACCTCAGCTGAAAAACAATTGGTAATTCTTAGTCCTATCATTGCTGTAATGGTAGAATCTGCGAGAAATCAGGCTTATGAAACTACGAAAAGAATATATTATAAAAGTGGTCAAGGAGATATTAGCGATGCATTTCGTCATGCAATTTGGAATGCTTACATGTGCAGACAAATAAGTAAAGCAGATGCTAAAGCGTTTGCGACAGCTCATGAACAGAAGGACAATGCATATTACAACACGGTTTTTGAAGACGGATATACCGGGAGACAACATACTAATATGGATCTGCATAATAATGAAAAAGGAAGAGACACATGGAGCGTATTAACAGATAGTATGTTCTTTGTCTCTGATGCAGATATGGAACAGAGAGTCCTAAATAAAATATCAAACGGGGAAATGGTTAAACTGCACAATTAATCAAGAGATTCTAGCCATAGTGCACTCTAGATGTCACTCGTCCCAGGTGTAGAACAATGGATTTAGATACAATAAATTAATTATTTTCTCTACATCTAGGAGAGATATAACCGGTAGATGATTTTTTACATAAAACATATACCTACTTAGTGTACAAATAGGGGGCAGGCTTTTATGAAAAAAATCTATATGATCGTTGTTATAATCGTCCTATTATCTATAATAACTTCGTGCAAATATAGCGGAAACCCTATACCCAACCCTGTTGCAACCGTGGAGAATACATCTATAACGGTTCCAGTCGAAATTATTTCTTATTATTGGGGTTCTAAGACGGAATACGGAGGCCCTTGGGAAAAATTAGTAGATAAAAAAGGGGTTTTATTACCAAAAAAATCAAAGATTATTATAAATTTTGATAGAGCACCTAAAGAAGTTTATCAATATGGTAACTGGCTGAGTATAGATGAGTTCTTGCCTTTAGATATTGAAACTAATGAAATATTGGTTCCAGATACTGAGGGTAGCTATATATATTCTTTTTCTGCAAAATGGCCTGAAGGTGACGTTCAATACGCACTAAAAGTACAAGTCGAATAATCAAATGTATAATAAAGATAAATAGTCCTATAAATTCAGGGGTTATTTTGATCAAGAAGAAGCAGTTCATGGCATTGTTATGTTCATGACTGCTTCTTCTATGTGCTCACAGCAGCCAAAGATTGTACTCGATAAACGGTTCGGAAATAGTAAGGATGGGTGCTTAATCCTCTCTTCTAGTAGCTGACGGGTTACGCGGCTGTACTTTCGGAGGTGTCTGATATTCCACAAAGTTTCCTTTAATATTACCCAGAATACGCAGGTAGGAAGTACTGACAGGATAATCATCGGTTGGTACACGGTGTTCTTGACACAGCAGTCTTTTTGATAGAGGCGTTATCTGCTAAGCCCAGGAGGCTGAGGTTACCGGCTATGCCGATGAAGCTTCCGGGCAGGCCGCCCTGAAGGCGGGCGACATCGATGCTCTCCTTACAATGAAGGGAGACGCTCCCGCTGTTGTCCTTGAAGGCAGCAATCCGGCGGCTAACCGCGCTGTGATCATGACGCTCCAAGAAGCTGCGCAGAGCCTCCGGCCGCAATCGCCAGGCGGCGGGCAGCTCCAGCCGCAGATCAGCTACCTCTACGGCGCGGAGGATATGAAGACGATTGACCGCTTTGGGCCGATTATGATCGGGGTGTTTGTCTTCTTTTTCGTCTTCCTGATTGCCGGTGTCTCCTTCCTGCGCGAACGGACCACGGGCACGCTGGAGCGTCTGCTCTCCACCCCGCTGAAGCGCTGGGAGATCGTCACCGGATATGTCTGCGGCTTCGGCATCTTCACCGTCTTCCAGGCCCTGCTGATCTCCTGGTTCTCCATCCAGGTGCTGGGGATTATGATGACGGGCAGCTTCGGCTACGTGCTGCTGATGACGCTGCTGCTGTCGATGTCGGCGCTGACGCTCGGCACCCTGCTCTCGGCATTCGCCGCCAATGAGCTGCAGATGATCCAGTTCATCCCCCTGGTTATTGTGCCGCAGATCTTCCTGAGCGGATTGTTTCCGCTGGATACCCTGCCGCTCTGGCTCCAGCGCATTGGACTCGCCACTCCCATGTATTACGGCTCACAGGCACTGATGGATATCATGGTACGCGGCAGAGGCTGGAGTGATATCGCCGGGGATGTGTTCATGCTGATCGGTTTCTCCCTGCTGTTCATGCTGCTGAATGTGCTGGCGCTGCGCAAGCACCGCAGAATGTAAAGGGTGAACGGGCTATGGTACACTAGGAGGAACTGCAAGAGTCTGGAGGTTCTATTGATGGAGAATAACCCTGCTGCCGATCAGGGGCAGCTGGAGCAAGACCAGTGGGTCCAGGAGCTGCTGGACCTCAGTGAGAAGGAGCAGGTCACGCCCAAGCAGCTGTCCATTCTGCGGGCGGCGATTGATGTTTTTGCAGAGAAGGGGTTCTCGGCAGCAGCCACCAGCGAGATTGCCCAGAAGGCCGGCGTGGCCGAAGGCACGATCTTCCGTTATTACCGGACCAAAAAAGAGCTGCTGCTCGCCATCGTGGTCCCTACCATGAGCCGGATGATTGCCCCGTTCGTGCTGCGCAACTTCAGCGGTGTGCTGGATGTGCCGTTCGAGAGCTACGAAGCCTTTCTCAAGGCCTTCATGCTGAACCGGCTGGAGTTCGTCCGCAGGAATCTGAAAATCGTCAAAATCCTCATTCAGGAGATCCCCTTCCAGCCTGCGCTGAAGGAGCAGCTGACCGAGAATATCTTCGAGCAGGTTCTGGAGCGTGTAACTACAATCACCGAGCACTTCAAGGCGCAAGGCGAGGTGATTGACGCGCCTACTCCTGCTATCATCCGCTTCACGGTCTCGGCCATTGTCGGCTACCTGCTGGTCCGGCTGCTGCTGATGCCGGAGCATGACTGGGACGATGAGGCAGAGATCGAACAGACCGTAAGCTTCATTCTCCACGGGATCGGCGGGAATGGATAATCTTTAAGTACGATATCCCCCGAGGGAGCGGCTTAGACAGAAGCAATAAAAGGAAGTGAGTATACGTGGGTTTTCAGGTGCCGGAACGGGTAATTAAGCTGCTGTGCGGCAATGCCGCTTTTGATCAGGGGATGGCTTATTATCATGCCCATAAGGTGGACCTTGTCTATACGGAGCATAACGAGGAAGACGAATATTCCAAATACCGCGCTGAGGTTCATGGGCTGGAGAGCCATGAGATTGCGCTGATTATCGACAGTGACGGGGATGTGCAGGGGGAATGCACCTGCCCGGCGTACTATCACGGCGGACCCTTCTGCAAGCATATTGCGGCGGCGCTGGTGACGGTCCTCTACCGTAGCCGGGCTGCCGAAGCTGAACCGGCTGAGGATATGCAGGGAGATGCGGAGGAGGCTTACCCTACAAGGGCTGGCAGTCCGCCGCTGGCGCAAGGCAGCCCCGGCCCCTCCGGGGCAGAGCACAGGGAGCGCAGCGGAGACCGCCAGCTGGTGAGCAGCATGCTCGGAATATTCACCGGAGGGCGGCAGCGGCCAAGCGGTGCAGGCACGTATATCGATCTGCGGACACCGCTCCAGGTCGAATTCATCTGCCGGCCCTTCACCATCGGCTACAGCAGCACGATGCTTGGAATTGAAATGAAGCTGGGTCCTAAGCGCCTCTATATCGCGCAGAAGATCAGACCTTTTCTGGAGCAGGTTCACCGGGGCGAGCCTTTTGAGTTCACAGCGCATTTCAGCTATGATCCCGCCCTGCACAGCTTCTCTAAGGAAGATAATGAGGTCCTGCTGAAGCTGATTGAGATCATGCAGAATGAGAAGGTCTACAACAGACTCAACAATCCGTATGCTACCGGCTCCAGCCTTCCGGGAAATGACCGGCTGCTGCCGGTGACCCCTTTTTTCTGGGAGAGTCTGTATCCCACACTAGAAGCAGCGCCTGCTGTACGCCTTCAACATGGAGAGCTTCTGCTTGAGCACTTGTCCCTCTCGGAGGAGCCGCTGCCGCTTAGCTTCCAGTTCGACCAGGCACAGGAGGAAGGCTACCGGCTGGATGTCCGGGGGCTTGAGCAGCTTACGATTCTGGAGAGCTACGGGCTGGTCTTGACTGAAGGCAGGCTGCTGAAGCTCCCGGCGCAGGAATGCGGGCGTCTCTCCGAGCTGAAGCGGATGCTCAGCGGCAGCCGGCGGGACAGCCTGGCGATTGCGCCCGAGCAGATGGAGCCTTTCATGGAAACGGTCATTCCCGGGCTGAAGAAGCTGGGCAGGGTGAGCATTGCCGACACTATAGCAGACCGCATCGTCCAGACCCAGCTCCACGCCAGGCTCTACCTGGACCGGGTGAGGGACCGGCTGCTGGCCGGGCTTGAATTCCAGTACGGCGGGATTGTGATCAATCCGCTCGAGGAGAAGGCGCATGAGCGGAGCAGCGAGGTCATTCTGATGCGGGACGGGGAAGCGGAGCGGCGGATTCTGGACCTGATGGCGCATGAGTCCTTCTCGCGGACGGAGAGCGGATATATCATGCGTGACGAGGACGGGGAATTCGACTTCCTGCACCATACCATCCCGCTCTTGGAACCGCTGCTTCAGGTCTATGCGACCACTGCAGTCAAGGATCGGGTGCTTACGGAGCATGCTGCGCCCAAGGTCAGCCTGAGCTGGAACGAGAAGACCGACTGGCTGGACTTCAAGTTCGCCATGGAGGGCATCACGGAGAAGGATATTACAGAGGTCCTGAAATCCCTCCAGGAAAAGCGTAAATATCACCGGCTCAAGGACGGAGCCCTGCTTCCGCTGGATACCGCAGAATTCCAGGAAATCGTCGCGCTGATGAACGAGCTGGGCGTCCGCAGTGTGGATATCCGAAGTACGGAGTTCTCCCTGCCGCTGGTGCGCGCTCTTCATCTCCATGCGGGCACTGTCCAGGGAGAGACCATCCAGACCGGCCGCTCCTTCCGGCGGTTGCTGGCCAACATGGCGAGTCCCGAGAATCTGGACTTCCCTGTACCCGAGAGTCTCGCTTCTGTGCTGCGGGATTATCAGCAGTACGGCTTCCAGTGGATGAGGACGCTGGCCCATTACCGCTTCGGCGGGATTCTGGCGGACGATATGGGCCTCGGCAAAACACTGCAGAGCATCACCTTCCTGCTCTCTATGCTGGAGGACATCCGGCAGAGCGGTGTGCCTGCACTTATTGTAGCGCCGGCCTCCCTGCTCTATAACTGGCTTAACGAGCTGAAGCGCTTCGCCCCGGAGATTCAGGCGGTCATTGCCGACGGCACCGCCGGTGAGCGCAGCCGGACCGTGCGGAACACGGCCGGGTATGATGTCATTATTACTTCTTACCCGCTGCTGCGCAGAGATGTGGACGAGTATGCCAAGCGGTCGTTCCACACGCTCATTCTGGATGAAGCACAGATGATCAAGAATCATGAGACTATGACTTCACAGGCGGTCAGACTGCTTCAGACCCGCTACCGCTTTGCGCTGACCGGTACACCGGTGGAGAATGCGCTGGAGGACCTGTGGTCGATCTTCAGCGTCGTCTTCCCCGGCTTGTTCCCCGGGAAGAAGGCCTTCCATGACCTGCCCCGGGAGACGGTCGCCAGACGCGCCCGCCCCTTCCTGCTGCGCCGCTTGAAGAGCGATGTGCTGAAGGAGCTGCCGGACAAAATCGAGTCCATCCAGGCCTCCGAGCTGCTGCCGGAGCAGAAGCGGCTCTATGTCGCCTACCTGGCCCGGCTGCGCAAAGAAGCGCTCAAGCATCTGGACAGCGACAGCTTCGGCAATGGCCGGATCAAGGTGCTGGCCGGACTGACCCGGCTGCGCCAGCTGTGCTGCCATCCGGCCCTGTTCGTAGACGGATATACCGGGGGCTCCGGCAAATTCGAGCAGCTGCTGGAGATCATCGACGAATGCCGCAGCTCCGGCAAGCGGATGCTGATCTTCTCGCAGTTCACGCAGATGCTCGGCATGATCGGGCGTGAGCTGGCGCTACTCGGGATTCCGCATTTCTATCTGGACGGACAGACCCCGGCCTCCCAGCGGGTTGAGCTGTGCAGCCGCTTCAATGAAGGCGAGCGCGACCTGTTCCTGATCTCGCTGAAGGCAGGCGGCACCGGCCTCAACCTGACCGGCGCTGACACGGTCATTCTCTATGACCTGTGGTGGAACCCTGCGGTTGAACAGCAGGCCGCCGACCGCGCCCACCGGATCGGGCAGAAAAAGATCGTCCAGGTCATCCGCCTGGTAGCCCAGGGTACGGTGGAGGATAAAATGTACGAGCTGCAGCAGAAAAAGAAAAACCTGATTGACGAGGTGATCCAGCCGGGGCAGGAGGCGTTGTCGAGCCTGAGCGAGCAGGATATCCGTGAGATCCTCTCCATCTGAGTTGAACAACCTGGTGTAGCCCCCCTCTGCTCTAGCAAATCTAAACAGGGACCTTCTGAGCGAGTAGCTCTGAAAGGTCCCTGTTTCATTTTACAACTGGCAAGTCCAGAATAATACCCTAACCCTCTACACGTCTGAGCTTAATTTCTCATGCGTCACTACACGGTGTGCATTCACCAGCTGGCCGGTTGATGTCTTGCCCCACACGGATATTCCGAGCTCATCTTCGTCTACTTCTCCAGTGATGAACACAAATTCATAGGCATTCAGATCGGCAAAAAAATCCCGGGTTACCACTTGATTCGAAGCAACCTCAATCACCTCACTGACATACAGCGTTCTGGTGGTGCCCAGCACATACCCTTGAATACTAATAGTAGCGCTGCCCGGGGCACTCCGCTTCACTATTCTTACCGTCACCGTCTGCGTAGGTCTGACTCCCGAAACGGCATTGTTCTCTATCGGTCCTGTTGATAAAATCGCCATCCTGTATCGTCCTCCCTTGAAGTTCTAGTGTCAAAGTACGATATATTCATATTCGGACTTTCCTATAACGGTGTGGACACAGGCCTGAGCCTAATCACCAATGACCGCAGGCACGCATATCCTTTGAATAAGGAAAGACTGCCCATGGGCCGCGCTTTCTGCAGACGAACGCCGAACGGAAGAAGGGACTCCCATGCCCCCTCCAGGAAAAGGAAAGAAGCCCGCCGCCAAAAAAACGCCGCCCAGCTCCAAAACCCAAACGCCAAAAGGGCTTGAATTTGCCGTAGCTGCCCTTCTGTTGACCGGCAAGCTGAAAGTAGACTCTATCCAGATGTACACGGACGCGTCGATGTTCGTCAGTCTGGTCGGCAAATATAAAACCTTAAGCGAGCTAAGCAGTGACAACGTCGATAAGCTGGTCAGCTTCCTCGATGACAACAGCAGCCTGACGCTGAACGAGATCATGACCGCTTTGAAAAAGAAAGCCGAAAACACCTGAACACATACGGAAGTGAAAGTGAGGGACGGGGCTGTGGACAGTTTTGACGGAGAAGGATTTGCCGGCGGACTCCTGCTGGTCATTGTAATTATGCTGCTGATTTACGGTTCAACGGACATCAAGAATCTGACAGGGGCGCCTGGTGATGTGTAATTCTTAACCGGAGGACTCCTGCTGCACGCTAATCTGCTCTTGCTTTCTTCCAGAAATTCGCTATACTGATACAAATCCATATTAAATCGATGACCGGGAGAGTAATGGTCTTATATCTAGTCCCCAGCGAGCCGGGAAAGTGGAAGCCGGTACAGATTAGAACCATGAAGCGCACCCGTGAGATGGACTTCTGAACCTTAGAGTAGGAAGTCCCGGCCGAGGACCGTTAACCTGTAAGGTGGTTGAACCGTCAGGCTCAGCAACGAGAGTGGTACCGCGAGCGCACAAGCCTCGTCTCTTAGGAGATGAAGGCTTTTTTTGTCGTTATTTTATTCAGGAGGTTGTTATTCATGCCAATGCTAAGTGAGCTTATCCAAGAAAGTCTGAAGCAGTCTGTTCACACAATCGCGTTAACCCTGGGCGTGCCCGCCATCGCAGAAGTAAATGTTGACCTGGAGCAGCCGGCGAGTGCTGACCACGGGGATTATTCCAGCAATATCGCCATGCAGCTCGCCCGCCCCTTGCGCAAAGCTCCACTGGCTATCGCCGGGCTGATCGTTGCCGAGCTCGAAGCTTCGGGCTCTGTTCACGGACTGGTGCTGAGAACCGAGGTGGCCGGGCCGGGGTTTATTAATATGTATCTGGATTGGGAGGCCTGGGCACGGGCGAAGGGGAATTTCGCGCTGCCTAAGGGTGCTGAGGGGTTGAAGGTGATTGTCGAGCATACTTCCGTCAACCCGAATAAAAGCCTGCACATCGGCCACCTGAGAAACTCCTGTATCGGGGATGCGCTGGTGAGAGTACTGCGGGCGACCGGCCATACCGTTGAGGTGCACAACTATGTGGATGATCTCGGCAATCAGCTGGCAGATACCGTAGCAGGTCTGCTGAATGTTCCGCTGGCGGGAGCCCATGTCCGGTTCGGGGACTATTGCTGGGACATCTATGCCGAGATTAACAAAACGTACGCGCAGCAGCCCGAGATGGTGCAGAAGCGGACCGAGATTCTTCATGCGCTGGAGGAGGGCCATGGCAATACCGCCTGGATTGGCAACCTCGTCGCCGGGCAGATCGTGAAAGAGCATGTAGAGGAGATGCGGGGGTTCGGCATTGACTACGATCTGCTGGTGTGGGAGAGCAGCATTCTGAAGGAGGGCTTCTGGTCCTCGGCATTCGAGCTGCTGTCGCAGACGGAGATTTTCGTGCAGGAGACGGAAGGCAAGCTGGCAGGCTGCTGGATTCTGAAGCAACCTGCTGACGACACCGCACCGGACACGCAGGAGGAGCATCAGAAGGATAAGGTGCTGGTGCGCTCGAACGGAATTCTGACCTATACCGCCAAGGACATTGCCTATCATCTGTGGAAGTTCGGACTGCTGGAGAAGGACTTCAGCTACAGCGAATTTCAGAGCGGACTGTGGACGACCGGCTTGAGCGGACAGGCTCTTCCTTTTGGACGGGCGGACCAGGTCGTGAACGTCATCGATTACCGGCAGGAATATCCGCAGCTGATGGTCAAGCAGGCGCTCAAGGCACTGGCATTCGGTGTGCAGGCAGACGCGCTGCATCATGTCAGCTATGGGGTGGTCTCGCTGAGTCCCGCTTCTGCGGCAGGGCTGGGCATTGATACCTCCAGCGGCAAAAGCTCCTACGCCATGTCCGGGCGCCAGGGAGTCGGCATTAAGGTAACCGAGCTCGTGCGGCTCATGGAAGACATGATTGAATCCACCCGTTCGGACAAAAACGGCCTGTCCAGCCGGCTCATCGCCACCGCTGCCATCCGTTACTACCTGCTGCGCTTCAATCTGGGCACCGAGATTGTGTTCGACTTCAAGCAGGCAATGGAAATCTCCGGCAACACCGGCGTCTACCTGATGTACGCCTACGCCCGGGCGCAGCGCGTGCTTAGTAAGGCCGCTGCGGCGGGTGGCGGGGGCGAGAGCGGCGGGAGTGAGAACGGTGTTGGCGAGTTCGGCGTTGGCGAGTCTGGCGTTGGCGAGTCTGGCGGTGGCGAGTCTGGCGGTGGCGAGTCTGGCGGTGGCGAGTCTGGCGGTGGCGAGTCCGGCGTTGGCGAGTCTGGCGGTGGCGAGTCTGGCGGTGGCGAGTCCGGCGTGGGCGGCGTGCCGCTGTTCCCGGCGCAGCTCGAAGCAGCTGAGCTTGCTCTGCTCAGACAGCTCAGCTTGTGGCAGGACACACTCTACACAGCAAGCCGGGAGCTTACGCCGAATACGATCTGTAACTATGCCTATTCCCTGGCCTCGTTGTTCAGCAACTTCTACTCGGCTTGTCCGATTCTAAAAGGCGGTGAAGCCAGCATCACCTTCCGCCTGTGGCTGACCCGGAGCTTCACCGATACGCTGGGCGAGGCGCTCGACGTACTCGGTCTGCCTAAGCCCGAGCGGATGTAGACACACTAAGTCTCTATCATCTTAAGAACCAACTACTCTAGCGGATGAATGAACAGGAACCTATGCGGGTCCGTGCAGCTTGCACGGCTCCCCCCTTCTCCATCCGCCCACTTCTGGAGGCATCCGGCGTAATGAGGTGCACTTCTGCACCTCATTTGCTCATTTTGCCCGCTTCCGGTGAATTCAAGTGCACTTTTACACTTGATTACTCATTTAACTCACTTCTGGGTGAATTCAAGTGCACTTTTACACCTGATTACTCATTTAGCTCACTTCTGGGTGAATTCAGGTGCACTTGTGCTCCTCATTCGGCCCATTTCCGGTGAATTCAGAGACAATTTGTCCATACTATATTGATGTACAAGCTTTTTATTTTGGTTGCTGTTTCTTCCATTTACTAAAGGACATTTTTTTGAGTTTTGGGATGTTATCGGTTCGGCCCCCTAATTATGGAGACATTCTGCTAAAAACTCGTGTTTTCGCAGGATCTTGTTTACAGCTTTATTTCTATCGGTTTTAGCTTGCCTGCTTTCCATGCGGCGTGGTATTGCTTGGGGCTCATGCGCTGCAAACTGCCATGAAAACGGCGCTCGTTGTAAAAATTAATATAAACTGCGACCGCTTCATAGGCTTCTTCAAACGTTTCAAAGTACCTTTTCGTGTACAAATCTCTCTCCAAAATACTGTGAAACGACTCAATGTAGGCGTTCATATTCGGCGTTTTTGGAGGAATCCGCTCATGCTCCAGAGGACGCTGCGTTTCCGCACACAGCTCGCCAAAGACGTCGCTTAGGAATTGCGGGCCGTTATCGGAACGGATCACCGGTGAGGGATCTCCAGGCTGTAAACGTCGGCCCAGCGCCTCCCTTAACGTGGCACAGACTTGCTTCGCTGTACAGCTCGCGCCCACGTGGTAGCCGACGATACAGCGGTCAAACACATCAATCATATCAAAGATAAAAAAGAAGCGGTCGTAGCCATGAATGTATCCATATTTAATGTCAATCTGCCAGAGTTGGTTGGGGCCGGTGACCACTCGATTTCGCGCTAAACGTCGAGGGTATTTTAGGTTCCTCACCGGCTTTTTCTGAAGCAATCCGAGCTTCTTGCACAGCCGGTACGCCTTCTTGTGGTTGAGGATTAAGCCCTGCTGGACCGATAGGGCATACGCCAGGTTCCGGTAGCCATAGCCGTTCTCCTCGCCCTCTACCAGCTCACTCAGCCACTCCTCGATCTGTAGGTCACTGACCCGCAGACCGCCGGTAGTGAGGGAATAGGCGGGGATCGGACGACCCGAAGTCACGACCGCATCCGGGGCACTCCAAAGCCCCAGGAAACGTTTTTTATGCGCATAATAGGTGGAAGGTTGAACCTCCACGATACGTAGAACCAGTGTAGCCGAATAACCCCGCTTTATCGCTTCGTCGGCCAGTTCGAGTTTGTCTTGTAAGCGGGGTTGGCTTTTTTTAAGAGTTCACGCAGCAGTTCGATTTCCAGATCCTTTTCACCCAATAACTTAATGGCCGTCTCCATCTTCGTCTCCAGATCTTGGACACGCTCCGCATCTTCAATCCGTTCTTGGACGGACGGAGTGGCCTCTTCTCCAAATCGTTCTTTGTAGAACTTCACCCAATTGGCAATGGTGCTGGGAGAGACGGAATACTTTCGGGCCAGGAAGGAAACCTTGGTTCCATTGATCGCTTCTTGGGCTACTTTGATCCGCTGTTCGTCATACAACTTGTTGCTTCTCATCGGCTCCACTCCCTCTTCTTAGTGTACCTCTTACATGTCAAGGTCTCCACTTTGATTAGGGGGCTTAAGAGTTATGTATCCGTATACCGCTTAAACAGTGGAGCGGACGGAACGATTGTGTAAAAGCGATAGCGGTCGCCTTTGTCTCCGGATTTTTCCGATTAGGGAAATAAAATAAAATCTGGAGACAACAGCGATTGTAACAACGGTCCGTTCGCGGAGCGTCCACCCAAGCGCCCACGTTGATCCTACTCGAAATAAAACGGGGTTCTCATCCTCCGGACAACAAAACAGCCCTCCCGAAGGAAGGCTGCTGTTTTGACGTCCCGGAAGGGATACAGCCCATTCGGGCTGATTGCGAAGTAATGCTAACGAAGCTTAGGCTCCAACGTCCCCGGCTGGCGCCTTGGGTTCTCATCCTCCGGACGTCAAAACAGCCCTCCCGAAGGAAGGCTGCTGTTTTGACGTCCCGGAAGGGATTCGAACCCCCGACCGTGCGCTTAGAAGGCGCATGCTCTATCCAACTGAGCTACCGGGACATATAGGATAACATTGTATTACTTGAAGCTTTTGAAGAGATATGTATTAACGCAACGTTATTTATTATACCTGATTCACCAGAATTAGCAAGACCAAACTCTTCCAGTTAAGAAGCTTCCCGTGTCCTCATACGGAAAGCCTCCTGTTCTATAGTCAAGCCTGGACATGACCTGCGGAAGATGTGGGCTCAAGGAACCTGCCGGAAATGTTCGCCCAGCTGCCGCTTCAGATCGCCGAAGATCAGCAGCTCGCGCTGGAACTTGGAGCGTTCGTCCTCCGGGGTCATCACCGTACTGCCGGTGAAGCCGCTGACCGTAACGTCCTGGAAGGCATCATGCAGATTATTGTCGAACCAGTCGGTGGCCGTATCCGCATCATTCGTCAGAATCCGGACAATTTCATAGCCCTCCTCGCGCTGATCCTCAACAATATACACCAGCAGCGCGGAATCGCCCACAGCTCCAGGTAATACGCCAACCTCTGCGCAAGGCGCGCCGTCGTAGTCAGTCATTCTGCGGATTTTGGCGTCTTTAATGTAATACACTTGTCATCATCCCTCCTGGCAAATTTCCCTCTCCCCTAGTGTTCGGATAAGGACATACATTTTATCCCTTCAATCGGCATATATCTGTATTACTTGGCAAAAAAGAAAGGACAGACAACAATCGCACAAAAGAGAGGATGAATCAGACATGTGCGGAATAACCGGATTTGTCCAGTGGCGCGGTGATCTTACAGGGCACTCGCAACTGCTTGTCAGAATGACCGAAACATTAGCCAACCGCGGACCGGATGCAGCCGGAACCTGGATTTCAGGGCCTATTGCCTTCGGACACCGCCGACTCAGCGTCATCGATCCTGAGAACGGTGCACAGCCGATGATTGCCCGCCATGAGGATAAGTTATACGCAATAGTATATAACGGCGAGCTATATAATGCCCCTGAGCTGAAAAAAGAGCTGAAGCAGCGCGGGCATCATTTTCTCACGGAATGCGATACAGAGGTTCTGCTGCATGCCTACATCGAATGGGGTCCGGATTGCACGGAGAAGCTCAATGGCATCTTCGCCTTTGCCGTCTGGGACAGCCTGCGCGATCAGGTATTCCTGGCCCGCGACCGTCTGGGTGTGAAGCCGCTGTTCTACAGCCAAGTCGATGACGTCTTCGTCTTCGGGTCCGAGCCCAAGGCGCTGCTGCAGCATCCCCTGGTCCAGCCGAAGGTCGGGCCGGAGGGTCTGGCCGAGATTTTCATTATCGGTCCAGCCCGGACTCCGGGACAAGGGGTATACAAAGATATATTCGAGCTTCGCCCCGGTCATGCCATGATTTACAGCCGCAGCGGAATCCGCACCTATGCTTATTGGAAGCTGGAGAGTGTTCAGCACACGGATAACGTAGATGAAACGGCAGCACGGGTGCGTGAATTACTTCAGGATACGCTTGAACGCCAGCTGGTCTCCGATGTTCCGGTCTGCTCTCTGCTCTCCGGCGGACTCGATTCCAGCGCCCTGACTGCGCTTGCCGTGGATTATTACAAACGGACCGGCCAGGGCCGGGTCGATACCTTCTCCGTCGATTATGTAGACAACGATAAGCATTTCAAAAGCCATGCCTTCCAGCCCGGAGCTGACGGTCCCTGGATTCAGCGGATGGTCGACGAGCTGGACACGAACCATCACTTTATCGCTTTTGACACACCGGAGCTGGTAGCCGCACTCGATAACGCCCTGTACTCCCGTGATTTGCCGGGAATGACCGACGTGGATTCCTCACTCTATTTGTTCTGCCAGGAGATCAAAAAGAAAGCCACCGTAGCCATCTCAGGCGAAGCCGCAGACGAAATCTTCGGCGGCTATCCCTGGTTCCACCGCGAGGAGATGTTATCTTCCGGTACCTTCCCCTGGTCAGTGGCTCCCACAATGCGCGCCAGTCTATTGTCGCCAGAAATCAGGGAGTGGATACGTCCGCTGGAATATTTGGGTGACCGTTATAGCGATGCGGTGGCTGAGGTACCTAAGCTTGACGGCGAAACCGGCAAACAGGCACAGATGCGGGTGATGTCCTATCTCAACATTACCCGCTTCATGCCGACCCTGCTGGACCGTAAGGACCGGATGAGCATGGGCGTGGGACTGGAGGTACGCGTTCCGTATTGTGACCACCGGCTGGTGCAATATGTTTTTAACATTCCATGGGAGATTAAGATGGTAGGCAACCGGGAGAAAGGCATCCTGCGCAAGGCGCTGGAGGGTGTACTGCCGGACGATGTGCTCTACCGCAAAAAAAGCCCGTACCCCAAAACGCATAATCCTGCCTATCTGAACAAGGTGCGCTCACAGGTACTAAGCATTCTGGACGATCCTTCTTCACCCATTCTGCCGCTCATTGATCCGGCCAAAATCAGGGAAATCGCCGCATCACCAGAGTCCTCCACCAATCTGCCCTGGTTCGGGCAGCTGATGTCCGGCCCGCAATTATTCGCTTATCTGGCCCAGGTCAACCTGTGGCTAAAGACATACAATGTGTCCATCGGCTGATGGCGCTTCAAACCAAAAACAGCGGCTCTCATTAAAGAGAGTCGCTATTTCTATTTTACATTTACATTTTATCGGGAAAGCCGGTCCGTCTCACTTTACAGCGCAAATCATGAACATCGGCGTTGACCGGTTCAAGACCTGCTGTTTCTCATCCATCACCTTATCGTTCAGATTCTCTTCTGTATAGACAGCAGAGAAGCCCACCTCTGTGAGTGCCTGCACATCCCACTTCGGCCGCCACTCTCTGGTCAGCGGCAAGGCAAGACTCAGACGGTCAGTTTCTTCTATATCCTTATGATGCGGAAGCTCACCATAGCCCCTATCTATATAGGCTTGCTGATCCTCCGCATGCTTCCGCGCCATCTCTTCATCCCATAGATGACGGTTCCAGTTGGCATCGAAGACCAGCAGCCGTCCCTCCGGCTTGAGCACTCTTTCCCACTCCTTGTAGGCTGACTGCGGATCGGCAAGACTCCAAGTGACATTGCGGCACACGATTAGATCAAAGCTTTCCGCAGCAAAATCCAGCTTATGCGAGTCCATCTTGCGGAAAGTAACATTGACCCCTTCCCGGCTGGAGTGCAGACGCGCCTCTTCCAGCATATTGTCTGTACAATCAATGGCCGTAACCAAATGTCCGGCGCTGGAGAGAATGACAGAGAAAAAACCGGGACCACAGCCAATATCCAGAACATGCAGGCTTTCCTTCTGCGGAGCATGACCAAGGATAAGCTTCAGCCAGGCCTCCCGCTGGAAACCGTTCAGTTCCTTTTGAATTCCTTCACTATAAAGCTCTGCTTCGCCTTCCCAATACTGTTCTACCTCTTGCTGCATACTCAATATCATTCACTCCTTCTTGGCAAGTATCATGAACCGGTTCACATTCTGATAACCGTATTTCAAATAATTCAGGGGCATTGCGCGGGCAGGAATAAAGTTCCTCTGAATATCTATGCTGCGGAATCCGGCCTGTATCAGCGCTTTTTCATCGGCTTCAGGTCTAAGTACATTAACAAACGGCAGCTCGCTCAAAAGGCTTTTATCCTGACTGCTCCGCTGGCGGATTCTTCGTTCTGTGAACAGAATAAGGGTCCAGGACAAGGCATACCAAAGTCTGCGAAATACGGTCTTGCTCTCTTTATACAAATAATTACCGTCAAAAATAATCAGGGTCCCGCCCGGCTTTAAAATCCGGTACCACTCTGCATACGCCTTCTGGGGATCAGGCAGCGTCCATACCACATCTCTGCAGACCACCGCCTCGAAGCTGTCCTCTACTTCATTATGCAAGTCAGCAGCGTCACCTACATAAGCCGGAACGGTATAGCCAAAGTCTTTGAAGTTCCGGGAAGCCCTTTCTATCATTCCCTGTGAGGCATCCACCGCTGTAGGCTGGTGACCCATCTGCGATAAGAGGATAGAGAAGAATCCCGGTCCGGTGCCCACATCCAGCACCTTTTGACGAGGTTTATTTCCCAGCCCTTTCGTCAGCAGCTGTTTCCAGAGGTCTATGGTTTTTGTACTGCGGAACTGAGTCTGGATGACCTTGTCATAGCTCTCCGAGCTGGAACTCCAGTATTTCGAAATCTCTTTCAGCATCATTCATTACCCACATCAAGCTGGTTCCAAAAGATAGGTGTGAACGTGGTGTACCCAGGCTTAAATCCGGTTACTCTATGATTTACAGCCAATATGTCATCTGGGAAATAAACAGCTGCAAACATTGCTTCCTTATACATTCTTAAGAATATGGAATCATAGGCACTCTGACGTTCTTGAAGATCCATGGCTCCGACTGCGGTATCAATCTGTGATTCCAGCTCCGCATCAGACCATACCACAGCAGCTGCTTCAGTGGTCCGGTGGAACAGCGACAACAGGAACGAATGAGGATTGTAGGCATCATCATAGGTCCTATACAGGATGAGATCATAAGCTTTGCTTGTCCATAAAGCATCATAATAGGCATTTGGCTCAAGCACCTGAAGATTGACGGCAATGCCAATCTCTTGGAGTTCGGATTGAATCAGCTCACTGATGGCTTTCCATTCCGGATATTCAGCCTGTTGAAGCACGAAATTGAACTCAAGCGGGTTTCCGTCCTTCTCGGCAATTCCATCTCCATCCGAATCCTTATAGCCGGAAGCTGCCAGCAGTTGCTTCGCTTCCTCCGGATTGAAGCCGTACCATGTATTGTTTGACTCTGTGACATAGGGAACGGTCAGCGGGAACAAGCCACTAGCCTCCATTCCAATACCGTTCATAAGATCATTCACAATACTTTTTTTGTTCATCGCCAAATTAATAGCTTTGCGGACATTCAGGTCTTGCAGAGCAGACGTATTGTAGTTGAAAATCATGAAATGTGAGCTCGTTCCCGGTGCCTTTTGCAGGCTTAGTGAGGAATCCGCTTCGATCACGGGTACACTTTCGACTGGAATTTTCCCCATTTGTCCCCCGGCAATATCCACATCGCCGCTTTGCAGCGCCAGTACTCTGGACTGCGGGTCAGGAATTACCTTCATGATAATTTTGTTCAGCTTCGGCATTTCTCCCCAATAATTAGGATTTCTGACAAGTACGGCCTCCTGATCTGCCTTATAGCTCTCTGCCATCCAAGGACCGGTTCCAATCGCTTTGACGAAGGTACCTGTAATATCACCTGCTGGTTCCACTGCGGTAGGGCTTATAATCCGTACCGGTCTGGCAAAGGACAGCTCGGTCAGGAAAGGATAATAGGCTTTGTTGAATGTCATAGTAATGGTATGCTTGTCTACGACAACAAGAGATTGCATGGCTGTAGCCACATTCAGCGAGTTGGACGGGTCCTTAATCTAGCGTTCGAAGGAGAACTTAACCGCATCCGCATTAAATTCCGTACCGTCTGAGAATTTCACACCCTGACGAAGATGGAAGGTATAGACCTTCCCGTCCTCTGAGATGTCCCATGACTCCGCAAGCGAAGGCAAGATTTCGCCCTTTTCGCCGTACTCTACTAATCCGTCGTATATCATCGCGTGCACATTCATCGAACCATCATAGGCCCCGGCATCCAGCCGGTCAAGACCGGTATCAGCCGATATGGCCACAGTGAGCGCCTTGTCCCCGGATTCAGAGGCTTGTGCTGCTCCATCAGAATTGCTGCAACCTGACATTCCCATAATTATTATAAGAAGCAGGAAGAATAGCGATGTTGTTAATAGGCTTTTTGACTTTGAGTAGGTTCTCATTCTCTGTACTCCTTTTCTCTATCGTTTCTCCTTAAGCGTGGGTCTTGCACCGGTATCGAGGAGAGCAATCTTCTTGTATACGGGTGGTCTGCCTGCTGCATGAGCCCCTCACCTGATTGCTTCTCCACAATTCCCCCTTGATACATAACGGCCACACTGTCGCAAAAGCGGTTTACTACGGACAAGTCATGCGTAATGAACACGTAGGATAATCCCAGCTCACGCTTCAATTCCTGCAACAGATCCATCATTTGCTTGCGCAAGGTGACATCAAGACTTGAGAACGGTTCATCACAGATCATTAGCTCCGGACGCAGCGCGAGGGCTCTGGCAATTCCGACCCTCTGCTGCTGGCCGCCGCTGAGTTCATGAGGATAACGGTGAATGTGCTTCCGCTCAAGTCCTACAAGCTCAAGTGTGTCAGCTACCAGAACTCTGCGCGCGCCGGTCTTCCTCTCCCCGTAGTTCCGAAGAGGCTCTCCAATAATTTGCTCTACTGTAAACAATGGATTAAAGGAGCCCAGGCTGTTCTGGAACACCATCTGCATCCTGCTACGGATCTTGCGCATCTCGCTGAAGCTCCAGTCTGTATAATCCATACCTCGGTACAGCACTCTTCCGGAGGAGGGTTTCTCCAGTCCCAGCAAAAGTCTGGCTAAGGTACTCTTCCCGCAGCCGCTTTCACCCACAAGTCCCAGGGTTTCTCCGCTCTCCAGAGTGAAGGACAGATTGTTCACTGCATGCACACTTCTGGCATCAGGTGTGAACCACCCCCTTTTCATTCCATACTTTTTATTCAGACCTACCGCCTCCAGCAGCTTCATAGATCACCACCTCCCAGCAAACGATGTAATATTATAGTTGTTATCTGCAATCTAATAAGTATTTCGTATAGGGATGCGATGGATGTGAAAAGATGTCAAAGACGTCTCCTGCTTCCACAATCCTTCCGGATTTCATCACATATACATAGTCTGCAAGCTCGGCGACAACGCCGAGATCGTGCGTAATTAACAGGATGCCCATGTCATTGACCCATCTGATCCGGTCCAGCTCCTTAAGAATCTGTGCTTGAATGGTTACATCCAGTGCCGTTGTAGGCTCATCAGCAATGAGCAAGCTTGCACCGGACACCAGTGCTATAGCGATCATGACCCGTTGACACATCCCCCCGCTAATTTGAAAAGGATATTTATTAAATAGCTGCGCAGGATCGCTAAGGCCTGCTTGCTGCATCTGCTCCATGGCCAGCTGCTTTGCTTCCTGTCCAGTGACTTGCCGGTGCAGGATAATCGTCTCCATGATCTGTCTTCCAACCGGAAGCACCGGATTCAGCGCGTTCATGGGGTCTTGAAAAATAACAGCCATTTCTGTTCCCCGGAGCTTCCTTAACTGGCGGGTGGAGCACTCCCGGAGATTGTTGCCGCGAAGCCAGATTTCTCCGCCATCAATGAAGCCTGGAGGGTCTACCAGTCCCAGAATAGACATAGCCGTAACACTTTTACCGCTGCCGCTCTCGCCGACCAAAGCGACAATCTGCCGGGACCTCACTTCGAGACTGACATCCTCTACAGCCTTGACTTGCTGACTTCCGGTATGGAAGCTGGTGTATAAGTGGCTGACCTTCAGCAGGGTGGATTCATTGTTCATTTACCGGATGCTCACCTCCCGGGAATCGTAATCATGCGCTGTGCGGCGCAAGCCTTCCCCCAGCAGATTAAAGCCCAGAACTGCCAGCAGGATTGCCATTCCAGGGAAGAGCATGAGCCGCGGCTCTGTCTGAATATAGGCGCGGCTGTCGTTCAGCATAATCCCCCATTCCGGTGTAGGCGGCTGGGCTCCCAGACCAAGGAAGGACAAACCCGCAATCGAGAGCATAATTGTCCCAACCTCCATAGAAGCCAGAACCAGGATGGGGCGCGCCGCAATCGGCAGGACATGTCTGAGCACAATTTGCAAATGTGAAGTGCCCGACGCTTTGGCGGCTGCAACATATCCGCTTTCCTTGATCTGAAGCACCAGGCTGCGGATCACTCTGGCATATCCCGTCCACCAGACTGCTGCAAATGCGATTAACAGATTGTTCATACTGGCGCCTAACATGGCTGTAATCGCGAGAGATAGAATTAAGCTGGGAAAAGCAAGTAAGATGTCAATGATCCGCATAATCCAATGATCAATCTTGCCGCCAGCGTAACCAGCCAGTAACCCAACGGGGATGCTAATGGCAAATACTACAGTCATAACGATAAACGAATAATACAACGTTGTCCTTGTCCCATAGATTATACGGGATAGCACACAGCGCCCCAGATGATCTGTACCGAGCGGGTATTGCCAGGAAGGCATACTCAGCTTATGCTCCATGTGAATCTGCAGCGGATCGGAAGGGGAGAGCCAGGGGGCAAAGAGTCCTGCGCAAATGAACACAAAGACAATCCCTGCCCCCAGCTTCGCTCCGTTATTCTTGAATAAGCTACTCCGAAACATAACACCTTACTCCTTTTCACAGCGTCAACGCAGCCTGATGCGCGGGTCCAGTATTAGCTGTAACGAATCTACTGCCAAATTAATCAGGACAACGACGACAGCCATCCATAATACATACCCCTGAATGACAATATAGTCTTTCGCAAAAATCGCCTCAATCACATACTTTCCGATCCCCGGCCAGGAAAATATAGTCTCAACGATAACAGAACCGCCTAGCAGCCCTGCTATGTTAACCCCAAATAGGGTAAGACTCGGAAGAAGTGCATTGCGAAGCGCATGTATGGTTATGATCCTCCATTCCTGCAGCCCCCTGGCCCTCGCCGCTTTGATGTAGAGCGTACCCAGAACGTCCAGAAGACTGGAACGGATCAACCGGATGTACACCCCTGCCATTCCAAACCCAAGTGTAAATGCAGGCAGAATGACACTGGATAGGCCATCCATTCCCATTACAGGAAATAGCCTCAGCTTCACTGAACCATAATAAATCAGGAGCAAACTTAGCCAGTAACCTGGCATGGAAACGCTGAACAGAGCACATACTCTCCCCAGCCGGTCAAACCATTTCCCCGGATACAGTGCAGATCCTACACCCACAGGCAGAGCTATAAGAATTGCGGCCAATATGGAGCAGCTGCTCAACAGCGCAGTAGCCGGGAAACGGTTCATTAGCTCTGTGAACACCGGACGATTACTGCTGTAGGATATACCCAAATCGAGATGAAGCACCCGGTACAACCAATGAAAATATTGCATATATACAGGTCCATCCAGACCAAGTGTATGTCTGGTCGCCTCAATGGCTTCATATGTAGGCTTAATACCGTCAGCACGAAGCATAATCTCTGCAGGATCACCGTGGGTTAAGTGCATAAGTGCAAAAGTAATACCAGAGATACCCAGCAGCACAGGAACCAGCTGGAATAAACGTTGCAACAAATATCGTATGATGGCATTCAACTCCATTATTAATCGTAATAATTACGATTATAACATAAAAATTTTAAATGAATAGTCCTAAAAAAATGCCACACTGCCGCCAAATGCAAAAAGCAGCCTCCCTTGGGGAGACCGCTCTTTGCATCTACAGCTTATAATGCTCTATCTGTCAGCTTAGAAATTAAAATTATCCGGGTCCGGGCCGAAGCGGTGGTTCTGGTTGAGATCCTCGATTGCCTTAACATCCTCATCGCTGAGTGTGAAGTCGAAGAATCCGGCGTTCTCAATGATCCGCTCCTGATGGACCGACTTTGGAATGGTAATGACGCCCTGCTGCAGATCCCAGCGCAGAACAATCTGCGCTACTGTCTTGCCATACCGCTCCGCCAGCTCCTTCAGCAGTGGAAGGTCCAGATTCCCCTGCATGAGCGGACTCCAGGCTTCCAGCTGGATATCATGCGCCCGTGCATATTTCAGCAATTCACGCTGGGTCAGTAGCGGATGGAATTCCACCTGATCCACCACCGGCACCACTCCGCTGTCCTCGATGATGTCCTCTAGATGATGCGTCTGGAAATTGCTTACCCCGATGGATTTGACCAGCCCTTCCTTTTGCAGATGGATCAGCGCTTTCCAGGTTTCTTTATATTTGCCGGCGACCGGCCAGTGGATCAAGTACAAATCCACCTGCTCCAGGCCCAGCTTCTTGCGGCTGACTTCAAAAGCCTTCAGGGTAGATTCATACCCTTGATCCGGGTTGCGGACCTTGGTGGTAATAAACAGCTCTTCCCGGGGAACTCCGCATTCACGGATTGCCTGCCCCACACCCTCTTCATTGTTATAGCCGGCAGCCGTATCAATACTGCGATACCCCGTCTCCACCGCAGACTTCACCGCACGGATAACCTCTTCGCCATCCTTGGTCTGCCATACGCCAAGACCCAGCCACGGCATGGTCACGCCATCGTTCAAGGTAGGCCCGCCTGTAAATGGTGCGTTCATTTCACTCATATCGATACCCTCCAAGCCTAATTTGAATTCAACAAGCTTCCTTAACCGTATTCCCGCTCTCATAATCATCCAACTGCGAAATCCGTTCACCGTTATAGCGAATAGGTTGCCAAATCGTGAAGATTGTATGCCTCCTATGTATCAAAAATGGAGCACAGCCCCTATTCGGCCGTACTCCATAACCTAACCCCGCTTATTTCTTGTCAATCAGCTTGAAATCGTCAAAGTGGAACTCCGGAGATACGATGCAGGAGACGAGCGCCGGTTCTTCACCTAGCGGGCGCGCGGCTTGCCATACGCCGGGAGGAATCACAACCTGCGGCTGCTGGCCCGCAGCGATATCCAGACCCAGGATAACCTCCGTTACGTTCTCCGGCTCTGCGCCGTTGCCTCCCAGACTGAGCACAATCGGGCTGCCGGAATGATACAGCCAGATTTCGGAGGACAGCACGGTATGAAAGTCTGAACTCTCGTCAGCATGAAGCAGGAAATAAATCGACGAAGCTGAAGCGCGCGGGCCCGAATAAGCCTCGCCCAGCGTCTCCTGGGGAATCTCAAAGGGAGCATTCCAAAGTCTCTTGTACCATCCGCCTTCAACGTGGGGCTGTAGCCCCAGTGTTTCTACGAGCGGAGAAATTTCTTTTTGCGTCACGGTATCTTCTCCTTCAAGTTTTGCACAGCGGCAAAACAGTCTTCATAAGCAAAGGCTTAAGAGGTACGGAGTACCTGCTAAGCCTCGGCCTGATTGTGCTATTAACTGTAACGGAAACTGCAAGAATTGTAAATTGTCTTACGCTTATTTGCCTTCTTTGCTAGCCTTGAATACTTCGGCGATGGCTCCCAGGCTGCCCAGCGTCTCCACCGCACTGGTCGGCAGGAATATTTTGTTCGCAGGTCCCTTGGAGATGTCTGTCAAAGCTTCAAAGGACTGATAAGCCAGTACTTTTTCATCCAGTCCTGCGCTGGCAATCATGGCAATCCGGGCCTTCTCGGCCATCGCCACTGCTTCGATCGCCTTGGCCTGGCCGAGGGCTTCCAGCTCCTGCGCCTGACCGAGACCTTCCGCCTGACGGATGCGGGCTTCCTTATCCCCTTCCGCCTTCAGGATCTTACTCTGCTTATCCCCTTCAGCACGAAGGATCATATCCTGCTTGGCAGCTTCCGCCTCCAGTACAATCGCACGCTTGCTACGTTCGGCCTTCATCTGTTTGTCCATGGCTTCCTGGATATCGAGCGGCGGCTTGATATCGATAACTTCGACCCGCTCAATGCGCACGCCCCACTTCTCTGTCGCTTCATCCAGCGCGAGACGGATGTCGGAGGAGATTTTTTCACGGCCGGACAAGGTTTCATCCAGCTCCAGCTTACCGATAATCTGACGCATGGTAGCTGTGGAGATATTCCGTACCCCATACACATAATCGGAGATTCCGTACGTCGCTTCTTCCGGACCTACTACCTGATAGAAGATAATCGTATCGATCTGCACCTGTACGTTATCCTTCGTGATTACGGTCTGCGGCGGTACATTCGCCTGTTGAATCCGCAGGTCATGATAGACCCGCACCTGATCAATGACCGGAATCAGAATGTTCAGACCTGGTGTGAGCAGACGGTGGAATTTTCCAAGACGCTCTACAACCCCAACTCTTTGCTGCGGGACAATCTTGATAGTCATTGCGATAAATACTACGACGACAACAATAATAATTCCGATAATCACCAATTCCATTAGTACATATCCCCCCATCGTTCTACTTCAATAATGGTAGTGCTTCTTCTTACTACAATTACCTGTTGACCCTTGCCTAGTGCCACTGTTGAGGTTGCACTCCATGTATCGCCGCCAATCTTAACCTGCCCGTAACGGCCAGGCTCAATCGGTTCAACGACCAGACCTTGCCTGCCGACAATGTCGGTACCCGTATCCTTGAAGCCCCGCGCATTGCGCAGCCGCTCAGACAATGGCTTGGTGAAGAACGTCAAGGCCAGGGCTAACAGCGAACCCGCTACGACCTGCAGCAGC